>JANLQJ010000273.1:0-10560 GCA_031367715.1 Hyphomicrobiaceae bacterium | reverse complement strand
CACAGCAGTGCGCCCGTCGGGCAGCACGGCAAGCTTTGAGACGGGCGCACTGCTGTGCGCCCCGCTTCTGAGTGCGATTCAAACCATCGCTTGGCTGGTATTAGAGGTACCGTCACCCGAATTTGAGAGCGTCGTCGACAGCGCGCCTGGCCTCGGCGATGGCGGCATGGGCGTAGGCATCCCAGGCCGTATCCGAGGAGCCGAACGCGATCTTGCCGAACGGGCGTTTGGCAGCGGTCTTGATGGCTTCGAAAGCGTCCTCGTCATCCGCCAAAGGATTGATTGCGTAGGCATAGCCATGCGGCCAGCGGTTGACCGTGATGGCAGCGATGTCGCGCGCGGCATCGAAACCGCCGGGGCCAAGCATGGCGGTCAGCTGCTCGCGGATTTTCGCCTCGAAATCGGCGAAGGTCACTTCGTAGAGCTTGGCCCGGCCGATGCGCGCCTGATCGCGCGAGGACAATCCGGCATTGGCCTCGGTTGGCACGTGCACCAGATGCAGCACCATCGGCTGCTCGGGCTTGCGATCGAACGCATAGCCGCCCAGGCTCACCGGGTAGTCGAGCTTGGTCAGCGCAAAGAACGCCATCGGCGCCAGGATCGAATGGGTACCGAGCTTCACGAAGCTCTGCCAGTTGCGGATCAGCACATTGGTGTAGACCAGCGGCGAGCGCACGCCTTCGGCAAGCGCCTTGCGCTGATCTTCCGGCAGCGTTGGAATGACATACGGAATGATGTTGAGGTTGCCGGCCATGATGACCGCGCCGGCGGCGATCCGCGTCGGCTTGTCGCCGGAGACATAGCCAATGTCGACGCCGTCTTTGCCGTTGGCGACGCTGGTGACGGTCGAGGACAGGCGGATGCGCACCGGCTGGCCGGGCCGGTCGAGCTTGGCGTAGTCGAAGCGCGCAAGCACGATATCCTGCATGTTGAGGGCGCCGGGAGCCACATCGGGAACCAGCGCCTTGACCAAGAGGCGCGCCAGACCCGCATTGCCGTCCGGGAAATGGTGCACATAGGGCTCTTCCAACTCGGCAGCGGCGGCGGCATCCTTTTCCAACCCGAGCCCTTCGAACCCGGGATATCCGGTGTCGGCGGCCCAGGCGGCGGGAATGGCGTCGATGCCGACGGCGAAGAAATCGTGGCTGCGGCCCTGGAAGCATTTCAACGCCTCGTCGGACAGATGATGCTTTTCCTTCAGGAAGTCGCGGT
This sequence comes from Hyphomicrobiaceae bacterium, assembly GCA_031367715.1. GTDB lineage: Bacteria > Pseudomonadota > Alphaproteobacteria > Rhizobiales > Hyphomicrobiaceae > JANYHF01. The sequence continues at coordinate 9,348 of JANLQJ010000273.1, read as the reverse complement.
AGCTGGTCTTGCCGAGATAGGCTGTGATCTGGTCCTTGGACTTGCCCGGCAGCACGCTGGCGGTATTGGTCAGCAGAGCGACGATCTGCTTGCGGCTGGCTTCGGAGATCGGGAAATCGGCGACGAATTCGGCCGGCTTGCGGGCATTGGTGCGGTCGGCGGGAATGTCGTCGGCAACGCCGCGCGCCGGATCGCCGGTCACCAACTTGTCGACACCGAAGCTGGCCTTGTCGAAGAACACGGCCTGCGACAATCCGAGATCGGGATAAAGCGTGCGGTGAAAGACCTTGTCGGACTCGAAAGTGGCGAGGTCGACGCCAAGGTCTCCGATCAGTGCCTTGGCCTCATCGCTCCACAACGAGCGCGGCGACTGGAAGGCCTCGCTGCCACCGTAGCCGAGCCTGAGATTGCCATCGATAGTGAACTCGTTGCGCTTGGCATGGCCGCCGAAATCGTCGTGATTGTCCAGGATCAGGATCGATGCCTTGGGTTTCTGCCTGGCGTAGAAATAGGCCGCGCTGAGCCCGGCGATGCCGCCGCCGACAATGACGAGATCGTAACGTTCCGCTACCGGCAGCCCGTCGATCGGGAATTTTATGCCATCGCGCGCCAGCTTGTGGGCGGTCTCGAAGGCGCCGGGATGGGCGCCGCGCAGGCCCGTCAGCGCGGGCGGATAGGGCGCCTCGGCCGCAAACCCCTGGGCCGCAGGGGTGAGCCCCGCGGCCACCGTCAAAGCCACGCCATTCATGAAATCGCGCCGTGTGATCGTCATGACGTTCCTCCAAGGGTTCTGGTCAATGCTAGCAATTGACCGACGCCGTGTCGAACGGATGACAGGCGTCCCCTTGGGGAAAAACCGCGAATGGCCGATCAGCCGCCTTCGCCTGCCTCGCCCGTCCGTGCCGCCTTCGGCCAGACCAGCCGCTCGGGCCGGCGCCGTTTCGCGCGGTCGAACAGCGAGAAGGTGCGGTTGACGTAGTTGGTCACACCGGAAATGCTGTCGATGTAGGTCTGCGTCTCGGGGCGGATCTCGGTTTCCACGATGCGGATTGGGCGCGACGGGTCGGGGCCCTCGAAGCGGACGTAAAACCACGGCTGGCCGCGCTTTAAGACCAGATCCAGCTTGGTGTCGTACCACTCGAACGCCCACATCAAGTGGCGCGGCCAGATATGGATCGGGAAGCGGCCGCCGATCAGCACTCCGGGCCAGGCGGGCGCCGTGTAGTCGAGATAGGGCGCGACCTGGCTCATGTAGACCTGCTCGTCGGCCAGGAACAGATACGGCGTCATGATCTGCAAGATCGGGCGGTCGGGGTGGCGCCACTCGTTGCGATTGACGATCACCACCATGTTGCCGAGATGTTTTGGCCGCACATTGCTGGCCGCGCCCGCCGCGTTGATGACCTGCGGGCCCTTCTCATCGTCCATCTTCATGCGCAGATGCATGTCGACCGGGCAGTCGACGACGAAGTTGCGTGCGTCGAAATCGATCGCGGCGGGACACAATTGTACCGATTTGACCGATGACGGGCGGGGCATTTTGCGCAGGTACGGGCGCGGGTCGTCCCAGATCATGCCGGCCTTGTCGGCCTGGATGGTCCAGCCGACATCGACCGCGCGGCGGCCGATAGCCTGTCCAGCCACGTCGCCAGCCTTGCGAAGTAAGGATTTCAACATGGGATCAGCATCCGTTTCGAGCGCAGACGAATCGCTATTGGCACGAATTCATATCACGCGGGCGCTATGCCTGAGCGCGCGCTAGCGGATTGCCACATTCCATTGGTGCCCATCAGTGTCATCCTCAGCCTGGACCCCCGCCTGCGTGGGGTGACGAAATATCGGCTGTGTCAGGTTTACCCGGACAGCCGTGGGACCAGGCCGAGGATGACAAATCGGGATCATTTGAATGGTACGGAACACTAGCGCGCGCGGCGGCCGGCTCCCGGAACGGGTGTCGCCGGGCGCCATGAAGGAAGAGTCGCCGGGTGCAAATAAAGTATATTTTCTGCATTGCAGGATTGACAGATGCCGTTTTGCAACATTCAATGCGAAATTAAGGCTGTTGGCCTAGGGTGGTTACCTAGGGTGTCGCATTCGGTCTGAGTAGGCGTGGGAGCGTGGTCATGAGTATCGAGTCCTTGCAGCGAGCAGCAGAAGCGGCGGGTTTCGCCACGGCTTCGGACGACAATCCGGTGCTGACCAGCCGGCTGTCGCAGGTCAGCGACCCGCTGCATGTCTACCGCGCGCATGGTCCGCTTGCCTCGGCGCTGAGCGGTTCGGCCGCTGGTGCGGTAACCGTCGGGCCGGCGGCTGTCCTGTGGGGCCGTGCCAGCCTTGGCCACCTCATCCCGACCTGGGCCAATCGCGGTTAGCTCCGACGCAGCGCAGAACAATTGGCCTTATCGATTGGTTATCCATCAGCTTCGGACGCAGAAAAAGGATCGGCAGGAGCACAAGCCATGGCACGGCACTTGCTCTTAAGCCAGGTATCCACGTGTTGCTCCGATGCTCCACAACTCAAAGGGCGGATGAGGTTCTCCTCAGCCGCTCTTTTTTTGTTGCCGCGGGCTCATCCCAGCCAGCGCTGCCCGGCCCACAGCGCCAGCGTAAGGCCAATGGCCGCCAGCGCCAGCCGGCGGAACCAGCGGCACCGCGGGCAATCGGCCTTGCGGCGCTGACCTGATGGGCTCATGGGTGCGACATTCAACCCCTGGCTCTGGCGGCATCCATTCGTATCCGTGCAATGCATTCACTTGTAGAACCCTGGTTGAAGCCGGGCTAGTGTTCGGCTGTGGGTCTACCTTGTCGGCTCAAGGGCCGCGAACGAAATGGGAGGGGAGCTTATGTCTGCAAGAGTCATCAGCATCATTCTGGGTCTTGTTCTTATCGCCGTTGGAGTCCTGGGCTTTGTTCCCGGGCAGAAAATCGTCGCGGCCGAAGATGCGATCTTCCGGGTCGACTTCCTGCACAACGTCGTGCATCTGGCCACCGGCCTGCTGCTACTGCTCCTGCCGTTCATTCTTGGCGGCAAGCAGACGCTGCTGCTGGTCGGCGTGGTCTATGCCGCCGTCGCCGTGCTCGGCTTCCTGCATCCTGAAGACAGCTTCCTGATCGCCGGCCAGATCGCCATGAACCAGGCCGACCGGTTCTTGCATGTGGCCCTGGCCGCGGTGATTCTGCTGGCCGGCCTGGTGTTCAGCAATCACAATCAAGACGCCTAGCCTGCTGGCTGGTACGACAGACACTGCTGAAAAGGTCCCGAGCTTCGGGGCCTTTTTTGTTGCCGGTGCTCACGAGCTGGGCGTCAGTCGCGGACGATAGTCGGCCTCGCCCCATTGCAGGATGTGCGCGGCATCGCGCGGGGCGGCGGGCGGCGCGATCAGGCCGTAATGGCGGGCCAGCACCGTCAACGCCAGTTGCAGCACCACTTTGCCCGAACGTTGCGGCAGCCCCTGCCCGGTTTCGGCCACCTCGATGCCCTTCAACAGACAGCAGACATCCATCAGCATGCGGCCAAGCTCCGGCCCGGCGGCGGCGATGGCGCGGGCGACCCGCGATTTGGCGGCGATCACGTCGTCGCGCATGGCGCTGGCCGGCGCGCCGCCGCGCTGCTGGCGCTCGGTGGGGGCCAGGTTCGACCAGTTGGCGGTGACGCGCGGGCCCAGCGCGGCGAAGGTATAGTCGTGCCTCAAGCGTTCGCCGGCCTCGAACTGCTTGTCGCCCAGCATCGGGGCACCGCTGCGATCCTTGCGGCGGCGCAGCCAGGCCAGCGGGCTTTCGGCATCGTTGACCAGCAGCGGCGCCTCAGCCGGCCGACCCACCTGTGCCGGCACCGGCACCTGCCGCAGCTCGCGATGCTGGGCCAGGAACGGATCGTCGCTGGCCAGCTGCCGGCGCAGCCAGGCGCGGCCGGCAGCGGTGACGGCGATCGGCAGCGGCTGGCCGGGCGTTTCGGCGATCAGCCCGGCGCTGATGGCCTCGGCAACGATCGGCGCGGCGACCCGCAAGGCCGCGCGGGCTGGCCCGCCGGGCGATGTGATGTCGAGATCGCGTCCCGACCACGCCGCGCCAGCCCCCGGCCGGATGAGCGCCCGCAGCAGCGCCAGCGTTGCCCGCCGCCGCATCCGCTCCTGTTCAGCCCCTGATGTCATGCCCGCCTCCCAGAATAAAATGATCTTCCGAGTATAAAAATAGCAAATTTCTTGAATTATTTCGAATATAAACCAATTTCAAAGTGAATATATTGCAGAATTCGTCAATTTAAACTACGGTATTGACAGTATTCGAACAGTCACCGGAAGGTTCCAAGTCATGCCACAGCCGATCGTGCGCCCCGCGACCGCGGCGGCTCCCGCCGCCAGCCAGACAGCCTACGACCGGCTGCGCGACCTGCCACGGTTACTGCGGATATGGCCGGGCGAGGTGGTCAAGCTTGGCGAGGAGGATCGGCCGGCGCTGATCGAGCGGCTGCGGCAGATGCTGCGCAACGAGCGCAAGCGCGGGCTGGCCCGGCATTGGAGCTATGATCTGTCGCGCCACGCCGCCCTGCTCAGGGCCTATCGGGCCGAGACGGCGGCGCTGGAAACAAGTTCAAAGGGGAAATGGCGGCCGGGGACATGACTGACTTGGCGATGGGACAACAAAGGCCCCATGCCATAGCGGCGGCTTGCGGCCGCCCTGTCAGCGCACGCAAGGTGCACGAGGGCGGCCCCCCAACCGCCTAGCGTCCGCCGCGGCGCTGTCCCAGGCCCATCTTCTTGGCCAGCGCCGAACGCGCATCGGCGTAGTTGGGCGCTACCATCGGATAGTCGTGCGGCAGGTCCCACTTCTCGCGGTAGTTCTCGGGCGACAGATTATAGCGCGTGCGCAAGTGCCGCTTCAACGACTTGAATTTCATGCCGTCTTCCAGGCAGATCAGGAAATCGGGCGTAATCGACTTCTTTACCGGCACGGCCGGCTTGGGGTCTTCCAACTCAGACACGTGGCCGCGATTGGCAGCCCGACTCAGTGCCTCGTGCACCTCGCCGATCAGGGCGGCGAGATCCGCCGTCACGACGGTATTGTTGGCCACATAGGCCGAAACGATATCGGCGGTCAGCCCCACCAGTTCGCTCGGACCCTGCTCGTCGGTTTCCATTGGCTGTTCGCTTCCCTTAGGGTGTTGCCGCAAGCGCCCGCGGCATCGGCAACGCCGGCCCAGGCTAAACGCTCAATTGACTGCGCCAGTGTGCCTGCCGCGGCGCCACGATCACTTGCCGTCGATTGCAAGCAGATCGCGCAAGTCCCAACATGCTGGCCCATGACTTGGCAATATCTACTGGGACCTATGAATATTCTGATTTTCCAAGGATTTCAATATACAAATAGTTTTAGGTTAAAGAACTCGGCGGTAGTGTTGCTACGTTAATACACGTATTCTGCAATATAACCGGCCGCCGTACTGAAGAAAATGCCAGTATCACCGTCAGCCGGAGCGCCTTCAGACGCTGAAATAGCGCAGCCAGAGGTACAGCATCGCCATGACGATGCTGACCAGCGTCATCGGCGCCGCGACCCGGGCATAGGACCAGAAATGCAATGGCTCGCCGGCCTGCTCGGCCAGCCCCGCCACGGCCAGATTGGCTGAAGCGCCGATCAGCGTGCCGTTGCCGCCCAGGCACGCTCCCAGCGCCAGCGCCCACCAGATCGGTTCCAGGCCGGCCTGACCGCCAGCCGCCGGTGCCAATTGCTGCACGATCGGGATCATGGTGGCCACGAACGGGATGTTGTCGATCACCGCCGAGGCCAGCGCCGCGCTCCACAGCACCACCAGCGCCATGGCCAGCCGCGAGCCGCCGGTGACGCTCAGCAGGCTTTGCGCGATGGTGCCAAGAATGCCGGTGCGCTCGATGCCCGCCACCACCACGAACAGGCCAATGAAGAAGAAGATGGTGATCCAGTCAACCTCGCCCAGGATGGCTTCGACGCGCGCGCTCTGCTCGGCGCGGGGCCGCCGCAGGCTGTCGATCAACAGCAGGATGCTGGCGCCGGCCAGCGCCGACGAGCCGGGCTCGATATGGGTTTGCGGGGCCAGGACAAAGGCGATGATGACGGCCGCGATGACCGCCGCGGCGGCCCACAGCCCGGTCCAGTCGGCGATCGCGCCCGATGGTGTCTCGGCCAGCACGAAGGCGCGGTCCCCGGGCGCGGTGGTCAAGCTACGACCCCACACCCAGTGCCCGATGGCCAGCTGGGCTGCCAGCGCCAGCAGGGCAATTGGCGTCAGATGCACCAGGAACTGATTGAAGCTGAGATGCGCGCGCGAACCGATCAGGATGTTGGGCGGATCGCCGATCAGAGTTGCCGTACCACCGATGTTGGAGGCCATGATCAGGCTGACCAGGAACGGAAACGCCGGCAGCTTGAGTTGCCGCGTCAAGACCAATGTAACCGGAACCACCAGCAGCACGGTGGTGACATTGTCGAGCAGCGCCGAGAGCACGGCGGTGGTCACCTGCAGCATGGCCAGCAGCGCGGCGGGACGGGCCCTGACCAGATGCGCTGCCGCGATGGCGACAGCCTCGAACATCCCCGATTTGCGCGCGATGGCAACGATGATCATCATGCCGGTGAGCAGCGCGATGGTGTTCCAGTCGATGCCATGGACCGCGCCATCCTGGTCGATCAGACCAACCAGCACCATGGCCGAGCCTCCCAGCATGGCGGCCACGGCGCGGTTGACGCGCTCGGAGATGATCGCGGCGTAGGTGGCGAACAGGATGATCAGGGCGAGCAGCATTGGGGGTACCGGGAGAGGCGCGAACTCTATTGCTGCCCGTGGGTCACGTTGGCGTCAACCGCGCGAGGGGACATGATGAGAGCCATCGCATGAATGGGCAGTTTCGATCCTCGGTTGGACCCGAAACTTTGTCACGGCAGCCCATGCAGCACCGATCAAGAGCGCCGCCGCGGGCGCCGTTCCGAGTTCGGCTGAGCCGCAGCTTCGGCTGGATCGATGGCCACCGGCGCGGTGTAGCGCACTGGGTGCCCGCGCAAGGCCGACAGGACCCGGCCGTCGTTGCCATAGATATCGGCGAATGTCGCGAGGTGCCCGTCAGCGTCGACACGGGCCGTGAAATAGACCAGATAGACGGGAATAGGCTTGTCGAGGCTGATCGAATTGCCGCCCTTATAGAGGTCGCCAACCTTTTCAGACGACCAGCCCTTGTCTTCCTCGAGAATGACCTCTGCCGTCCGGCGCGGCTCCGCGATGCGCATGCAGCCGTGGCTCAACGCGCGGAAGGTCTGGCCGAACAGGTCACGCTGCGGCGTGTCGTGCATGTAGACGTCGTGGCTGTTCGGGAAACGGAACTTCACCAGGCCGAGTGGGTTGGTGGCGCCAGGCGGCTGGGTGAAGCCGAACCGGCGAATGTCGACGTTGTTCCAATCCACCGAATTGGGGTCGACGGGACGCCCGTTCAAGGTCGGCTGCAGCTTATAGTCCTCCAGGACTTGCGCCCCGCCGGAGCTGCCGCCGAACAGCTGCTCGAAGAAGTTCTCGCCGGAAGCCCTTTTGAGGCGCGGCAACAACTCGTTCCGCTTGATGCCATCGGGCATGCCCCATGCCGGATGGAAAATGACAAACTCCATGCTGGCGGTGAGCACCGGTGTCGGCAACCCAGGTTGGCCGACAATCATCTTCTGCCTGAGCTTGAGTTCGTCGCCCTTCCAGATCTCGCTCATGAATTCGGGAATGTTGTTCATCACATAGAAGGCGCCGAGTTCAGCTGGCAACCAACGCCAGCGCTCCATGTTGGCGAGCAGACGATCAACATTTTGCTTGGGGTCGACGGCCTTTGGCTGGCCTTCCTTGTTGAGGGCCAAGCGCGTTCGATTGTTCAGGATGCCGTTGGATTTTAACCCGTTGGCGTCCTGGACGGTTCGGACCGCAGCCACCAGCTTGTCGTCGTAGCGCCGCTCGTCGTCGGAGCTTTCGGCCGGCATCTTGAGGCGTTGACGCAACAAAGAGATCTGGTTGTCTTGCGAGCCCGGTTTCAGCTGCTTGCCGTCCGGCAACTTGATCAGCAGCGCGGGGTCGATCTTGTCCTCTTCTGGTTTCGGGCCGCGGGCCTTGAGAAGCGCCTGGCGCAACTTTTCGAAACCGGCATGCTTGGGATTGAGCCCGCGCAGATAGGCATCCGGCGCAACGGCGTCGGCGAGCTCCGTCAACACGATGTTAGGGTCTTTGACCGGCGGCTTCATATCGAGGATGTTGCTCAGGGCAACCGGATTGAGACGCCCGCCGCGGGCAAACCGGGCGTATTTCAGTGCCGCCAGCGCAAATTGTGCTTCGGCTGCACCCTGCATGTCAGGAGCGGCGCTGCTTGCGAGATCGGGGACCGCGAAGTCCGACGGCTCGAGGCCCCAGTCGTCAGCCTTCCTAAGCTCGGCAATGACGGCCCTGGCCTTGTCTGTGTAGGCGCGGTCCTTGGTCCACAACGGCTCGGCCCGTGTGCTGTAATAAGCGACGAGCGCGGCGACGTCTTCGGCGAGGTTGTCTTTGCCGACCAGCGACTTGTCCGCGAGCTTCTCGCGCAGGGCTTCGATCACGGAATTGGTTTGGGTAGCCGCTGCAGCGGGCAACGACGCCGCAGGTTCAGTCGGCGCTGGGGCTGGCTGCGCGGTCGATACCGCCGCCGCCGTAGCGCTGTTTTTTGACCCAAGTAGCGCAGCCGACGTCGCAGGTGCCACGGCGGTCGTAGGTGCCACAGCGGTCGCAGGTGCCACAGCGGTCGCAGTAGTTGACGGCAAATCCGACGTCGTCGAACCGCCCGGCGACGCCTGACCAATCGGCTCGGCCGACGCTGACAGGGCGAAACTCGCAAGGCAAACGCTCACCAGGCACCACCCGAGCGGGCGCCGGGCCAAATGAACCAACCCTTTGCAAACTATGCGCATCCTGGCCCCCGCCAATGTGATTGCTATGCCGCGAACCATTCGAGCGTCCTGGCTATGAGTCTGTCGAAGATAATGCACGGCCTGTCGGGTCCCGTGGGTCAACTACCAAGTCAGTTGTTGACGGCCTTATGCAAGGCAATGTTGCTGCCGCGCTACACAAAGTGACGAGATCGTCGGAAACGGAGCCATTGTCCGGAACGTCAGTGGTGACGGCGGCAACATTTTCAGTTCAGGTGACATCCAGCCCTCGGGAACGAGGTGCGGATGATCGGGTTGGTCCGGGAACGCGGCCCCTTGAGGACTCCATAGCTTATACCAGCCCACTTATGGTTTGACCTGTCACTTTGAAGGTTCGTGACAGAGGTCATGGCGTAGGGGCGCACAGCAGTGCGCCCGTCCAAGAGCTTGCCG
>JANLQJ010000272.1:0-2203 GCA_031367715.1 Hyphomicrobiaceae bacterium | reverse complement strand
CACAGCAGTGCGCCCGTCTAGCTGCGCGGCAAGCTCTTGGACGGGCGCACCGCTGTGCGCCCCTTGCGAGCACGAGTCAAACGATAGGTTGGCCGGTATCACTTCGTGAGGCTACGTGGAAAACACGTCGCGCAGATCGATCGCTCCATCCGCACTGCCACTCAGGTCCAACTCGCGCTCGATGCGATTGAGATGGTCCAGCATCAGCCCTGGAGCACGTTCTTCCTGGCGACGTTCGATGGCATCAATGAGCTGGCGATGTTCATCCTCCGAGCAGGACGAAAGATGTGGCGATCCGAACAGGCCGATGATCAGCGAGGAGCGGGTCACCAGATCCTCGACGAAACGGCCCAGGACCGGATTGCCAGCGAACCCGGCCAGCGCTACGTGGAATAGGCCGCTCAGGCGTATCACATCGCGCCGGTTGTGCGCCCGTGCGGCCGCAACCTCCTCATCGACATGAGAGCGCAACACGCCGATCTGGGCATCGCTGATCCGCTGGATGGCGTTGCGGATGACGGTCGGCTCGATCGTGCAACGGGCGGCAAAGACGTTTCTGGCGTCGGCACGCGTTGGGCTGGCGACGAATGCACCGCGGTTCGACTGCAGTTCCACGATCTCGCGCTCGGCCAGCACCAGCAGCACGCGACGGATGCGTGCGCGCGACGTGCCAAAGATTTCACACAAGTTGTTTTCGACGAGCTTAGTGCCGGCCAGCAGTCGATGCTCCATGACCGCCGATGTGATGCGCTCGGCGATCGCACGTTCCGTCAGCTGGTCGCTCTGGCGGCTCCGCAAATCGCTGATGTTACTTCTTAGCACGAGCTTGCTATGTTCCTGTTTCGCCATTCTATTCCTGATAACCCAAATCCGTTATAGGCGGCCGTTTGACTGCCAAGGACCTCTGGCAACGCCAACGAGCCAAGACCACGTCCATGACCGAAGGATCACCGCCTTTTTTCGATTGTACACAATTTTTCGCAGGATTGTTGACAATGCGCCACCGGTTGGTCTCACATGGCGTGCCGCGAGGTGATCGCGTTCAACCCTTTCGGTTTCGGCCCAATAGTTGAAAGGTAGCTGTCATGATGAACAGACGCATTGCCATGAAGTCGCTGGCGCTTGGCGCTACGACGGCGCTGTCGCTCGCTTTGGCGGGCCAGGGCGCGTTCGCCGCCAACAAGGAACTGAAAATCGGCTTTGTCGGCGTCACCAGCGGACCCGCAGCCGCCTGGGGCACCTCGAACGTGCGCTCGATGCAGACCCGCGCGGCCTGGATCAACGAGACCGGTGGCGTCAAGATCGGCGACGACACCTACAACATCAATATCGTCACCTTCGACGATCAGAAGGATCCCAAGCGGGCCATCGCCGGCATGGAGAAGATGGCGCAGGAAGGCATTCACTACGTCGTCGGCCCGAATGTCGATGACGGCGCGGCGGCGGTTCGCCCAGTCGCGGAAAAGAACGGCATCGTCTATTTTCCGTATGCCTTCCCCAAGTCGTTGTACGAGAAGCCGGCCTCCAACGCCGTGCTGGGCATGATCGCCAACTACCAGTCGGGCCCGGCGATCTACAAGTATCTGAAAGAACAGAAGGGCGTGAAGAAGGTGGCGTTTGTGGCCGCCAACGAGTCCGATCCGCTCAGCCAGCGTGACGGTGGCGTGGCCGCCGCCAAGGCGCTCGGCCTCGAAGTGGTGGCCGAGAAGGACACCTATCAGAACGACACGCGCGATTTCACGCCGGTGCTGACGCCAATCGTGCAGTTGGCGCCTGATCTGCTGGTGCTGTCGGGCGTTGCCCCCGGTAACGCGCCGCTGCTGATCCGTTCGGCGCGTGAGCTTGGCTACAAGGGCCTGATCTCGACCGAGACCGCCCAGGACGCCAAGGTGCTGATGGAAGGCGCTGGCGCGTTGGCTGACGGCTTTATTTCCGTAGGCGGCGCGTCCACACCGGAGATCCGCTCGGCAGCGATGGAAGAGTTCATCGCGCGCTACACCAAGATGTTTGGTGAGTACAATGACGAAAGCAACACCAAGGTCTATGCGCTCGACTACATCCTCGAGACGCTGAAGGTCAACCCGAAGGGTCTGACCGACGTCGCCGAGTTCCAGAAGACCATGGACACGTTCTCGGTCAAGAACCCCTACCTGAAGGACGAGAACGCCAAGCTGACCTATGTCGGCACCACCTCGTTCGGCCA
>JANLQJ010000236.1:0-22947 GCA_031367715.1 Hyphomicrobiaceae bacterium | reverse complement strand
GTTGGACGGTTCTTTACATGAGGCTGCTGCGTCAAGTGTTTTCGTCGTTTCCGCGTACCTGTTGGCCCACATCGATGGTTCTTTACGACGTCCAGCGCTTGGCTGGCGTCAGCATTCCGGGCCGACGCTGGCACTGACCGTGCGGATGGCGCAATGTATAAAACGCAGATCGCTCTGCAACCGTCATGTCGCGCGCTCACCCTACCGGTCCGCGCCCGCTCATTGCCGAGGGGTGCGGAAACTTTCGAAACTAACTCCGTTTCTTCATCGCCGAGATACTTTCTTCTTTCAGGCCGCGACCGGCATGGCTTGATCCTTCAGCGCATCGAAATGCGTGCCGTCCTTCCACATCCGGCCGAGCAGAACGGCGAGTTTGCGCGCCACCGCCACCCGTGCCTTCTTGGGGCCGTGGGTCTTCATGAGCTTCAAGCCCCAGCTTCGCAGCGCGAACCGTTTCTTGACCGTGGTCAGCAGCACATTGGCGGCCTCGTAGAGATAATGCCGCGCCATACTGTCGCCCTGTTTGGTAATGCCGAGCCGCACATCGGTATCGCCCGACTGGTAACGCTTGGCGGTGAGGCCCAGATAGGCGCCGATGTCACGCGTGCGGCCAAACCTCGCCGGATCCTCGATGGCCGCCATGAAGGCGAGCGCGGTGACCGGGCCGATGCCGGGCACGCTCATCAGGCGCCAGGCCACCTCGCTGTGCCCCGCCAGGTCCTTGAGTTCGGCATCGAGCTTGCCGATCTGCGTGTCGATCGACACCAGAGCCTCGAGCAGCGCCTTGATGCTGGCGTGCATGATCGGGTCGTTCTGCGTCGCCTGATGGGCGGCCTCGGCGAACGTCTTGGTACCGACCCGCGACGGCAGCCGAATGCCGAACGGGCGTAGCAGGCCACGCACCTGGTTACCGAGCGAGCGCTTGATCTTGACCAGCTGGTCGCGGGCACCAAGCAGCGTCTTGATGCGATGGCTCTCGACGGTCTTGACGTGCACGGCCGTGAACCAGCCCGTGCGCAGCATCTCGGCCAGCGCCCGGGCGTCATTCTTGTCGGTCTTGATCCGCTTGCTCTTGATTGCATCGGCGGCGCGGCGGGCATCCATGCACACCATAGGAAAATCCTGCGCCGCGAGCGTGCGATGCAGATGCGGCGTGAACGGCCCGCTCTCCAGCCCGACCTTGGCCAGCTTGCCGCGAAAGCGCTGCAACGCCGCCGCGATCATCTCCGGGTGCGTGTCGACCATGCCTTGCCACACGATCTTGCCAGCCTCATCCACAACGCAAACCGCCGTGCGCTTGCCGCCAACGTCCAGTCCTGCAAACATCGTCATCGCTGCTCTCCATTCGTTGTTAGCGAATCACCAGCGATAGGGTCACCCCATTCGCCGGAGAGCAGCAACCTCATGTACGGGATGTATTAGAGGTTACCTCGATATGCAAAACGGATCCCTGCCCTTGACCCATTCCGTGACCCGCCCCCGCTTCGACATCGTCCTCACCCCGCCCGCCGGCCCATTGCGCGGCCGCGTCACGCCGCCGGGCTCGAAATCCATCACCAACCGGGCGCTGCTGCTGGCGGCGCTGGCCAAGGGCACGTCGCGGCTCACCGGCGCGCTGAAAAGCGACGACACGCGCTATATGGCGCAGGCTTTGCGCGCCATGGGCGTGACGGTGGACGAGCCGGACCCGACCAGTTTTGTGGTGACGGGCACGGGACGCCTCATCGCACCCGGCGGCCGGCACCCCGAAGGCGGGCTCCCCGAAGGCGGGCTCCCAGCAGGGGGGTCGCCAGATGCCGGCGGCGACTCTTCCGCGCCGCTGTTCCTGGGGAACGCCGGCACTGCCACGCGCTTCCTGACGGCGGCCGTGGCCTCGGTCGACGGCACGGTGATCGTCGATGGCGATGTGCATATGCGCAAGCGGCCCATCGAGCCCCTGCTCGCCGCCTTGCGCGCGCTGGGCATCGACGCAAGCGCGCCCACGGGCTGCCCGCCGGTGACGATACGCGGTACCGGGCGCATTCCGGCGGGGCGCGTGAGTATCGATGGTGGCCTGTCGAGCCAGTATGTCTCGGCGCTGCTCATGATGGCCCCGCTCGGCGCCGGCCCCATCGAGGTGGCGCTGGCTGGCAAGGATCTCGATGCACGCGGCTATGTCGATCTGACCGTGGCGGCCATGGCGGCATTCGGCGCCGAGGTCACGGCGTTCACGGATCGAACCGGCACGCCGGTTTGGAAGATGGCGCCGACCGGCTACCGCGCCGCCGATCTCGTCATCGAACCGGATGCCTCGGCCGCGACCTATCTGTGGGCGGCCGAAGGTCTCACGGGCGGAAAGATCGATCTGGGCGTGCCCGCCGCGGTCTTCACGCAGCCGGACGCCAGGGCCCACGACGTGATCAGACAATTCCCGCATCTGCCGCCAGTCATCGATGGTTCGCAGATGCAGGACGCGGTGCCGACCCTGGCCGTGCTCGCCGCCTTCAACCGCACGGCGGTACGTTTTACCGGCATCGCCAACTTGCGCGTGAAGGAATGCGACCGCGTGGCGGCGCTGGCGACGGAACTGTCGCGGATTCGGGCCGGGTTGGGCCGCCAGGACGGTGACGATCTCATCGTTTCCTCCGATCCGGGTCTGGCGGGGCAGTATTTGCCGACGCGAATCGAGACGTACGCCGATCACCGCATCGCCATGAGTTTCGCGCTGGCCGGGCTGAAGATCGGCGGCATCACGATTCTGGATGCCGGCTGCGTCGCCAAGACCTATCCGGGGTACTGGGACGATCTGGCCACGCTTGGGGTGGAACTGGTGCGGCGGGACGAATGAGGTTGCGCTCCCCCGCAAAGCGCACGCCTCCAGACCCAAAGTTGCGACCAGTGCGAAATCGGGGACAGTATACTAATACCAACCCACTTATGGTTTGACCTGTCACTTTGAAGGTTCGTGACAGAGGTCATGGCGTAGGGGCGCAGGCGCTGTGCGCCCCTTGCGAGCACGAGTCAAACGATAGATTGGCCGGTATAACTTAAGCGCGGCGGCGCTTTTTTCTCGTCCCCCGTTTTGACTGGGAGAGGAGACCGCCCCTCCTGCGCGGAGGCGCAAAAGCCAATGGGCAGGCGCAACTGTGCGCCAAGAGCTGGGCGGCCGCTGTCCAAAGAGATGAATTGAACTGCCCTGGCGCCCCTACGTCGGTGTCCCGGCGGATCGGGATGAGGAGATCCCCGGGGCTGCCGCAGCGAGCCGTCAATAGCCCCGGCTGCTCGGATCAGCGGCTGACGCCGGCGATCACAGTCAAGCGACTGTCATTGCCCCGGCTCTGGCCGCGCAAACAGCGGCACGCCGCGCTGGCGCATGAACAGCACCAGGATGGCGCCGGCGATCAGCCCGCCAATATGCGCCCACCAGGCCACGCTGGAATCGAGACCGCTGAACGCCAACACCAAATTCATGACAATCCAGGCCCCAATTGCCCAATAGGCCGGCAACTGCAGCGGGATGATGCGCAGCACCAGCACCCACAGATGCACATGCGGACTGAGCATGACATAGGCCGCGACCACGCCGGCAATGGCGCCGCTGGCTCCGATCAGGGGCGAAGTCGAGTGCAGCTGGGTGGCGAAATAGACGAGGCCGCCGGCAATGCCGCAGAGCAGATAAAAAATCAGGTAGCGGACATGCCCGAGCGCATCCTCGACATTATCGCCGAACACCCACAAGAACAGCATGTTGCCGGCCAGGTGCCAGATGCTGCCATGCAGAAACATGTAGGTCAGCAGCGTGATCGGGGCCGGGAAATTCCAGGCGCTGAGCGCTCCGTCGGGGCAGTCCTGGATGCTGACCGGCGTGCCCAGAAGCTGCAGCGGGATGATGCCGAAGGCCTTGGAGAACATCACCTGGCCGCAGTCATTGCCGGTGAGGATGTCCCGTTCCTGGAACAGGAAGAACACCAGCACATTGATGGCGATCAGCGCCACGTTCACATATTGGAACTTGATGCGGCGCAGCGGGTTGATGTCATAGACGGGTACAAACACGGGGGGTGACGCTTTCTCTTTTCGATGCCCATTCTAGCGGTTCTGGCCGGGCACCCACAGCACGTCGCCGTTGCCAAGATTGTTGACGTAGCGGCTGGCGACGAACAGAAAGTCCGACAATCTGTTGACGAATTTAAGGGCGTCGGCGCTAACGCTTTCGCCAGCGGTGGCGCTAAGCTCGCACATCAGCCGTTCGGCGCGCCGGCTGACGGTGCGCGCGACGTGCAGCTGAGCTGCCGCCCGGGTGCCTCCGGGCAGCACGAAGGAGGTCAGCGGCGCCAAGCGCTCATTCAGCTGATCGATCTCGCGCTCCAGCCGGTCCGTTTGCGCGGCCACGATGCGCAAGCGCTCGCGCGAGGCGGGCTTGCTGGGGTCCGCCGGCTGTTCCGGCACGCACAGATCGGCGCCAAGATCGAACAGATCGTTCTGGATGCGCGCCAGCATGTCTCCAACTGGCGGCGAAGCCTCCCCAAGATCGAGCCGGGCGACGCCGATGGCCGCGTTGGTTTCATCGATGGTGCCGTAGGCCGCGATGCGCAGCGCGAATTTCGGCACGCGCTCGCCAGTGCCCAAGCCCGTGGTGCCGGCATCGCCGGTGCGGGTGTAGATCTTGTTCAAAACGACCATTTGCGGCCCCTCGTTGAGCCGTCACCCTAGCGGCACACTGGCCGTGGTCAAGGTCTTGGCCTCAGTTCACGGCCCACGGTCGATGCTCATTGCACGTCGTCATTCTTCCATGACATGATGTTTGAGGTCGCAAATTGCGACCTCAATGCTCGGGGGCACCAATGACCACCACACTGCCTGCGATCCGGGTCGATACCGGCGATGTGCTGATCGTCAGGGGCGAACGGGTGATGCTGGACCAGAAGGTGGCTGAGGCCTTTGGCACTGAAACCTAGCGCATCAACGAAGCCGTCAGCCGGAACTCCGAAAAATTCGGACCCGACCACTACTTCCAATTCACCGACAATGAAGCGGAATCTTTCAGGTCGCAATTTGCGACCTCAAACGATGGCCGTGGTGGCGCCCGCTATTTGCCGCGCGCCTTCACCGTCAAGGGCGTGGCGCGGCTCGCCACGGTGCTCAGCACGCCCATCGCCTTGCGCGCCACCGACCTCATCATCGATACGTTTCTGACGGTTCAGGAACAGCTGGCGCGCGGGCACGGCAATGTCGCCATACCCGAACCGAGCCGCTACCGGCCGAGTTCCGAACAGCGCGCGAAGACCGCCAAACTCAAGACCAAGCTCGCCAACGCCCTCAATAAACTGCTCGATATCATCGTCGACGTGGAGGGCAACCGGACGGGACGCGAGGTCGCGCGGTCGATGGGCTCGGGGCGCTGCGCAACATCCAGGAAAGACTGCGCACCATGGGGCTCGAGAACACCAAGATCGATGCCGTTCCCAAACCGCGCGGCCGTTACTGCAGCCGATAGCCAAGCCGCAGGCCCGCATTGGTCAAGCCCCGGTTCCTTAGGCAAAGGTCCGCGTTCGACATGTGATCGACCACCAGCATGACGCGCCAGTGCTGGTCGATGTCATAGCCGAGCGATGCGGATTCGCGGAAATTCACGCGGCAGCCATATTGCGCCCGGCCGGCTTCAACGAGGCCGCCATCATGCACGGCGGCGCCGAAGCTGCTTTCCAGGAAGAAGCCGTTGGCGAGCGGTACATCCCAGGTTAGTCCGGCGTAGAGTTTACTGGTGGTGCCGGCAAAATTGTGCGTGGCACCAATATGCGGGCGGAAGCCGAACAGCGCATCGCGCCAAGGATTGCAGGTTGTGGCAAACAACGGCACCAGCAGCACTTCGGCGTTGATGTCGGCGCCATGTTCGTTGACGTGCCCGGTCGGCTCGATGTTCTGGGCCAGGCCGCCAAGGCGCAGTTCGTCGATCAGGCCGCCGGCAAAGGCTGGGCCACCGCCTGCTCCGGCGAGCAGCGTGCACAGTATCAACGTCGTGGCGAGCGTCGCACGCATGGATCCCTCGATAGCGGAATCCATCACGCGCGATTATGGTTGCTGGCCGGTTAATGTCGATCGATTTGGCTGCTGGAGCGTCCGCCAACGGGTGTCATCCTGCACGCGTTCGGCGGCCGGCTCCCCGGAGGGGGACGCCGAGTGCAAGCATGGAAGGTGCGGCGCTGATCCGGGACCTCCCTGGGCGGCTGCCGTGTTGCAACACGGCTTGAGCCTGATGAGGTCTCAGATCAGCGCACCGTCAAAATGCTGCGCTGCGCACGCGATGACAGAGTCCTGGAGATGCTTTGGTCTGGCGATCATGGCTTAGTCGAAATGGTATCCAAGCCGCAAGCCGCCATGGGTCAAGCCGGTATTGACCGCACAGAGCCGTGCGTTCGACATATGATCGACAGTCAGCAGCGCGCGCCAATGCTCGTCGATGTCATAGCCGAGCGACGCAGACTGATGAAAATTGACCCGACAGCCAAATTCGGCGCGTATTTCGAGCGGCGAGGCATTGACCAGGGCGCCATCATGAACGGCCGCCCCAAAGCCGATTTCATAGAATAGTCCGTTGCCCAGTTTCTTTTCCCAGTTGAGGTCGCCAAAGAGCATGCTGGTGTTGCCTGAGGCGCTGTAGTCGACGCCGATGCTGGGCCGAAATGTGAACAGCGCGTCAAGCCAAGTGTTGCCGGTCTTGCTGGTAACCGGAGCGAACAGCACCTCGGCATTCAGCTCCAAGCCGTATTCGACGTCTTGACCGCGTGGCTCGATATTGTGCTTGCTGGCGCCAAGACGGATTTCATCGATCAAGTTCCCGGCCTGCGCCGGCAACGATGCCGAAAGCAAAAGCGGCAGCACCGTCAGTGCGGCAAAAATTACGGCAACGCGCCTGTCGCGTCCAGGTCCAACATCACAACACCACATCAGCACACCTTACTTGGTCACCGGTACACGTTTGCGACACTCGCAATCTCGGCGGCCCATCGCAAAGGCAATGGATGCTGCGATTTTCGTCATCACCGCACAAGTCAGCAATGACTTTTCCAGTGCGATAAACTCACCCTGTGGTAATCGCGCACTCCAGCTCGAATGCTGGCAAGCCTCAATGCCGGGTGAAATAGATTGCCGTCATGATGACGATGAGGGCTAGAAACTGCAGCCCGACGCGCCAGCGCATCAGGTTCTGGCTCATGCTCGGGCTGCCGCCGCGCAGCATGTTCCACAAGCCGAGCGCCAGCACGATGGCGACCGCGCCAACTGCGACGGGCGTGAGGTAGGTCAAGAGCGTTTCCATGAAACGAGCCTATCGGCAATAGTTACGGCGCGCAATTCGGCGCTCAGGCCCCGCGCACCATGCGGTCGGACAAAAGGCGTGGCAGCACGCGCCGGCCGATCACCGCCAGGTAGGTCGGGATGGTCACGTAATAGCGAACTTTCGGGCGTGGGCTTTCCAACGCGTGCACCAGCTTGGTGGCGACCGCCTCGGGTTGCAGCTTGAAGGTTTGCGTGCCGCCTGCCGCCATCGCCGCCAGGCGGCGCTGGTAGACCTCGTGATGGGCGGAGTTGGCAATGTCGATCTTGGCCCGGAACAGCTCTAGCGCGTGCTCGACAAAGCGTGTGTCGATCGGACCAGGCTCGACAAGGCTGATGTGGATGGCGGTGCCATACAGCTCATGGCGCATGGCCTCGGTCAGGGCTTCGAGCGCGTGCTTGGAGGCGTTGTACGCCCCGCGGTAGGGCGGCGAGATCAGCCCGAGCACCGAGGAGCAGTTGACGATCCGGCCGCTGCCGTGCTGGCGCATGGCGGCCAGGATCGGGCGGGTGAGCGCGTGCCAAGAGAACAGGTTGACCTCGAACTGCTCGCGCAGCGCCTCGACCGGCAGATCCTCGACTGCGCCGGGT
This sequence comes from Hyphomicrobiaceae bacterium, assembly GCA_031367715.1. Taxonomy (GTDB): domain Bacteria; phylum Pseudomonadota; class Alphaproteobacteria; order Rhizobiales; family Hyphomicrobiaceae; genus JANYHF01. Next base: position 15,042 of record JANLQJ010000236.1, on the reverse strand, counting down.
TGGCCGTGGGCGGCGTTGTTGAACAGGGCTGTCAGCTTGCCATCAGTGCGCTCAAGCACGCTGCGGGCACAGGCGGCGACCGAGGCAGGATCGCGCAGCTCCAGCGGCACGGCTTCGAGCCTCAGGTCTTGCAACATGGCCAGGTCGGCCGGTTTGCGCGCCGTGGCAAATACGCGCCAGCCGCGCGCCTGCATGGCCTTGGCCGAGGCAAGCCCGATGCCGGACGAACAGCCGGTGATGAGAACGGAGCGGTTGGTCATGTGTCAAGAAAGGCGTGAAATCGTGAAGTCGTCAAATGGTCTGCCCCCGACTTGGCGACTTGGTGATTTCCCGACGTCACGCCTGTCTCCATCTATTCCTCATCGTCCGCAGCCACCGTTGGCTTGGTTCCACCCAGATTGGCGAACACATGCTCGGCATCGATCGGTGCTTCGACTTCGGGAGCCCGGTCGACGACCACAGCGCGTGGCTCGGCGGCAATGGTCTCATCGGACGGCAACAGCGAGCCTTCGGGAACGGCCGGTTGCGGACCCTCTTTCTTGGCCGCATCGACCCGAGCCGACGCCTTCTGGACGGCGGCGTCCAGCTCGGTTTGCGTGCACAGGCCGAGGGTCACCGGGTCCATCGGCGCGAGATTGCCGGCGTTCCAGTGCGTGCGCTCGCGAATGGCATCGATGGTCGGTTTGGTGGTGCCGACCAGCCGCATCAGCTGGGAGTCCTTCAATTCGGGATGGTTTTTGATCAGCCACAAAATGGCGTTCGGGCGGTCCTGGCGGCGCGACAGCGGCGTGTAGCGCGGCCCCTTGCGCGGCTTGAACTGCGGCAGCTCGACCTTGGAGGCCTGCATGCGCAGCACATGCGTGTCCTTTTTCTCGGCCAGCGCGATTTCCTCGCGGCTGAGCTGGCCCGACGAGATCGGATCGGTGCCCTTGATGCCCTGCGCCACCTCGCCGTCGGCGATGCCCTTCACCTCCAACACATGCAGGCCGCAGAATTCAGCGATCTGCGCGAAGGACAGCGCCGTGTTCTCGACCAGCCAGACAGCCGTCGATTTGGGCATGAGCGGGATGCGGGTCAAAGCTTCATCCTCCAGACCCAACGGGGCTTTCGCGCGCCCGCAAGGCCAAAAAAGTGCAACAAAAAAGGGAAGTCACGCTGACATATAGGCTAGATTGTCACAGCTTGCAATCGCGCGGAGAATGGAAAATCGGACAGCTTCAAGCGGCGCTCGGGCGCCGATCTGAACTTGGTCGACGCGGCTGGTCCGGTTCGGGTCCGCATATCGCCAACGAGCCGCCCGTTTGTAACATGCGGCGATTCGACGTGATAGGCCCCGCACCTCCATGGATGCCTATGTCGGCAGTCACTACGGTGAAGAAGGGCAAGTAGCGTCCAGATGCTACTGGCCGCTGCTTTGGTTCAATGAAGGCCCCGGATTGATCGGCGGTGGCTTTGCGTCGACTTGCGCCAGACGGCAACTGACCACCTTTCCAGGCTTACACCTTGAGATCGAACTTTTGAACTTCGATCGGTTTGACATTGCGAATGTCGGCCTCGCCTGGCGGCAGGCCAGCAAGAGCAACCCGTGTCGCCATGCCGATATTGTGAACGATGTCCTTGGTATCTTGCGCCGTATGCTGCGGATTGGTGGCGATCAGGATTGTCCGGCTCAGGATCTCGAGCGAGCGCGCACACATATCCTTGGAATAGGATCTGCGGCATTCGGCGTTGGCAGGCATGTTGTAGGGATTCATGGCCGGATGCGCGGCGCCAGCGCCCATCAGCACCTGATCCCATTCGGTGTAGGTGTGCCGGCCCGTTTCACCCGCGATCACCGACGGGAAGGTTTTCACGAAAATCTTGGCGGCCTCGGCGGTCGGCAGTGTGACGATCACCTGGGTCGCGCAATCATCGTCGGGGCTGTGTCTCGGCGCATCGCGCAGCCCTAGATTGCCCAAATGGAGCGTGCCTTCGATGATGGTTCGCCGCTCCTTGCGCATCGCTCCGATCATGCCGTCGATGCGATCGAGCTGCACGTTCAGCATCGCGCCCATCAGTTCTGAGGCGCGCGCGCCATTGCCGGCGAACGGCTTTTCCGAATCATTGCGGCCTTGCCAGTAGAAGTGGCACGGATCGATGGCGCAGCGCACGCGTTCGGCGATGGCGTCGTCGTTGGCCGCCACGCCGCCGCCCTCGCCGCAGCTCATGTTCTTGTAGTAATTGAAACTGAAGCATCCGACATGACCGATACTTCCAAACTTGCGTCCCTTGTAGCCGCCGCCCACGCCCTGGCAGGCGTCCTCGATGACGAACAGCTTGTGCTTGTCGGCGATACGCATGATCGCCTCCATATTGCAGGCCGCGCCCCACATGTGCACGGGCACCACAGCTTTGGTGCGTGGGCGGATGGCTGCCTCGATGGCATTTGGATCGATGGTGATGCTCTCATCGATATCGACAATGACCGGGATCGCGCCGACCGCGAGCACCGATGTCGCCGTCGCCATGTAAGTGTGGGCGGGGATCAAAACCTCGTCGCCGGGTCCAAGGCCGAGCGCTGTCAGGGCCGCGGCGAGCGCGTTGCTGCCGCTGGCCGCCAGCATGAAATTCTTCGTTCCGAGATAGGCCGCATAGCGCGCCTCGAAGCGATCGCACTCGCCGCCGATGCCGTAGCGGAACAGCGCCTTGGCGTTGATGACCTTGGCAATGGCGTCAATTTCTTCCTGGCCGGCAATATACATCTGGCTCTCCATAGGAGCTGTTCATGCTTGCTCACAAGGATAGATGTGCCGACGCGCAGGACAGAAGAACCAGTTCGATGGTGTGACGGGGAGCCAATCGTCTAGAGCGAGTTTCGATCCGATGGAATCGGATCGAAACTCTGGTTCTTTGTTTTGTCGCATTTTCTTCACGCGAACCGGGTGCCACCTCGCTTGAAAATGTTCTATGCGGGTTCGGCCACTCTGCGCCTAGACTCGCGAAGCGCGGGCTCCAACTTCTCGAAGGTCGATCGCAAACCACCGATCGCGGCAAGACTTTGCCGGTCGTTCAGGCCAGCATACCCCAACAGCAATCCATGCTGGGGCGGGTCGCATTGATAGTTTGCCGAAACCGGCTGCGCATCGACCCGGTAGGTCAGTGCCACCGCGGCGACCTCGCGATCGTCGAACGGCATCAGGAAGCGACCAAACAGTTGCATTCCGCTGTCGTTTGCCGCAACGCTCATCCAGCGGCCGAGATGCTCCTGGCACAAACCAACGAACCGCTCCTGCCGGCGTTCGTAGAGTTTGCGCATCCGCCGCAGATGAGTCGCGAAGTATCCCTGCTTGATGAAATCGGCGAGCGTCGCCTGCAGCAGCAGAGGCGCGAAATGGCCGGTGATGCCGACGGTGCGGTCGAACGCCTCCGAAAGCTCCACCGGCACGACCATGAAGCCGAGACGGAGCGACGAGAACAAGGTCTTGCCGAAAGTGCCGACGTAAATGACCCGGTTCGATCTATCAAGCCCCTGCAAGGCGGACACCGGCCGGCCGCGAAAACGGTATTCGCCGTCATAATCATCCTCGACGATCCAGGCATTGTGGCGCTCGGCGATCGCCAGAAGCTGCAGCCGCTCTTCCAGGCCCATGACGCTGCCGAGCGGCCATTGACACGACGGCGTCACATAGATGAGGCGGGGGCCGGGCAAGTCCGGCGCGTTGAGCGCCCAGCCGCTTTGGCTGACCCGGAGCGGGGCCAACCGCGCACCGCCTGCCAGCAGCGCGGTGCGCGCGCCGACATATCCAGGCTCCTCCATCCAGGCGACATCGCCTTCGTCCAACAGTGTGCGCGCCAGTAGATCCAAGGCCGCTTGGGCGCCGGTGACGACGATCACCTGCTCGGGGCGGCAGTTCACACCGCGTGCCACAGCGACGTATTCCGCGATGGCTTCCCGCAACCCCCAATGCCCAGCGTAGTGGAAATAGCCGAGGATGTCATCGGCACGGCTGCGTGCATTGTGTGCCAATAATCGGGCCCAGGTCGAAAACGGAAACGTGTCCACTTCCGGAAAACCCGGGTGGAAATTGATCTTGTTGGGCCGGCGGCCGAACTGCGGCTGACTGGCAATGATGGTGCCACGCCGTGACAAACTCGTCAGGGGAACGCAGGTGTTCGCTTGCGCGACCGAGGGCGCATGCTGCAGTATTTCCGCGACCCAGGTTCCCGATCCCGAGCGGGCTTCGAGATAGCCTTCGGACAGCAACTGCTCATAGGCAGTGATGACGGTGTTGCGGCCAACCTTCAAGGTTGCAGCAAGCGCGCGCGTGGCCGGCAGCTTGCTGCCCGCCGCCAGCTGGCCGCTGAGGATGTAGGAGCGCAACAATTCGTGGATCTGGCGCTGGATCGGCATGGCCAGCGTGCGGTCGAGCGCCAAGGCGTCGAACAGCAGATTGGCCATGCGTGCCATCTGATTGGTTCCTCCGAGAGTGCCAAACCTTGCCCCGGAATGGAACCATATCCGCCGAAAGGATCATCAAGCAAGGCGATAGCATGGTAAAACTGGTTCCATATCATATCGCTGAAATGGCCCTCGTTGAGGTGCGGGATCGACGTAGCATGCGACGTTCAATCGGCAGGCGCGTGCGAACCGGGCGACACCGGCGGTATGGCGCGGACTGATTTTTCTTGGCCTTGAAGCAAACTTGAGTGCGCAACCTGTAGCGAGTTGAGGTGATGACGATGAAGAAGTTCATGTTGGTCGTGTGCGCTTTGGCGGCGAGCGCGATTTACACTTTTGGTGCCTCGAGCGCCAATGCCGAGGACAAGAAGCTGCGCGTGATCTTTATCACCCATGGCCAGGCCGGCGATCCCTATTGGAACGCCATCAAGAATGGCAATGCCGAGGCGGCCAAGACCTTTAACGCTGATGTTCAGTATGAAGCGCCCGACGTCTTCGACATGGCTGCGATGGGCAAGATGATTGACGCTGCCGTCGCAACGCACCCGGATGGTATCGTCGTTTCGATTCCCGATGGAGAGGCGCTCCGTACGCCCATCAAGGCGGCGCTCGACGCCGGCATCCCGGTGATCGGCATCGACTCAGGGCTGACGGCATTCCAAGGGCTCGGTGTCATGGCCTATCTGGGTCAGGACGAATACGCCGCCGGCGTCGCCGTGGGCGAGCGGTTGAAAGCTGCTGGCGCTACGCACATCATGTGCATCAACATGGAGGTAGGCAACACCGACCTCGACAAGCGTTGCAAGGGCGTCAAAGACGGTTCTGGTGTGAAGCAGACGATCCTGCCGGTGACCATGACGGATCCGATCGATGCCAAGTCGCGGATCTCGGGCTTGCTGCAGAAAGACGCCAGCATCGACAGTATCATCGCATTGGGCCCGACCGCTGCGGCGCCGATGCTGGCCGCCGTCCAGGAACTCGACGCCAAGGGTCGGCTGAAAGTTATGGCGACCTTCGACATGACGCCGGAAATTCTAGAGAAGGTGGCCGACGGCACGCTGCTGTTCGCCACCGATGCCCAGCAGTTCCTGATGGGCTACATTCCCGTTGCCTTGATCCACAACTATAAACTCTATGGCGTGATGCCCGGGATCGCCTGGCCAACGGGACCCGGATTTGTCACCAAGGACAAGGCACCGGGTGTGATCGAACTCAGCCGCAAGGGCTTCCGTTGAGCCACGGCTGCCCGCAAGACGATGTGGTGGCGACCGTTCTCACCATCACAGCCTTCGTTCGCATCCGGTCGAGTTAGACGCAAACGACCTTGGGTGTGCGACATTGGCTGGTTTCAGCGCCCGCGCGGCCTTATTAGGCGAAAGGTAGGACTTGCGGTGCAGGACCGGCCAGAAGCTGTTGAAACCAAACCGGACGAGCGGGTCCGGACGATTTCAAATTGGCGATTTCTGCTGGGCCGGCCTGAGCTGGGGGCTGCCGGCGGCGTCGTGCTGGTCTTCGTGTTCTTCCTGACCTTTGCTGGCAACTCCGGTATGTTCAGCGCTAAGGGCATGATCACGTTTCTGGATGTCTCGGCACAAGTCGGCATCCTGGCTGCCGCCGTGACACTGCTGATGATTGCCGGTGAGTTCGATCTCTCCATTGGCTCCATGATCGGCTTTGCTGGCATCGTCATCGCCATTCCGTCAATCGAGTGGGGTTGGCCGCTTTGGCTCTGCATTCTGTTCGCCTTCGCAACCGCCGCCCTGATCGGTTTCATTAACGGCTTCCTGACCATCCGCACTGGCCTGCCGTCGTTCATCGTCACCCTCGCCAGTATGTTCATCCTGCGCGGGCTGTCCCTGGCACTGACACGTGCCATCACCAACCGGACGCTGGTGTCGGGAGTTGGTGACCTGGCCAAGCACGACCCGATGGCGCCGCTTTTCAAGGGCTATATTTTCCAGGGACCGTTTCAGTGGCTGGGTGATCATGGTCTGCTGCAGATGCGCAGTGACGGCACACCACTGGCGCCGGGCGTGCCGATTTCGGTTGTCTGGTGGCTGGCTCTCACGGCCGTTGGCACATGGATCCTGGTCAATACGCGGTTCGGAAATTGGATTTTCTCGTCCGGCGGCGATCCGGTCGCGGCGCGCAATGTTGGTGTGCCGGTGGCGCGCGTCAAGATCATGCTCTTCATGGCGACTGCCATGGCGGCCACGCTGCTGGCGACCATCCAGGTGCTTGAGGCCGGATCGGCAGATACGCTGCGTGGACAGATGAAAGAGTTCGAAGCCATCATCGCGGCGGTGATCGGCGGCACGCTGCTTACCGGCGGCTACGGTTCGGCGATCGGTGCGGCCCTGGGCGCGTTGATCTTCGGCACCGTGCAGATGGGCATCTTTTTCACCGGTGTCGATACCGACTGGTTCAAGGTTTTCATGGGCGGCATGGTTCTGATCGCCGTCCTGTTTAATACCTACATCCGCCGCAAGGTCACCTACTCCCGGTGAATCGACTATGACCAACGCACCCGATCAGGGCTTCCTCGAGCTTAAAGGTGTCAGCAAATATTTCGGCTCGGTGATCGCGCTGAGCGACATAACCTTTGCGGTGAAACTGGGCGAGGTCCATTGCCTGCTCGGCGACAATGGCGCGGGAAAATCAACACTGATCAAAATCCTCTCGGGCGTCCACGGGCCGACCAGCGGCGAGATCCGCGTCGCCGGCGAGCCGATCGTGTTCACGTCGCCCCGCCACGCCCTCGACCGCGGCATCGCGACGGTGTTTCAGGATCTTGCCACGGTCCCGATGATGAGCATTACCCGGAATTTCTTTATGGGCCGGGAATCGACCATTGGCCAGGGCCTGCTGCGGCGGCTCAACTGGGACTACATGAACCAGACTGCCCGCGCGGCGCTGGCCAAAATGGGTATCGATATCCGCGATCCGCGGCAGGTCGTCGGCACGCTGTCAGGTGGCGAAAGACAGTGTCTGGCGATTGCCCGCGCGGTCCACTTCGGGGCGAAAATCCTGATCCTGGACGAGCCAACCTCAGCCCTCGGCGTGCATCAGGCCTCGGTCGTGCTGCGCATCATTGCTCGTGCCCGCGTACGTGGCCTGGGCGTCATCTTCATAACCCACAACGTCCATCACGCCTTCCCCGTGGCCGACCGGTTCACAATGCTCAATCGTGGCCGCAGCCTCGGCACATTTGCCAAATCCGAGTTGACGCGTGATCGCGTTACCGAATTGATGGCTGGTGGCAAGGAATTGGTCGATCTTGAGGCCGAGTTGAAATTGATGGAGACTGTTTGACCTGCTGGTGTCAAACGCGCAGCCAAAGACGGCAATTTGGAAGTAGCGTCTCCCTCGTCCCGCGTGTCGAAGGATTGTTTGTGGCCACGACCTCCGGATCGGATCCGCCTCGCTGTTGTGGCGGTTCGGCCCCGCGTGTGGAGGGGGGAACGGCCTGAGTCATGAGCTTGAGCACATGAAAATTTCCCGGGATTACCAGAAGGAAATTCCTACAGTCATCGATGAAGGTGAGGGGGAGGGGTCTAAGGGTCCTTCCGAATGACAACACCAGACTCTGGCAGTCACCACACGCAAACGCCTCGTCGACGCCGCGACCCATCGATGGTACCGTGCCGAAACGCCCGCGCTCTCAACGTCTGCACGACCCAAAGCGAGATGGCTTGCGCCAGCACCTTGTCGGCGACATCGGGACCCTTGGCCTTCATTACCCGCTCGGTGAGCTGCCGAGTATCCATCGGACCTTCGGCTTGAGCGCAGCAATGCATGGCGCCGTCGTCTCCCCGCGACGAAACACTCTGTTGCGGTCCACATGGGGCGGAAAATCCGAAGGCTCGCCACTGACCTCGAACAGCCGTAGCGCCACCCGGACGTGTGCCAGATCGGCTTGCGCCTGCTTGAGTTTGATCTCGTAAGACGCAATGGCGTCCCGGATGTCGTCCCGCTTGCCGCGGAGCATCGATACGGAAAGAGGTAAGGCCATGCCCCAAGTCTAGGCTTGGGGCATCAAATCGGCCAGATTCTGCTTGATGCGTTTGCTACGCAATGCCGCGCAGAATTGGTTGGGGAACTAGGATTCGAACCTAGACTGGCGGAGTCAGAGTTCTGCGACTGAAGATAAACCGTAGCAATATCAATACGTTATCCGGGCGCCCGTTGCAGCAAGTGCCCCATCGAAGCGAACCGTGCAGGACCGATTCACGCAAAACTCACGCATAGGCAGCTGTTTCTGAACGACCAATTGTTTCGGACGAGTTGTGTGCGTCAAGTAACATACCCGTCAACCCCACCGTCAAACTGGCCGAACCTGGCGTCATGCCAATGCGTCGGGAAACCAGGCTGGCGACGGTGAATAGGTCAGTTTGGGTGCCTCTTCTGACCTTCGGGGGGGCTCGCTGACACAGAGCCGCTTGCACAACGGTCGCGGGTGTCAATCAATCGCGGTAGAACGATACCAACTGGAGCCGATCTTCGGCCTCGCTTACGAGACGGGACACTATCGCTCCCGCAGGTTCGATCGAGTGGATGAGGCCGACGGCCTCTCCGACAAATGTATTGCTACCTTCGGGGTCGCCCTCGGCCCACGCCTTGCGGTACAGCTCGGCTTCCTGGTCAGCGACACTCATGAGTTCGGCCTCACGACCGTGCCACCGCTCGATGAATCGGTTCTTGAGCACCCGGGCGCTGTAACGCGGAGGCCAATCGAGTTTACGGGCAAGATCCATCACTTGTGATCGGACGGTCGCATCACCGGTCGCTGCGAGCGCAGCTGCGTGCATTCGAGGGCCGACATTGGCCTCTACCGAGGCCCACAGACGCGAGCCCACGAGCACACCGTCGGCGCCGAGCATCAGCGCGCCAGCTAGCCCGCGTCCGTCACCGACGCCGCCCGCCGCACACAGAAGTGTATCCGGCGATTTGGCGGCTATCAGGTCGGCGACTTCTGGCACGATCGTGAAGGTCGCGCGCCGCTCGCCATGCCCACCCGCCTCTGCCCCTTGTGCGACAATGATGTCGGCGTCGCACTCCAGCGCATGCTCGGCATCTCGCACGGATTGAACTTGGCAGATGAGCAAGGCTCCCGCGGCCTTGATGGGCTGGGCAAACGTCTCAGGATTACCGAATGAGAGAAAGATCGCTTTCGGCTTGTGGGCCAGAGCCTGGTCAAGGAGTTGCGGCTGTTTTTGAAGCGACCAGGTGATGAAGCCACATCCCACCGGCTGATTGCCCGCCGCCTGGAACTGCTGCGCGAGCCAATCTCCGTCCCCATAACCGCCACCGATCAGGCCGAGCGCTCCGGCAGCCGACACCGCTGCCGCCAGCCGGCCACCCGCCGCAAACGCCATCGGCGCCGAAATGATGGGATGGATGATGCCCAGCCGTTTGGTCAGTCGAGTCGTCAGAGTCATTTCAGTAGCTCCCGCTTGACCCCCGGTCAGTTAACCTTTGGCTCTTTCGAGGCCTTCAGCTCCGTCCGCAAGGCCTTGATCTCCGCAAAGCGGCTGCTCACATCGCGCAATATGGTGCCTATGCCGATCATTTCCCCCGCGCCGTCCCGAAACGGAATGATAGAGAACTCCACCGAGACCCGGTGGCCATCCTGGTGCACGGCCGGCACCGCCAGAAGATCGTCGGCGCCATAGCGAGTCTGGCCGCTGCGCATCGTCTGCGCATAGACCTGCCAATGCCGGGCTCGCAAAGTGTCGGGAATGATAATGTCGAGCGACTGCCCGATGGCCTCTTGCGCGCTAAAGCCGAAAATGCGCTGGCAGCCGCCATTCCAGAAGCGTATCACGCCGTCCTGATCGGCAAACAGCACGCCGTCAGGTGCCTCGGCAACGATGCGGCGCTCAAACTCAAAGATGTCCACGATCAGCCTCGTCAGGCAGGGACCGGTAGTCGACGGTCTTCTCAGTCACGATAATATCCATCGGGATATCATAGGGCTGCGGATAGATGGTGGCGAGCGAGCCGGTCGGATGCCCGACGCCGATCGCGAGCGGTCTTGGAACGAGCGCCGCAAGCGTGTGGTCGAAGAAACCGCCGCCATAACCGAGCCGATAACCGGCCAGGTCGAAACCTACCAACGGCGCAATGACCACCGTCGGGCTGACGATGCTTCCATCGGCCGGATACGGAATGTTCCATACCCCCCGCTCAAACCGGCAGTCCGGTTGCCATTCACGGAACACGAGCGGCTGACCTTTCGCAACGACGACCGGAAGGGCGACGCGCAATCCCTTGGACCACGCCGCAGACATCCAGGGTCTCAGGTCCGGCTCGCCACGAAACGGCCAATAGACGCTGACGATGGTCGAGGACTTGAATGGAATAATCTGATCAAGCTGCCCCGCGATCAGACTGGAGTGTGCGGCCCGTTCTGCGACAGGCAGTGCAAGCCGTACCGAGATCAAGCGCTCGCGCTGAGTCTTTCGCCATTGGGCGAGATCACGGGCTTGCTGCCGATCGAGCGGAGCGTTGTTGAAGACCGGGTAGAATTCGTGCATGGAGCAAGCGGGTGAGGCGAACTCGCCGTGACCGTGTACGTCGTCATCGTCAGGTTCGTTGCCCACTTCGTAACCTCTTCTCGAGGCATTTGGCTGCCGGTAGCCATTCTACCGGACGCGAAATGACACAATGCATTTACCGGCGAAATTCTAGCGATGCCCTGCATTCATAATATGTGGTCCCACCGGCGAAGCCCAGGAGTGCCGGCTCATGGCTCCAATGCAACTCGATCAGGCCCGGCCCTTGGCCAGCCACCACTTCGAGAGGGCCCTTAACAGCGGCGTCAGACGCGTGCGGTTATAGGCGTCAGCAGCCAGTTTGATCGCACTGGTTTGTGTTGGGTACGGATGGATGACCTGCGCCAGCGCGCGCAGGCCGATGCCCGAATTGATAGCCATGGTAATACCGTTGATCATTTCCCCGGCGTGACGCGCCACTATGGTTGCTCCGACGATCCGGTCGCTGCCTTCGCGCACGTGGATTTTCACAAAGCCCTCCTCCTCACCATCGAGCACAGCGCGGTCGACATCGTGCATCAGGATCGTGAAGGTCTTGACGGGGATGTGTTTTCCGCGAGCCTCGCGCACGTAAATGCCGACATGGGCGATTTCGGGATCGGTATATGTACACCACGGTATGTTGAGGGCGCTCAGCCGCTTGCGACCGAGAAACAGGGCGTTCTGCACCACGATGCGCGCCGAGGCCTCCGCGCTGTGGGTGAATTTGTGCTGCAAGCAGACGTCGCCAGCGGCATAAATCCGCTTGTTGGTGGTTTGCAGAAAATCATTCACGACGATGCCCGTCTCAGCATCGTACGCAACACCTGCCGAGTCCAGATCCATGTCCTCGACATTGGGCGCGCGGCCGACCCCGGCCAGGATCTGATCCACCGCTATCGTACTCTTGTCGCCGTCGTTGACAATATCGGCGACTTTTTGGCCATGTTCCAGTCGCACCGCGACGACGGGGCTGTTGAGATGGATTTCGATGCCGTCCTGAGCAAGCGCATCGGACAGAATTTGCGCGGCATCGCGCTCCTCGCCGGGCAGGAACATCGGATCATCCTGCGCCAGGATGACTTCGATGCCGAGCCGGCAAAAGGCTTGCGCCAATTCGCAGCCGAGCGGTCCGCCGCCAATCACCAGCAGTCGCTTTGGCTGGTGGATCAGGTCGAACACAGTCTCGTTGGTGAGGTAGCCCACCTCGGCCAGGCCCGGGATGTCTGGCGTTTTCGGGCGCGCGCCGGTGGCAATCATCGCCTTTTGAAAGCGCAGCGTTACGCCGTCGACTGACACGGCCTCCGGCCCCGTGAAGCGCGCGTTGCCGAAGAACACATCGATACCTTCCTCGTGCAATCGCCCGACTGAATCATAGCCACTGAGGCGACCGCGCAGACGCCGCATCCGCTCCATCGCGGCGGGAAAATCGACATCGATCTCGGTCGGGACCGGCGCGCCGAAATTGCGCGCGTCATGCATTTCGGCATAAAGCCGCGACGAGCGCAGGATGGCCTTAGAGGGCACGCAACCCATGATGAGGCAATCGCCGCCGATCAAATTGCGCTCGACCAACGCCACGCTTGCCCCGAGCTCGGCAGCGCCCCGGGCCGCGACCAACCCGGCGGGACCAGCGCCGATGACGACCAGGTTGTATTTGTCCTTGGGCGCTGGATTGCGCCAGTCGGCCGGATGGGTATTGGCAAGCAGCTCTGGACCGTGAGTCTCCTTGAACAACAGATCGGGAGATATGCTATTTTTGCGCATCGGGTCTCGCCTGCGGTTGCGACAGCCAGCCGCCCGTGAATCCAGCATGGCGAAGCCCGGCGGAAATAAGCGGGCAACGTTTCATCAAGTTCCAGATCATCTGCGAGCGATAATTTTCGATCATCATAACTATCAGGCCCTGATCGAGGCCAAAACATCCCTCGGATATCCAGCCCCCCGGACCACTGCCGGGCAAGGTCGGATTGAAGCCACTCGGCAACCGGTCTGCCTGCGTCACATCGGGATATTGCGCGCAGAAATGCCGCAGCGCCGCCAGCGCGATATCTGGCGCGAACGGCAGCGAGGCTAACGCTGTCCACGGAGCGATCGTGCCATCATCGGGCCCATAGGGAATGCCGCGCGCAGCGTAACCGAACACGCGCCGCTTTCGACCGTCAATCTTCAGGTTCTCGAAGCCCGGCCCGTCACAGGCTGCAAAGCCCCAGCCGTTTTCACCATAGCCCTTAAAGCCGTGCGCGTTACGCCGGGCATACTCACGCTGGGCGAAGGCGCTGCGTCGGCTGTTCTCGAAATAGTCGCTGTTCTTAGCGCGCATGAATTTGTCGCGGATGTTGCGAAAATCAATCCAGGCGTGAGAAAATTGGTGAATGAACATTGGTCCAGCGTAGAGCAGATCATAATTATAGATGTTCTCCCATTGATAGGTTGACGACCATCCAGCGTAACTGTTGTCTGGCAAAGGATGTGTCGGCGATGCCAAGCCTAGCACATACAGAATCGCTGCCTCGCTATAGCCCTCCCAGCCATAGTGCAGAAAGCCGCTTTCCGGCTTCCAGCCCTGCCGGACGGTGGCGCACTTGCCCTGCGCCCAATGCCAGTCAATGCGCCGGTAGAGAGCGTCGGTCAGCGTCCGGATTTCCGTTTCGCGAGGGCTGTCGCCGTCAAAGTACATCGCTGCCGTCAGCATGCCTGCCAGCAGCAATGTCGTGTCGATCAGCGACAGTTCACAATCCCAGACGCGGATGCCCCGCTGCATGTCGAGGAAGTGATAATAGAACCCCATGTGTCCGGTCGACAGCGGCTCCTGGTTCTGCGCGCTGTTCCAAAAAAATCGCAAGGAGGCAAGCGTGCAGGCGATAGCGTCGTCGCGCGTCATCCAGCCGCGCTCGACGCCCACTGGGTAGCACGACAGGGCAAAGCCGACGACGGCGATACTGGCCGGCGAATTTTTGCGGCTGGTGTCGGCGACCAAACCGTTTACCGGGTTGCAGTTTTGCAGAAAGTAGCCGAAGGCAGCACGCTGAAAACGGTCAAGCAGAGCTTCGTCCGACCGGGCTTGAGCATCAGGCACCGGCTGGCCCCGCGAATCGCAATGTAATGGCGGCGATCGCCAAAGGCGGCAGCGTCACATCGAGGTCGACGACACCGTCGCTGAAGCGGCAGGCCAATGTCTCGTAGTTCAGGCGGGAGACCTCGCGCAGCTCGTTGAGCACTGCGGCATTGGGATACTTCGGTTCGCCCATTTCCTGCCAGCGCGCCTTGGCGTTGGCGTGATCGGCGTCGATGCGCTGGAGCGTCGACTCGACTGGCGCTCGAGCGCTTTTGATTGACAGTTTCACCAGTTCGGACTCGAGGCGATGCTTCGGCAAGGCATAGTTGGTGAGCAAAACAGTCAACTCGTGGTCGCTACGCACGGCCCACGCATCGACGGTCGGATGCGATCCTTCGACTGTCAACAGTTGCGTGCCGAGCCGGTGCAGCAACTGATAGGCGCGATAGGATGGTTTGGCGATGCCGTGAATATTGAGCAGCCCAAAGCCGCCGTGAAATGGCACCGACGGAAAGTAGTTTTCCTCGAAAATATCCGAGAATGTCCACCAGGAGTAACCCTCCACCAGACCGTTGGTCTCCATGATCGTCTTGACGATGAAGGCAGCGGCGTAGGGCTCGTCATGCAGCGGATCGCGCGGATTGGAGGATGACGACCACTCGGTGTAGAAGAGCGGTCTTTTGCCCGCCTGACTGCGGACCTCTCGTGTCTGGTCGCGCAAGACGCTGCGGCGGCTTTTGGAGAGTTGGGCCTCGGTGTCGTCGCCCGGTTCGCCAAACGCGTCGGTTGGGTAGTGGTGAGTGCTGATGAAATCGGCCGGCAAATGGTTTTGGCCGCAAAACGCGACGAAATCGTCGATCCAGGCGTTCGCCGCCGTCGCCGGACCGCCGACCCTAAGTTCACTGTCAACCGATTTGATCGCCTCGACCGTATGGCGATAGAGCTTGAAGTACTCGTCCTGCCTGCCGCTTCCGAAGGCGTCGAGATTGGGCTCGTTCCAGACCTCGAAGCAC
>JANLQJ010000182.1:0-32136 GCA_031367715.1 Hyphomicrobiaceae bacterium | reverse complement strand
AAACGATATCTTGGCCCACTTCCACCCACGGTCAGGCCCCGACGGACGTCCGCACGTCCAAGAGCTTGCCGCGCAGCTAGACGGGCGCACTGCAGTGCGCCCATACGCCATGATCTCTGTCGCGAACCTTCAAAGTGACAGGTCAAACCAAAAGTTGGACGGTATTAGGGCCGCCGCCTGCTTCCTTCTCCGATCGGGAGAAGGTGGCGCGAATGCGCTCGATGAGGGCAGGGGGGGGGCCGAGGCCGATGTTTTTTGAACAGTTCGACGAATATCGATCCTGACACAGATCATCCGTCCGCAATCTATTTGCGCTCCGCGCAAGAGGTGGGCTATTTGCGCTCCGCGCGAGAGGTGTGCACTTTCTCGTCATGGGCAACTGAATCGCGCGCTGCCATTTGTCGTGAATTGAACCGACCCGCTGCCCCTCAAAAAAACGAAAAGCCCCGCTGTCGCAACTTGTGCGTCAAGCGGGGCCATTCTCATGCTTGCATGCTTGATAGTGCCCAACAGTCCATGGTCAGGCTGGTTTACGCGGCACCTTGCGATACCCGTTGTTTGCGATTTGATTGTCGGCGGCGCGATGTCTTTGTGCAGCTGTCAACTGCCCATCGAGCCGTGGCCGCGCGCTGTGGCGAGGCCGTGGAGTCTACCAGGTGGCGTCATGCTCCCTCCAAGTCCGGTTGCACAGAGAGGCGACTTGACCGCGCTCAATCTCGTCCTGTCGTTAGCGCTGCACCGAGCAGCACTTGGTTTTCAACAGGCAGCGGCAGCGGTCAAACAAGAGTGTCTGCTCGAATTGGCCGGTCGTCAAGACAACAATGAAACCGGGGTTTTCTTTGTTGTCGCGCGGCGCATGGACGGCTAAAGCGGCGGACATCGTTACCCGATCACCTTGCCAGGATTCATCAACCCCTCCGGGTCCACCGCCTTTTTGACTGCCCGCATCACCGCCAGCTTCACCGGATCGCCGAAGCGCGCCAGGCTGGCGCGTTTGTTCAATCCGATGCCGTGCTCGGCGGCTATGCTGCCGCCCATCTCGCGCAGGCCCGGGTAGACCATTTCCGCCACGGCCTCCTCATGATCCGAATACAGATCATCCGCGTTCACTGTCAAATGCAGATTGCCATCGGCGAGATGGCCGAGGGCAAACAGGTTGAGTTTGGCATCGTGCGCCGCGACTCTCGCGGCGAGCGCCCGCATATAGTTGTCGATGCGGGCGAGCGGCACCGAAATGTCGAAGTTGATGCCGTGCGGGTAGGCACGAGTGACGGCCCAATCTTCGCGGATATGCCAGACCTCGCGCGCCTCCTTGGCGTTCTTGGGCAACAGCGCATCGATCAGGCCTGGCGTCTGATCCGGGTGTTCCAGCGCTGCGACCAGCACCTGCTCCAGCGCCGCTTGTGCTGCGCCCTGATCGAGACTCGCGGCCTCGAAAATCACCGTGACGGCGGCCTCATCCGGCAGGCATAGATGCTCGAGGCCATTGGCTTTCGCGGTCAAATTCACATGCTCGCGCCACATGATCTCGGCCTTGGTCAGGATCACGCCGCCCGGCAACCGCTGCAGGCGCTGCAGCAACCCGACCGCCGCAGCTGCAGCGCTGAGATGGCAATAGGCCAGCGCGCGTTCACCTGGATCGAGCTCCAGTTTCAGCACCGCACGCGTCACCACGCCAAGCGTTCCCTCGGCGCCGATGAACAGCTGCTTCAGGTCGTAGCCTTCGTTGTTCTTCAGCACGGATTTGAGATCGCTCAGCACGCGCCCATCCGGCATCACCACTTCCAATCCCAGCACGCGGCGGCGCATGGTGCCGTGGCGGTGGGCTTCCATGCCGCCCGCGTTGGTGCCGATCAGCCCGCCGATGCTGCAGCTGTCGCGCGCGCCGAGGTCGATGCCTGGAGTCAACCCATGCGGGGCGGCGGCGGCGGCAAGGGCCGACAACACGACACCGGGCTCGACCGTCGCTGTGCCGGCCGCGACATCGATATCGATGATGCGGTTCAGGCGTGTGGTCAGCAGCACCAGTTCGCCCGGCTGCGAGATGCCTGCGCCGGCAAGCCCCGTCCGTCCACCCAGCGGCACGATGGGGATTTTCCGCTCTTGGCACAGCGCCACCACTGCTGCGACCTCTGCCGTGCTGGCCGGCAGCGCCGCGACGCCGGCGTCGAGATTGCGTCTCTCGACGCCCGGATCGAGCAGCGCCAGTGCCTCGCCCTCGCGCAGGCCGGACGGCCCCAGAATGTCGCGCAAGCGGGCGAGGGTGCCCTGGTCGATGCCTTTGGTCATTGTCGCGTTGCCTTGGGTGTGACGGGTGGACAACCTGCTGCTTCGACGCCGCCAGCTCACGGATACAACCCGCGCTCTTGCCGCGCCATCAGAATGCGCTCGCAGGCGACCGCGAATGCGGCGGTGCGCAGGCTCACCGTGTGGTGATCGGCGGTGTCCCAGATCTTCTTCAGCGCATCGACCAGGATCTTGTCCAGACGCACGTTGATCTCGTCTTCGCTCCAAAAGAAACTGCTGAAGTCCTGCACCCACTCGAAATAGCTGACGGTGACGCCGCCAGCGTTGCAGATGACGTCGGGAACCACGAGTACGTTGCGTTCGGCCAGCACATCGTCGGCCTCGGGCAAGGTTGGGCCGTTGGCGCCTTCGAGGATCAGCTTGGCCTTGATGCGGTTGGCGCGCGCGGCGGTGATCTGCGATTCCAGCGCTGCCGGGATCAGGATGTCGCAGTCGACGTCCCAGAAGGCTTCGTTGTCGATCGGCTCGGCGCCCTTGAAGTCGCTGATGCCGCCATCTCGTTTCAGCAACTCCATCGTGCTGGCGATGTCGAAGCCGTGCTTGTTGACAAGCGTGCCGGTGTGGTCCTGCACGGCAACCAGCTTGGCGCCGGCTTGCACGAACAGTTCGGCCGCCGCGCCGCCGACATTGCCCATGCCCTGGACGGCGAAACGCGCGCCCTCGAGGTTCAGACCGATACGCCGCGCCGCTTCCCGACCGGTCACGAACACACCGCGGCCGGTGGCCTTGACGCGGCCGAGCGAGCCGCCCAGGTGCAGCGGCTTGCCGGTGACGACGCCGGTGGCGGTGGTGCCGGTGTTCATCGAATAGGTGTCCATCATCCAGGCCATGATCTGGCTGTTGGTGTTGACGTCGGGGGCCGGGATGTCACGCTGCGGACCGATGATGATGCCGATCTCGCTGGTGTAGCGGCGCGTCATGCGCTCCAGCTCCTTGATCGAGAGCAGCTTGGGGTCGACGCGGATGCCGCCCTTGGCGCCGCCGTAGGGCAGATTCACGGCGGCGCATTTCACCGTCATCCAGGCCGCCAGCGCCATCACCTCTTCGAGCGTCACGTCGGGGTGGAAGCGCACGCCGCCCTTGCCGGGGCCGCGCGACAGGTTGTGCTGCACCCGGTAGCCCTCGAAGTCGCGACGCTGCCATTGTCGAGCTCGATCGGCACATCGACGATCAGCGCGCGCTTGGGGTGCTTCAAGGTCTCGGACCAGCGAGCGAGCGGCCCGAGATAGGGAATGACGCGGTCGACTTGCGAGATGTAAGTGTCCCAGGCGGTGCCGCCAGTCTGACTGACGTAGGACAGGTAGCTCATGACATCACCTTTTTTTCGGCATTCATGCCCCGGCGCGTCCGGTTATCAGATCAGATCAGCTCGCGAGCCTGGCTTGGGCCAGCCACAGATGTCCTAGCGGCGAGGCCACGACGCCGCTCACGCCCTTTTTCACCGCTGTCAGGTGATCGTGGAAATAGCCAAAGATCACGGGGGTTTCGTCGAGCAGCAGCTTCTGGATCTCGCCTGCCGCCTTGCGCTGGCTCTCGGGTTCGAGCGCGGCAATATAGGACGTCACCAACCGGTCATAGGCGGGGTTCTTGTAGCGGGCGGAGTTCCAGGCACCGTCGCTGCGCAGCGGTGCCGTGAGATGCGCGTTCGGGGCGCCCTGGTGGACATAATCCGTGATGCCCATGACGCAATCCAGCCAGGGCGACTTGCCAAAGACGCCGTCGGCATAGTAGGCGCCGGGCTCCAGCGTGGTGATCTCGACCTTGCCGCCGATCTCGGCCAGCGCGTCCTGGATGGCCAGGGCGAAGGCTGGGATCTCCTGGTATTGCTGTGCCGTCAACGCGACCTGGAAACCGCTCTTCAGGCCGGCAGCTTCGAGCAGTTGCTTGGCCGCCGCGACGTCACGCTGGCGTTGCGAGACGGCTTTGTCAGTCGACGGATAGTCCGGCGCGAACGGACTGTCATTGCCGATGCGGGCCCGGCCGGCGAACAGCCCCTGCACGAGCTTTGGCCGGTCGAGGCAGAGGGCAACGGCACGGCGCACGCGCGGGTCCCTGAACGGGTCCATGTCGGTGCGCATGTGCAACTGGTTGTGCGAGGTCGCGGGGGTGCGCAGGATCTCGAAGGCGGGATCGCCGCTGAGCGCGGCAGCCGCAAGACGCGGCAGGCCGCTCAGGATATCGGCCTGGCCGTCCCGCAGGGCTTGCGCTTGCGACTTGTCGTCGGCATGGAACGTGAATTCCAGCCGGTCGGGCAGCGCTTTGGCACCCCAATAGCTGTCTTGGCGCAGATAGCTGGCGCCGGTCCTGGGCGTGTAGCTCTCAAGCTTGAATGGGCCGGTGCCGATCTGGTTGGTTTCGTAGTCACCGCGATAGTCGGCCGGCAGGATGATAGCGTTGTGGCTGTCCGACGACACCAGATACGGGAAGTTACCGTTGGCCGCATCGAGGTGGAACTCGACGGTCGCATCGTCGCGCTGGCGGGTGCCGCCCTTGGACAGATAACCGGCGAACGCGGTCAGCGCATTGGATTCGCTGTCCGGGTCGGTCAAGCGCTCGAAGCTGGCGACGACGTCAGCGGCGGTCAACGGCTTGCCATTGTGAAACGTCACGGAGTTGCGCACGCGGAAAGTCCAAATCGAGCCATCCGAGTTCGGCGACCAGCTCTCGGCCAAACTCGGGCGAAGCGTGAAATCGGGGCCGTTGACGCAGAGATATTCGCCGCAGACAGAGAGCTGCGTGATGCCGCCGGGGTCGGCAACTTTTACCGGCTCAAGAGCCGACGCCGGGCCGATCTGGGCGATCCGAAGCGTGCCCCCTGGCGCCGCCGCGCGCGCCGGCCGCGGCAGTGTCGCCATGCCGAGCGAGCCGATCGCGGCGGCCAGACCGGGCGCTGACAGCCCCAATACCGAACAGTGGCGCAGAAAGTCGCGACGGCTGATGCGGCCAGCGGCGTGACTATCGATCAAGGCGTTCTCGATCACGCCGCAGGAACGGCGAACGGCATCGAGTGGCTTTGAATTGATACTCATTGGTGATGGTTCCGGCCAGTCTCACGGGCAAGCCGGTCTCACGGGTCAGCACCTTCCGGGACGAGGCATGCCAAGCCTGATGGGTTTTGGCTTGCCTCGCAAGCTGAAACCTTGCGGCAATCCTTGCGCTCACGCAGTGGTCGAAGCACGGAACAGGATCTCGTGGTCGCGGGCGAAATTGGCCAGCATCGGCAGCGCTGCCCCGCCGATTGCGCGCGCATCGGGACCGATCGAGCCTTCCAGCATCTGGGCCGGTGTCAGCCCCTGCAGGTCGAGCTGCTGCAGTTTGGCCGCCGCCGCTGCCGTCAAGCGCGCGCGGATACTGGCAGGGAAGGCGCCCTCGATGACGATGGCTTCGAAGTCGATGATCGACATGGCGGAGGCGGCCAGAATGGCCAGGCTGCCTGCGGTTTCCTCGATCCAAGTGTCGAGTTCGGTACCATAGTCAGGCCAGTGGTGCGGAACCCGCCACAACCCTGCCGGGTCCTTGCCGGCCTGCCGCAGCCGGTTCTCGAGCACATAGAGCGAAGCATTGCGGATCAGCTGCTGGGCCGTCACGCCGCTGGCGTCCACGCGCGCCATCGGCATCGAGCCGATGGCGCCGGCATTGCCGGAACGTCCTTGTACGACATTGCCATCGAGCACCACGCCGCCGCCGATGAACGAGCCGATGAAGACATAAAGAAAATCGCGCATCGGCGCGAGACTGCCAAAGAAGCACTCGGCGGCGCAGGCGGCCGTGCCGTCATTGCACAACAGCACCGGCCAGGGACTGACAGCAGCGATCTCGGCCGCGGTATCGAAGCCACGCCAGGCCCGCATGGCCTTGGCCGGGGCGCCAACCTCTGCTTCCCAGTTCCACAGCTCGAACGGCGAGGCGATGCCAAGACCGCAGATGCGCGATCGCGCAGCCGGATCGAGACCGGCGATCAGCTCGGCCGGCCCCTCGCGCATGAAGCTCAAGAGCTCTGCAGGCAGCGGATAGCGATGGGTGCGGTGGATCCGCTTGCGCACCGTACCGACGAAATCGACCAGCACCAGATCGGTGCTGCGCCGTCCGATCTTCAGTCCGACAGAATAGGCCGCTTCCGAATTGAGCGCATAGGGCACCGAGGGCTGGCCGACCTTGCCGCGCTGCAGCTCCTGACGCTTGAGCAGACCATCCGCTTCAAGACGATTGACGATGACCGAGACGGTCTGCGCCGACAGCCCGGTCAGCCGGGCCAGCTCCGCCTTGGGCAGATTTTGATGCCGGCGCGCCAGCGACAGCAGCAAGCGTTCATTGTAGAGCCGCGTGCCGGCCTGATTGGTGCCACGGCTGAGATCGACCGAGCGCGAGGTTGGTGTCGCCGGTTGGGGACCGCCCGGCAGGTCAGGATCGACAGGTCGGGAGCCCATGCCTGACTGCACTTTCCGGTTCGGCGCGCGCGCGATCAGCACTTGGTTGCGTTGCGGATCGGTTGAAACAATTGCGCGGCACAGGCAGCATTGTCGGCGAAACTATGTCTGTCAACGATAAATCATTCCAAATTAGTTATTGACACTCACCCCGTCATCGAACGAAAGTTCCTATAGATGGCTCTTCTACTGCGTTGGGGATGAATTTCCCGGCCGTGCATGTTAGAAGGGCCGTCGCACACTGTGTGGTCGATAGCGCGACCGCTAACGGTGTGCCGAACAAGACCCCAGGGAGGAATTCCAGTGAAATTCAAACATACCATTCTTTCGACGTCCGCCGCGGCGCTTGCCGTCAGCATGATGTTTGTAGCCCCCGCGTTCGCAGGCGTCGGCGCTTGCCTCATCACCAAAACCGACACCAACCCCTTCTTCGTCAAGATGCGCGAAGGCGCCAAGGCCAAGGCCACCGAGCTTGGCGTTGACCTCAAGACCTATGCCGGCAAGGACGACGGCGACAACGCCGGCCAGGTGGCCGCTGTCGAAACCTGCATCGCCGACGGCGCCAAGGGCATCCTGATCACCCCGTCCGACACCAAGGCGATCGTGCCGACCATCAAGAAGGCCCGTGACGCCGGCATCCTGGTGATCGCCCTCGACACGCCCCTGGATCCGATCGAGGCTGCCGACTCGACCTTCGCCACCGACAACTTCCAGGCCGGCTTCCTGATCGGCGCCTACGCCAAGGCCGCTCTGGGCGACAAAGCCGCGGCCGCCCATGTCGGCTTCCTCGACATCAATCCCAAGCAGGTCACGGTCGACGTTTTGCGCGACCAGGGCTTCATGAAGGGCTTCGGCATCGACGTTAAGGACGTCAACAAGATCGGCGACGAGGACGACAAGCGCATCGTCGGCCACGACTACACCAACGGCAACCCGGAAGGCGGCCGCAAGGCGATGGAGAACCTTCTGCAGAAGGATCCCGACATCAACGTCATCCACACCATCAACGAGCCCGCCGCTGCCGGTGCCTATGAGGCACTGAAGGCCGTCGGCAAGGAGAAGCAGGTTCTCATCATGTCGGTTGACGGTGGTTGCCCCGGCGTCAAGGACGTGGCTGGCGGCGTCATCGGCGGCACCTCGCAGCAGTATCCGCTGCTGATGGCCTCGATGGGCGTTGAAGCCATCGCTGCGTTCGCCAAGGACGGCAGCAAGCCCAAGAACACCGAAGGCAAGAACTTCTTCGACACCGGCGTGAACCTGATCACCGACAAGCCGGTGGCTGGCGTCAAGTCGATCGATACCAAGGAAGGTCTGGCCAAGTGCTGGGGTTGATCTTAACTCGCATTCGGGCAAAGATTGCGTAGCTGGAAGGGCGGCCTCTTGGCCGCCCTTTTTGCAATAAGTAGAGAGTGCAGAACAGCTCTCGGGAGGAGATCGGATGTCGACCCAGGAATTCGAAAAGGTTCTCGATCAGTCCGATACGTCTGTCGCTGCATTCGAAGAGCGACGGACTATCCTTCAGACCTTGCAGCACTTTCTGCATTCCAGCCAGGCTGCCGTGCCGCTGATCGTGCTGATCGCTTCGGTCGCGATTTTCGCCGTGCTGGTGGGAAACAAGTTCTTCTCGCCGTTCGCTCTTTCCCTCATTCTGCAGCAGGTCGCCATCACCGGCATCATCGGTGCGGCGCAGACGCTGGTCATTCTCACCGCCGGCATCGATCTATCGGTCGGCGCCATCATGGTGCTGTCGTCCGTGGTCATGGGCCAATTCGTGTTCCGCTATGGCATCCCGGTGCCGATCGCCATCCTGTGCGGTTTCATCTGCGGCGGCCTGTGCGGCTGGATCAACGGCATGCTGGTGGCGCATGTGAAGCTGCCGCCGTTCATCGTGACGCTAGGCACCTGGCAGATCTATTCGGCGACCAACTTCATCTATTCGGCCAACGAGACCATTCGCGGCCAGGACATCGAGGCGAAGGCACAGTTGCTGCAGGCTTTTGGCAGCAAGGTGAACATCGGCGGCGCGATCATTACGGCCGGCGTCGCGGCCATGGGTCTGCTGGTGCTGCTGCTCTGGTACATCCTGAACTACACGGCCTGGGGCCGCCACGTCTACGCCGTGGGCGATGATCCGGATGCGGCGGAACTTTCGGGCGTGCCGGTCAAGCGCATGCTCGTTTCCGTTTACACCATCTCGGGCCTGATCTGCGCCTTCGCCGGCTGGGTGCTGATCGGCCGTATCGGCTCGGTGTCGCCAACCGCGGGTGACTATGCCAACATCGAATCCGTCACCGCCGTGGTGATCGGTGGCATCTCGTTGTTCGGCGGCCGTGGCTCGGTGCTCGGCATGATCTTCGGCGCCGTGATCGTCGGCGTGTTCTCGCTCGGCCTGCGCCTTTACGGCACCGACCCGCAATGGACCTATCTGTTGATCGGTGTGCTCATCATCGGCGCCGTCGCGGTGGATCAGTGGATCAGAAAGGTCGCAGCCTGATGTCAAGCGAACCCATCCTCACGGCCCGCGGGTTGACCAAGAAGTACGGTCGCGTGGTCGCTCTCGACAAAGCCGATTTCGACCTGCATCCAGGCGAGATCCTGGGCGTGATTGGTGACAATGGCGCTGGCAAGTCGACGCTGATCAAGGCGTTGGTGGGGGCCGTATCGGCAGACGAAGGCGAGATCCGCCTGGACGGCAAGGTCGTGAACTTCCGCTCGCCGAGCGAGGCCCGCAAGGCCGGCATCGAGACCGTCTACCAGAACTTGGCCTTGTCGCCGGCGCTCAGCATCGTCGACAATCTGTTCCTGGGCCGCGAGCGTCGTGTGCCCGGCGTGCTGGGCAGCCTGTTCCGGCTGCTGGACCGCGCCGGCATGCAAAAGGAAGCGCGCGCCAAGATGTCGGAACTTGGCCTGATGACGATTCAGAACATCAATCAGACGGTCGAGACGTTGTCGGGTGGACAGCGCCAGGGCGTGGCGGTGGCGCGGGCCGCAGCGTTTGGCAGCCGGCTGATCATCATGGACGAGCCGACAGCGGCGCTAGGCGTCAAGGAAAGCCGGCGCGTGCTGGAGTTGATGAAGCTGCTCAAGAGTCGCGGCCTGCCGATCGTTCTGATCAGCCACAACATGCCACATGTGTTCGAGGTGGCGGACCGCATCCACATCCATCGCCTGGGCAAACGCCATGCGATCGTCGATCCCAAGAAGATCTCGATGTCCGACGCAGTGGCCATCATGACCGGCGCCATGGCCCCGCCAGCGGCGGCCCAGATCGCGGCTTAGGGCGAAGGGCGATTGAGCCAGGCCAGCGCGCACTGCGTCGAGCCGTCATTGGCCGCCGCCAGGCCTCTTTGTGTGTTGTCCAACAGCCGCCTTGACACCCCTCGCCCTTGCCGCGAATGTCCGTCCTAACCGCCTACAACCCATGGACCTAGACTTAAGCCGATGCGCACTTACCTCGATTTTGAGAAACCCGTCGCCGAGCTGGAAAGCAAGGTGGCCGAGTTGCGCTCGCTGACCCAGGCGCAGACCAGCGCCTCGATCGCCGATGAAATCTCAAAGCTGGAGCAGAAGACGCGCAGCGCGCTGGGCGACATGTATGGCAAGCTGACCCCCTGGCAGAAAACCGAGGTGGCGCGCCATCCTGACCGCCCGCACTTGCGCGACTATCTTGAAGAACTGGCCACCGACTTTACGCCGCTCTCGGGCGACCGGCATTTCGCCGAGGACAACGCCATTGTCGGTGGCCCGGCCTGGTTTCGCGGCAAGCCGGTGCTGTTCATGGGGCATGAAAAGGGCAGCGATACCGAAAGCCGCGTGAAGCACAATTTCGGCATGGCGCGACCTGAAGGCTACCGCAAGGCCATCCGGCTGCTGGAGCTGGCCGACAAATTCTCGCTGCCGGTCATCACGTTGATCGATACGCCCGGCGCCTATCCCGGCATTGAGGCCGAGGAGCGCGGCCAGGCCGAAGCCATCGCCCGCTCAACCGATGCCTGCCTTGGGCTCGGTGTGCCGCTGATCGCGGTCGTCATCGGCGAGGGCGGGTCCGGCGGAGCGGTTGCCATCGCCACCGCCAACAAAGTTCTGATGTTGGAGCATTCGGTCTATTCGGTCGCCTCGCCGGAAGCGGCGGCATCGATCCTGTGGCGCGATTCGGCAAAGCGCATCGATGCGGCAACCAACATGAAGATCACCGCCCAGGATCTGGAGCGGCTAAAGATCATCGATGGTATTATCCCCGAACCGCTTGGCGGCGCTCATCGCGACAAACGGACCATGATCGCGCGCACCGGCGATCGCATCGAGGCGGCGCTGGCCGCGTTCGATAATCTCGACGCCGATGCAATCCGCGCGCAACGGCACGCCAAATTCATGCAGATCGGGCGTGGGATCTAGCCACCCACTTTGGCCAATCGACGCAACCAAGTCACAGCGCGCTCCGATTTTCCGGATTCCACCAGGACAATTGTGTTCTGCCATTGGCGGCGGCTGTCAAGTCGGCTAGGATGCCCACACTATTTCATTTGTGGGGTCAGCTGCGATGTCGAAGTTGTTTTGCATTGTCGTCGCCGGTGTTGGGCTGTTTGCGGGCGCGCATGCCGTTGCAGCCGCTGAGCCGGCAGCGCCCGCCAAGCTGATCAGCCAGGACGACGTCATCGGCATCACGGTCAAGCAATCGCTGATTGCGGCGGCCAAGGCGGGCAATGGGCCGTTCGATATTGCCACCGCCGAAGCGATCGAGCGCGGCTACGAGCAGCATGGCAATGTGCCGATCTGGGTCGATGCCAACGGCTACAATCCCAAGGCCTTGACGGTCATCGAGGAACTGAAGCGCGCCAACGACTGGGGCCTTGCGACCGCGGATTACGCCTTGCCGATGGTCAAGGGCGCGGGGCTGTCGAACGTCAAGCTGGCCGAGGCGGAATTGGTCCTGACGCGGGCGGTCGTGCATTATTCGCATGATGCCCATGTTGGCAGGTTCGATCCGGCCCGCATCAGCGAGCTGATCGATCTGATGTCGACACCACCCGATGCGGCAGCCGTGCTCAGCGGTCTGGTGTCGGCCACCGACCCGTCGGCATTCCTGGCAAATTTCAACCCGCACCATCCCGAATTCGAGCAGCTGCGGCAGAAGTACCTGGCGTTGCGCGGCAATCAGCCGGATCCGACTGCGGCGCGCGTTCCCGATGGCCCGAGGCTGCGGCCCGGTGACAGCAGCGCCGATATCCCGATCATCCGTCAGCGCCTGCATGTGTTCGCGCCGGCCAATGGCAATCCACAGCTCTATGACGAGGTGCTGGCGGTTGCCGTGCGGGCGTTCCAGGACAGCCATGGCTACCGGTCGGATGGCGTGGTAACGCCGTCGATGCGCCGGTTGCTGAACCAGCAACTGCAGGCAGCCCCCGCCAAGGGCCCGCAGGTTGAGAAGATCCTGGCCAATATGGAGCGTTGGCGCTGGCTGCCGGAAAATCTCGGCGACACCTACATCTTTGACAATATTCCCGAATTCATGACCCGGGTGGTCAAGAATGGTGAGGTCATTCACAGCGCGCGCATCGTGGTCGGCAAGATCGATACGCCGACGCCGTTGTTTTCCAAGAGCATGCGCTATATCGAGTTCCATCCGTTCTGGAAGGTGCCGGACTCAATCAAGATGAAGGAGCTGCTGCCGTCGATTGCGCGCAATGGCAGCGGGGCGCTAGCTCGTCGCGGGCTGAAAATGTCGCTCAACGGTAAAGAGGTAAATCCCTCGAGTGTCAATTTCGGCACGACCGACATCAGGAATTTCGAAGTCTTCATGCCACCCGGTGGCGGCAATGCCTTGGGCGACGTCAAGTTCATGTTCCCGAACCACTATTCGGTCTACATGCATGACACGCCGTCAAAGGAGCTGTTTGGTTCCGGTGTCCGCGCCTTCAGCCATGGCTGCATGCGCGTGCAAGACCCGCACAAGCTGGCCGAGGTGATCATGGGGCAGGCCAACGGCTGGGCGCCCGAGCAGACCAAGGCCCAATTCGCCAACAGCCAGAACGAACAGGTGCAGCTGGATCATCCGCTACCGGTGCATGTTACTTATTTCACCGTTCGCGTGGCCCCGGATGGGCAATTGCAATACATCGACGACATCTATGGCCATGACCGGCGCACCGTCAACGCCATGGCCGGCCGCTGGAATCAGGTCAACAAGCAGCTCGCCCCGAAAGAAACCAGCGACGGCGACATCATGGCCAGCATCCGCAATGGCGGCTCCAACAGCAACAACATCTTTGCTGGCAATGGCGGCAACGGCACCTTCGCCGATATCTTCGGCTCGAACGGCGGATCGTCCAAGCAGAAACGCGCCCGGCGGCAAAATGTGCGCGTTTTCGGTGGTTCGAACAATGGCGGGTTCAATGGCAACGGCTTCCCGCTGTTCGGCGGATTCACCAAGACGCCGGGATCGAATTTCATCGCTCCTGCGAACCAAATTCTGAGGCGCTGACTTAGGCAGGGGAAGCGGCGTTGGGCTTGCTGTGCTGTCGCTGTGACCTGTTCTATGCGCTCTGATACGGGAACACGCGGCCACTTCGCTTCTTGGTAGCGCGGTGGCCGTTATTGTTTCAGGTCGCCATTTGCAACCTGCGCAAGGCCAACGCCGCCGCAACACATCACCAGCAATTCTCAATGTGGGGGCAGGACACCAAAACGTAGGGGCGAGACTTGTCTCGCCCGGGGTGCAACAGCCCCTGCCGGTGCCGTGTGGCGAGACGGGCGAGACCAGTCTCGCCCCAACGCATCAGACGCCGTGCCCCAAATTGAGAACTGCTGACACATCACGGCCAGCCTTGCGCCGGCTCTCGATCCGTGCCAAATCTCCACCCACTCTGACGGGGTGCCTCGATGGCGAGGCTGAGAGACCCACGCGGCTGGCGGTGCCAGTCTGGTCAACCCGACGAACCTGATCCGGATCATGCCGGCGGAGGGATTTGGGGGAGCGACCTGCCTGTTGAATCAACAGTGTGCGGTCGTGCAGTCCGGTTCCATCGCCTTTTTTGGAGGAACCGATGCCCCTACGGCCAAGCCGTCTCGCCACGCTTTCCGTCGCGCTGCTCGCTCTGCTACCGTTCGGTATCCCGGCTGCGCGCGCCGCTGAGACGCTCACTGTCTATAGCTACGAAGGCTTTCCCGCCGACTACGGTCCCGGCCCCGCCATCAAGGCCGCCTTCGAGAAGGACTGCGCCTGCACACTTGCCTGGGTAACCGCCGGCGATGGCGTGGCGCTGCTCAACCGCCTGAAACTGGAAGGCGCCAATTCCAGCGCCGACGTCGTGCTTGGCCTCGATACCAATCTCACCGCCGAAGCGCGCGCCACCGGGCTGTTCGAGGCGCACGGCATCGTGCCGCAAGGATTGACGATCCCGACGCCGTGGACGGACGATCAGTTCCTGCCCTACGATTTTGCGCATTTTGCCGTGGTTTACGACCGGCGGAAAATCGCATCACCGCCAAAGAGTCTGGCCGAGCTGGTCGATGGCCCCGCCGCTGAGAAGATCGTGCTCGAGGACCCGCGCACCTCGACCCCGGGCCTGGGATTCCTACTCTGGATGAAATCAGTTTACGGCGACAAGGCCCCCGCAGCCTGGATCAAACTCAAAGGCCGTGTGCTGACGGTGGCGCCGGGCTGGACCGAGGCGTATGGCCTGTTCACCAAGGGCGAAGCGCCGATGGTGCTGAGTTATACGACGTCTCCGGCCTATCATGTCGTCGCCGAGAAAGTGGATCGCTACCAGGCGGCGAGCTTTTCCGAAGGCCACTATCTGCAGATCGAAGTGGCCGGTCTGGTGAAGTCGTCGACCCACAAGGCGTTAGCCCGCAAGTTCCTGGCCTTCATGTTGACGCCGAAATTCCAGGACGCCATCCCCACCGGCAACTGGATGTTCCCGGCTGGCCCGACCAGCGCCGCCTTGCCCGACGCCTTCGGGGCGCTGGTCAAGCCGGCCAAGACGTTTCTCTATTCGCCCGAAGACGTAGCCAAGAACCGCAAAGCCTGGATCGACGAATGGCAGGCCGCGATGAGCCAGTGATGGCAGGTGCGTTTCCTCTCCGCGTCAAAACGGGCAGAAGATGGCGGACCAATTGGTGATGTGACTCATTCAATGAGTGCCCATCAGTGTCATCCCCGGGACAGCCCGAGGATGACAAATGGAGATCATTTGAATGTTACAGTACGACGAGTGATACCGTCCAACTTATGGTTTGACCTGTCACTTTGAAGATTCGTGACAGAGGTCATGGCGTAGGGGCGCACAGCAGTGCGCCCCGCTTGCGAGCACGAGTCAAACGATAGGTTGGCTGGTATGAGAGGATGACGTGATCCGGCTTGGACCATTTGCAGCTGCCGCATGCACCGCTTTGCTGGTCGGCGTGCTGGTGGCCACCGCGCTCATCTCACTGGCCGCGGTGGCCGTCGGCAGCGGCAGCGGCTGGTCCTTGCTCGCCGAGCGCGCGGTGTGGTCGGCGGCGCGCTTCACGTTGCTGCAGGCCGGCCTCTCGACGCTGCTGAGTGTCGGCCTCGCCGTCCCAGTGGCACGCGCGCTTGGCCGCCGCACGGCATTTCCTGGACGGCGCATGCTGCTCGGCCTGTTGAGCATCCCGCTCGCCCTGCCCGCTCTGGTCGCCGTGTTCGGCATTGTAACGGTCTACGGCCGCACCGGCTGGCTGGCTCAGGCCTTCGCCGTGTCCGGCTTCACCGACGTACCGAACATTTATGGCCTGAGCGGCATTCTATTGGCCCACGTCTATTTCAACCTCCCTTTCGCCACGCTGCTGCTGTTGGCCCGGCTTGAGGCCATCCCCGGCGAGACCTGGCGGCTGGCCAGCCAGCTCGGTTTTCCCGCCAGCGCCACCTTTCGCCTTATCGAGTGGCCCGCGCTGCGGCAGGCGCTGCCGGGGGTCGCGGCCATCGTGTTCCTGATCTGCGTTACCAGCTTCACCATCGTGCTGACGCTTGGCGGCGGTCCGGCGGCAACCACGCTGGAGGTCGCCATCTATCAGGCCCTGCGTTTCGACTTCGATCCACCGCGCGCCGTGCAGTTGGCGTTGCTGCAGATGGCGTTGTGCCTGGCGCTGATCGGGCTCCTGCGCAGACTTGGCGGTGGCGCCCTGCCGATGCCAGGCCTGGGCCGCTCCGTCAACCGACCAAATCTCGCCAGCCGAGCAGGACTACTCACTGATTCCGCCACCATTGCCGTAGGCGCGGTATTCGTCGGCTTGCCAGTCGTGGCGCTGATCCAGGCAGGCCTGACGCCAGCGCTACCCGGCCTGCTCTCCGACCGCCTGGTCTGGCGTGCCATTGCCACCAGCCTTGCCATCGCCGCCATCGCCGCGCTGCTGGCGGTGGCCGGCGGCTGGAGCCTGGTTGCGGCTGCGCGCGGTGCAGGACGCAGCGGCCGCTGGGCGCGTCTGGCCACCGATGGCGGTGGCCTGCTCCTGGTGGTGCCACCTTTCGTCATCGGCGCCGGATGGTTCTTGATGCTGAACCGGTTCGGCCTTGCCTTTGCGCTGGCGCCTCTCGTCGTTGTACTGATCAACGCGCTCATGGCGTTGCCCTATGCCGCCCGCATCCTGGCCGCTGCCGCTGCCACGCAGACCCGCGAGCAGCATCGTCTGTGTGCCAATCTCGGCCTTGCCGGCTGGGCCCGCTTCCGCCTCGTCGATTGGCCGCTGCTGCGCCGCGCCTTTGCCTTTGCCGGTGCGCTGGCGGCGGCGCTGTCGCTGGGCGATCTCGGCATTGCGGCGCTGTTCGGCAGCGAACGACTGGTGACGCTGCCGCTGTTGCTGCAGCAGCGCCTGGGCAGCTACCGCTCGCACGATGCCGCGGGATTGGCCCTGCTGCTGGCGCTGCTGTGCCTGGCGCTGTTTGCTGTTGCGCAATTGGCGACACGCCAGCGCTCGAGGGAGCCGCAATCATGAGCGGCGCCGCTGTCGAGTTGCAAGATGTCAGCTTCGCCTATCGCGATGCCGCCGGCGTGCTCGACATGCATTTCGATCTTTCAGTACCCGCCGGCACGGTGGTGGCGATCATCGGCCCGAGCGGGGCTGGTAAATCGACGCTTCTCTCGCTGATCGCCGGCTTCGATCGTCCGAGCGGGGGTCGGATTGTCGTTGGCGGTGTCGATGTCACCTTGGATGATCCCGCGAATCGGCCGGTCAGCGTTCTGTTCCAGGACCACAATCTGTTTGCCCATCTCGATGTCTGGACCAATGTGGCGCTCGGCTTGTCGCCGCGGCTTCGGCTCAATGCTGAACAAAAGGCGCAGATCGCATCGGCGCTCGAACGGGTGGGTTTGGCCGATCTGCAGGCGCGCCTGCCGGGAGAGATTTCAGGCGGCGAGCGGCAGCGGGCAGCACTGGCACGGGTGCTGGTTCGCAAACGCCCGGTGCTGCTGCTCGACGAACCGTTCGCGGCACTGGGGCCGGCGCTCAAGGCCGAAATGCTTGGGCTGATCGCCGATCTCAATCGCGACACTGGCGTGACGATCCTGATGGTGACGCACACCCCCGAAGATGCCAAGGCGATCGCGGATCTGACGGCGTTCATTGATACTGGACGGGTCGCCGCCCTCCGTCCGACAGCGCAGCTGTTCGCCGCGCGCGATATCCAAGCGTTAACAGCGTATCTTGGGTGAGCGTTCGGAGTCCCTAAAAGCGTCAAGGGGCGCAGCCGTGCCCAGCTGCGCCCCTTGATCGGCAACCCATTTCCGGGTCGCGGCTACTGCGAAACTCTGAGCAGACCCAGTTTGTTGGCGATGTCCGAGAAGGCAACCTCCAACTCGCCCTGGCTTTCGGCGTGGTAGTAGTTCGGCTTGCCGGTGATCGGATCCTTGCTGGCGCAGGCAGTCAAGGTTGCTTCGGCGCCAGCCGGCGCGGTGAAGCCGACGGTGTAGACAACCACACCTTGAGCCTTGGCGTTGTTGCACAGCGCGACAGCTTGGACCGAAGCGAAATCCGGGTTGTTGTTGTAGGCGGTATTGTAGATGCCATCCGTCATCACCAGGATCGCCTTGACCAGATTCTTCGTGCCGTAAGGCTTGGGTACGCTGCCTGCCGGCCAGATGCTGTTCCAGTTCGGCGAGACCAGGTACCAGCCCCAGGCCGTGCCCAAATGGCCTGCCGTGTAGCCGCCAGCGTTGAAGCCATTCACCTCGGCCTTGAGTGCGTTCTTGTCGCTCGTCAATGGCAGCACCGGTGCCTTCGGGCAATAGTAGGGATGGTTGCCTGCGCCACCTTCGGTGTCATCGAAATTCACTGATTTGTTGGTGGCGATCTCAAGCTGCTCGTTGTTCGGCATAGGGTCGGCATCGGTCCACATGTTGGTGCTCTGTCGCTCCACAACGCAGCCGTCCTTGCTCTTGCCATGTGAGACATCTTTGGCAAACGGGCCGGCATTGACGGCTGCCGAGAACGGGGCGATGCCGATGCGCGTGTCGCTGGGCGATCCGGCGTCGGGCAGTAGGATGTCGAACATCTTGCCAGCGGCAATCTTCAGTTCGCTGATCTTGGATTTGCCGCCACCGCCGCTGCTGGCGTTGTTCATCGATCCGGTGATGTCGAGGACCAGACCCAACTCGATATCGTTGACGTTGAACGTCGCCTGCGCGCTGGTGGGATAATCGATCGTCGTGACGCCAGAAATTGCCGCAAAGGTGGTGGGCACGTGCGCATTGACCGTGATCGTCACGGTCTTGGTCGAGTGGTTGATGTCGAGGTGGAAATCGTCATGGGTCACGCCGAGCGGCGAGCCGTTGGCGATGTTTTTCTGGAAGTATTCAAACGCCAGCTGCGTGATTGCGCTGTCGCTCTTGCCGCCGATCATCAGGGCGCGAGTGGCTGCCAGCGTCGCGGCGTCAAGCGCTTCTGCAGTGCGGGTGCGCGAGACAATCGTGCGTCCGCCATCGATGCCGAGGCCGATCAGGACGCAGAAAACGAGAATGGCAAAGCCGAACATGATGGCGACTGAGCCATTTTGATCCCGGCCAAGGCGGCTGTGTAGCAAATTGAGACGGTTCATATCGAACTCCCTTGGGCACCAGTTGGAGATGTCGGGAGTGCTGCAAGGACGATGCTAGGTGGCCGGGGGTGGAGGTGACGGACTGGCAAGGCTGGTGAAAATTCCGTTAACGGGGCTGGGTCGGCGCCAAGGGCAGAGTTGCGTCCGGTGGCGATCCGGGCTGTAATACCAGCCAACCTATCGTTTGACTCGTGCTCGCAAGCGTAGAGGCGCACTGCGGTGCGCCCCTACGCCATGACCTCTGTCACGAACCTTCAAAGTGACAGGTCAAACCATAAGTTGGATGGTACAACTCGGCTCACGTCCGACGGAGAGCATCACCGTGTCCAGCCCACCCCTTGCCGGCCTCAAAGTCCTCGAACTTGCCCGAATCCTGGCCGGACCCTGGGCCGGGCAGGTGCTGGCCGATCTCGGCGCCGAGGTGATCAAAGTTGAGCGCACCGGCGCGGGTGACGATACACGCGGCTGGGGGCCGCCCTTTATCGAAGGCGAGGCTGGCGAACCGCTCGATTCCGCTTACTACCACTCCTGCAATCGCGGCAAGCGCTCGATCGCTGTCGATTTCGAGCGATCGGCGGGACAGGAGATCGTGCGGCGGCTGGCCAAGGACGCCGATGTGCTGATCGAGAATTTCAAGGTCGGTGGCCTGGCCAAATACCGGCTCGATTATCAGAGCCTCGCCGCGGTGAATCCACGCCTGGTTTATTGTTCGATCACCGGTTTCGGGCAAGACGGTCCCTACGCGCATCGCGCGGGCTACGACTTCATGATCCAGGGCATGGGTGGAATCATGGACTTGACCGGCGCGCCAGGCGGCGAACCGATGAAGATCGGCGTTGCCATGGCCGACATTTTCACTGGGCTCTACGGTGTCGTGGCAATCCAGGCTGCCTTGGCCGCGCGCGAGCGGACAGGCCAGGGGCAGCACGTCGATATGGCGCTGCTGGATACGCAGGTGAGCGTGCTGGCAAACCAAGGCGTCGGCTATCTTGTCTCCGGAACGCCAACCACCCGCATGGGCAACGCTCACCCCAATATTGTGCCCTATCAGGTGTTCCCGACCGCCGACAGTCACATCATAATCGCCGCCGGCAATGACCGGCAATATGCGGATGTCTGCAAAATTCTGGGCCTGCTCGAACTTGCGACCGACGCGCGCTTTGTCACCAACGCCAACCGCGTGCGCAACCGCGATGTGCTGATGCCGCTGCTATTGGCGCCGGTCGCGAAAATGACGAAGGCGGATTTGTTGTCGCGTCTGGAGGCAGCAAACGTGCCCGCTGGACCCATCAACAATCTCGCCGAGGTGTTCGCAGATCCCCAGGTGCTGGCGCGCAGGCTGCGGCTCGATCTGCCCTCGACCGGCGCTGCGGCGGGCGCGGTGCCGTCCGTGCGCACCCCGATCATGCTGTCGCGGACGCCGCTCAACTATGAACGGGCCGCGCCTCGGCATGGCGAACATACGGCCGAGGTGTTGGCCGCAATCGGCTATTCACAGGCAGAAATTGCCGGGTTTGCGGCAGCACGTGCCATCGATCTGCCCGCGGCAAAGGATGTGAAGCCATGATTCCCCGCTACAGCCGGCCCGCGATGGTGGCGATCTGGGAGCCGCAGGCGCGCTTCAAGATCTGGTTCGAGATCGAGGCGCACGCCGCCTCTGCGATGGCCTTGCTGGGACAGATCCCGCAAGCCGCGGCCGACGCGATCTGGGCCAAGGGCCGCGACGCGATCTGGGACATCGCCCGCATCGATGCCATCGAGCGCGAGACGCGGCACGACGTCATTGCGTTTCTCACCCACGTCGCCGAGATCGTTGGACCCGAGGCGCGCTATCTGCATCTCGGCCTGACGTCGTCGGATGTTCTCGATACCGCTCTGGCGGTACAACTCACGCGCGCCAGCGATCTGCTGCTGGCCGACCTCGACACGCTGCTGGCGGCGCTGAAGCGGCGGGCACTGGAGCACAAGAACACGGTCTGCATCGGCCGCAGCCACGGCATCCACGCCGAGCCGGTGACATTTGGGTTGAAGCTGGCCGGCGCCTATGCCGAATTTGCTCGCGCTCGGGCGCGGCTGGTGGCGGCTCGGGCCGAGATTGCGACCTGTGCGCTGTCGGGCGCCGTTGGCACCTTCGCGCAGATCGATCCGCGCGTCGAAGCCTATGTGGCTGGCAAGCTGGGGCTGGCGCAGGAGTTAGTCTCGACGCAAGTGATCCCGCGCGACCGGCACGCGCAGTTCTTTGCCACGTTGGCCGTCATCGCCTCATCCGTGGAGCGGCTCGCAACCGAGATCCGGCATCTGCAGCGTACCGAAGTACTGGAGGCGGAAGAATATTTCTCGGCCGGTCAGAAGGGCTCGTCGGCCATGCCGCACAAGCGCAATCCGGTGCTGACCGAGAACCTGACAGGGCTCGCCCGCATGGTGCGCAGCTTTGCCGCTCCGGCGATGGAGAATGTTGCGCTGTGGCACGAGCGCGATATCTCGCACTCGTCGGTTGAGCGCATGATCGGCCCCGACGCGACGGTGACGCTGGATTTCGCGCTCGCCCGGCTGGCCGGCGTCATCGACAAGCTGGTCGTGTACCCCGAGCGCATGAAGCTGAACCTGGACCGGCTCGGCGGGCTGATCCATTCGCAGCGCGTACTGCTGGCGCTGGCGCGGGCTGGCTTAAGTCGCGAGGCGGCCTATGCCATCGTGCAGCGCAACGCCATGCCAGTGTGGGATGCCTATCAGCAGGGCGCGGCCAGGATGCCGGATTTCCGGGCGCTACTGGCGGCCGATACGGATGTCGCCAAGGTACTCAGTTCACAGCAAATCGCCGAGCAATTCGATCTCGGTTATCACCTGAAGCACGTCGACACGATTTTCTCTCGGGTGTTTGGCGCGTAGGTTGGGTCAAGCCCTTGCGCGACCCAACACCTTGACGCAAGCACTGCCCGTGGAATGTTGGGTCGCGCAAGAGCTTGACCCAACCTGCATTTCATCGTCTCCCCGTCATGACCGGAAGAGCGCGCACCAGGCCGCCGGCTACTCGTGCTTGTGATCGTGCCCGTGGTGGCTGTGATCATGCCCGGCATGATCATGATCGTGGTCATGCCCGTCGCCGGGGAAATGGACGTGATCGTCCTCGTCATCGGCGTTCAGTGCCTTCATCAGGTCCTCGACGTTCATCGGCCTGTCGGTGAGCTTCACCTTCTCAAGCAGGTGCGTGACGACTTTTTCCTCATAGATCGGTGCGCGGATGCTGAGCAGCTGGTTCGGGTTCTCGCGGAAGTAGCGATAAACATGCTGCTCCTGCCCGGGGAAGCGCGAGGCCTGCGCCGATAGCGCGCGCGCCAACTCGTCGTCCGTCACTTTGATGGCGTTCTTCTCGCCGATCTCGGACAGCACCAGGCCCAGCCGCACGCGGCGCTCGGCCAGCTTGCGGTACTCGGCCTTTTCGCCGTCCTCGGTCTTGCCCAGGCTCTCGAAGGTGCCGCCCGATTTCTTCATGTCTTGGGTCAACTTGCTCCAGATGCCGTTGAACTCGCTCTCGACCAGGGTCGGTGGCAGCTCGAACGAATGCTTGACGTCGAGCGCATCAAGCAGCGCCCGCTTCATGTGCTGGCGGGCCGCGTCGCTGTACTCGCGCGCCATGCGCGACTTCAGGGCATCACGCAGATCGGCGACACTTTCCAAACCAAAGCGTTTGGCAAATTCCTCATCGACCGCTGGTTTCTCCGGTTCAGCGACTTCCTTCACCTTGACCTTGAAGCTGGCCGACTTGCCGGCGAGCTTTGGCTCGGCATAGACATCAGGGAAGGTCGCCGCAATGGTGCGGTCGTCGCCAACCTTTGCGCCCGTCAGCCCATCCTCGAAGCCCGGGATGAAGCCGCCGCCGCCGATGATGACGGGTGCGTCCTCGCCCTTGCCACCCTCGAATTCGACACCATCGATGGAGCCGACAAAGTCGATGGTGACGCGGTCGCCCTTGGCGGCGCTGCGTCCTTCGGCCGGCTTGAAGCTGGTGCTGCCGTCGACCAGATTCTGCAGACTCTTGTCGATGTCGGCCTCGGCCACCTCGGTGACCGGCCGATCGATCGAAATGTCAGCAAGCTCGGCCACCGTGAATAGAGGTACGATTTCGTAGGTCATGTCGAAGGCGAGGTCGCTCTGGCCCGACAGCACTTTTTCGATCTCGGCCTGATCCTCGGTGAATTTGATATCAGGCGTCAGGGCCGCGCGCTCCTTGCGGCTGTCGAGCGCCTTCTGCGTCGTCTCGGTCACCGTGGTCTGCAACACCTCGGCCATCAAGGAACGGCCATAGACGCGCTTGAGATGGGCGACCGGCACCTTGCCCGGGCGGAAGCCCTTCAGGTTGACCTGGTCCTTGACCTCATGAAGCTTGGCGGTGAAGCGGGTGTTCAGCTCGCTGGCTGGGATGGTGACCTTCAGCTCGCGCTTCAAGCCGTTGCTGCTTGTTTCGATGACCTGCATGACGTCCTTCGTTGACTCCACATCAGACCGGATGGCCTGGAAACCTGTCATTGAGCCGGATGGCTCGTAGATATCTTGGTGCGGACGGAGGGACTCGAACCCCCAAAGCCGAAGCCACCAGAACCTAAATCTGGCGTGTCTGCCAATTCCACCACGCCCGCCGGAAACCGATCCAAGTCGCCAAGTGCTGCCTGCCAGCCGGCGCGCAGTGACAATTCGACCAAGTGTCTCGCCAAGGCTTGGCTCTTAGCAAGAAGCCGCATTCGTGACAATCGCGATTGCGGCCCTGGCCGCAGTCAGTGCGAGTCCACCTTGCTCGGCTCCGGCTCGCCGAGTGTGCGGATACCACAGATGGCGGCGAAATAGATTGTGGAGGCGATCCATATCGTGAACACCAGGGGCTCGCTGACCGCCGGATGCGCCGCCCGCTCGGTGGCAAAGATCAGCCAGAAGCTGGTGAAGCACCACACCACAGTGGCCGCAATGGTGGCCGGGCGGAAGCGCGCTACCCGCAAGGGATGCACATACTTCCACGGCACGAAGGTGAGAATGCCGCAGGTCAGAATGACCGCCAGATTGGCCCATTGCGGCGTGCGCAGGATGTAAAGATAGAGCACGACGATGTTCCAGACCGCCGGGAAGCCCTGGAAATAATAGTCGGTGGTCTTCATGTTGGAGTTGGCAAAGCAGTACAGCGAGGTCAAGGCGATGAAGCAGGCCGCCGCGATGCCAAAATATTGCGGCACCATGCCGAAGAAATAGACCATCAGCGCCGGAATGAAGGTGTAGGTGGTGTAGTCGACGACATTGTCGAGGGTGGCGCCGTCGAAATGCGGGGTCAGCTCGCGGACATGGAAGTGTCGCGCCAGGCTGCCGTCGATACCGTCAACGAACAGTGCCAGGCCCAGCCACAAAAAGGCGTTCTGCTGATAGCCCTGGACAGTGGCGAACAGCGCGAACAGTCCGAGCATGACGCCGGTTGCCGTAAAGGCATGCACGGCCCACGCAGCGGCCACGCGCGTTTGCTCGACGCTCACATGGGGAATGTCGATTTTCATTGTCGTCTCATGACACAAAAAAACGCGCCTGTCAGCCGCTGCTCTTGTTGGAGTCTCCGGCGGCAAATTCGGCAAGCCGATAGCCCTGCAGATAGAGCAGCGCCGTCAAGTCGGCATGACGGATGCTGGCATCGGCAGCGCCCTGCAGCAGCGGCTTGCCGCGGAAGGCAACGCCGAGTCCCGCCAGCGAGACCATGGCCAGATCGTTGGCGCCATCGCCGACGGCCAACGCATCGGCCGCTGTGAGGCCGCGCTGGCTGGCCAGCCTTGCCAGATGATCGGCCTTTTCCTGCCGGCCGAGAATGGGGGCGGTCAGCGTGCCATCCAGCTTGCCGCCGGTGATGCCGAGCTGGTTGCCGAAATGGACGTCAAAGCCCAGCCGGGCCGCGACGGGCTCGGTAAAGAAGGTAAAGCCGCCCGACACGAGTGCGGTAAACGCGCCGTGCTGGCGCATGGTGGCCACCAGCGTGTCGGCGCCCGGCAGCGGCGTCAGCCGGTCGCGCAGCTGCTCAAGATTGGCGCGCGGCAGCCCGGTGAGCAAGCCGACGCGTTCGCGCAACGCCGCCTCGAAAGCAATCTCGCCCCGCATTGAGCGGGCCGTGATGTCGGCGATGCGCTCCCTGATGCCGAACTCGGCGGCCAGCTCGTCGAGGCATTCCTCGACAATGATGGTCGACTCCATGTCGGCGACCAACAGCCGCTTGCGGCGGCCGGCGGCCGGCAGCAGGGCGCTGTCGATCGGCGCCTTCGCCAGCTCGGTGGCGATGGCATCGGCGATGCCGTCGGCAACCACTGGCTCTTCGACCCGGAGCGGCAGTTCAGCCGCCTCGCCGGCGCCCAGCCAGACGATCCCGGAGCGGCACATCTGCGGCACCAGTCCGAAATACAGATCATGCACCCGCCCCGCGGTCAGCGGTGGCGCCCCGATGCCATTGATGAGAACGATGACGTAGTCGTGCATGAGATGTTCCGAGCCGCGTCCGTTTCCTATCGCACGAATTGCAGCGTTTGGAACCGCCGCCGCATCGCCGTCGCTGCATCGGCCACCGCCTCGGGCTGCTCATTGCCGATCAGCGCCCGGATGATCAGGCCGGCCAGCTCCGGCATCTGCTCGGGGCCCATGCCGCAACGCACGATTTCGGGCGTGCCGATGCGCAGGCCGTTGGTATCGCCCGCGACGGCAGCGATTGGCAGGCCGATGCCGCAGGTCAGGATGTTGGCCCGGCGCAGGCGCTTGGCGGCCTGATGCCCGCCGCCCCAGCGTGCCGCCTCGATGGCGAGTGCCTGTGAGGTGGTAAAGCCGTAGGCCGCACCGTGCACCGCAAGACCGCCGGCGGCCAGCGCTTGCGCCAAGGCCTTGGCGGTCGCGGCCATGGCGGCGGCATAGGCGCGGCCATGCACCTTCCAATCCAGCAGCGTCATGGCCAGCGCGGCCGTCTTGGCGACATCGAAGTTGGCGGTGAGGCCGGGATAGGCGATGGCATCGAGTCTCTCGGCAAGGTCTGGCTCGTTAGTCACTATCAGCCCAGCCGCCGGCCCGCCGAGGCTCTTATAGGTGCTCATGGTCATCAGATGCGCGCCCTCTTCGAGCGGCTGCTGCCAGGCGCGGCCAGCAATCATCCCGGACATATGCGCGGCGTCGTACAAGACCTTGGCACCAACTTCATCGGCAATGGCGCGGATCTTGGCGATCGGATGCGGCAGAAGATTGAGGCTGCCGGCGACCGTGATCAGCTTCGGCTTGACGGCGCGAGCCTGCTGGCTCAGGGCGTCCAGGTCAAGACTGTAGCTGGCGGCATCGGCCTTGGCGGGATGAATGGCCAGACCATACAACCCGGCGCAGCCTGCCTGGTGGTGCGTGATGTGCCCGGCGATTTCGGCTGGCGGAACGATGATGGCATCGCCCGGCTTGGCGACCGCCATGAACGCATAGAGATTGGCCATGGCGCCCGAGGCGAGGCGGTACTCGACGAACTTGGCGCCGAACACGTCGGCCGCCAGCTGTTGCGCCATCACCTCGATGCGCTCGATGGCTTCCAGACCCATCTCGTATTTGTCACCGGGATAGCCCAGCGACGGCCGGTTGCCGAGCCCACAGCCAAGCAGGCGTTCGGCCTTCGGATTGAGGATGTTGGTGGCCGGGTTGAGATTGATGCAGTCGCGCTCGTGAGTATCGCGGTTGGCCGCCGCCAGGCGCTCCAGCTCGGCTTCGAGGGAGTCGGCGTCGAGGCCGGCATAGTTAGCGGCCAGGCGCTGGATGTGGTCCTCGCAAGCCGCCGGCACCCAAGCGCGCCGCTGCAGCGCGCCGCTGGCGGGTTTCTGTTTCGTTTTGGTCGCCATCGCCAGCCGTCTCCTGTTGCCAAGCCACCTGTCAGCCGAACGCGCCCGCCGCCCGGCGAATGCGGGGTGTCAGTCAGAATAATGTGCAAAGCGCACTGAGTGGAATGTCAATTTTGCGACGTGTTGGCGGATTGGGGAGGGCCGCAAGGTAGCGAATCTGCGGGCTGGGCACCGCGAAGACGGAAATTCGGATTGCCCCGATCACCGACAGCGACGTAAACCTGCTGCAAAAAACGCCACTGAAGAGGAATTAGCGATGCTTTTCAACTTTTTCGGCGACAAGAAGAAAGCCGTCATTTCCATGGTTCACATTGGGGCACTGCCCGGCGCGCCGCTGTACGACTCGGACGGAGGTCTTGCGAAACTTATCGACGCCGCCGCGCGCGACGTGGAGGCGCTGCAAGCGGGCGGTGTCGACTCCGTCATGTTCGGCAACGAGAACGATCGCCCCTACGTGACGTCTGCCTCTCTGGAGGGCGTCGCGGCGATGACGGCCGTTGTCCAGGCAATCAAGCCGATGCTGAAGGTGCCCTTTGGAGTGAACTATCTCTGGGATCCGAAGGCGAGCATCGCTATCGCCCCTTGATCGTCGGGTACCACGAATTGACCAAGACCGCGCAAATCCTGAGCAACGCGACTTTCCAGCCATTTGTCATTTACGGGCTGGTGGCGCTGGCGTATTTTGTTATCTGCTATCCGCTGACATGGAGTTCGCGAATACTGGAACGGCGGCTCGCCAGGGCTGGTCGCTGAGGGGCCGGCTTACATTGGCTTCGACCAATGCGCCGTTCGCCGTTTGTGTATGGAAGCAGTTTGTGAAGCAGCAAATTATATAGCATCGAGAGTCCGTACGGTGCGATAGTTACTCATCAACATTGGGAGTTCAGCATGGTTTCGCTCACACGCAGGCAGGCACTCATGGCCAGCGCAGCTTCCGCTGGAGCTATGGTCATCGGCAACACTCTTGGCCTTGTCCGGCCAGCCATGGCGGCCACCGACCTCACGGCGGTAGAGTGGGGCGGCGATGTCGTCAATGCGATGAAGAAGATCGCGGAAAAGCAGGACAAGGCGGCGTTCAATTGGGTTCTGCACCAAGGTGGCTCGGGCGCTATCCTGCCCAAGATCAAGGCAACCTGGCCGCACGCGGACTATGATTATGTGGCCGGCTGGGAGGGTTCCTTCAGCGGCATGATCAAGGAAGACTGGTTGGTTCCCGTGACCGTCGCCTCGGTGCCAAACCTTGCCGACATACCGCAGAAAATTATCGTCAAGAACGCCAAGAGCGAATGGATGGCGGTGCCGCGCGCCGTCGGCGGCATCTACTTTGCCTATCGCAAAGATATCAGTCCCGTCCCTCTGAAATCGGTCGATGATCTCTTCGATCCGAAGCTCAAAGGCAAGATCTGCTGGCCGGGCCCCACGCAGAGCATGATGCTCCAGCTTGTCGCGCTGGCACTGCACGGCGGCGGCAACGAAAACAAGATGGAGCCGGGCTGGGACTTGATGAAAAAGCTGGCCAAGAGCGGCAATATCGGGCGCATCGCCGTCACCGATACCGACTTCACCACCTCGCTGACCAGCGGCGAAACAGTTGGCGGTTTCTATTCCGAGCCGCAATTGACGTCGGTGGCCAAGTCGTTCCCGGTGGAACGCCTGACCAAGCAGCAGGGCATGCCGACCTTCCTTTACCAAAGCGGCTTTGCCGTCTTCAAGAACCGGCCGAACCTCGATGCCACGCTGGCTTTCATCAATCACGCCATCAGCCCCGAGATGAGCAGCCTCTATGCCGAGATCGCGGGCGAGGCGCCGCTCAATGTCAAGGCCAAGACGCCGGACAGTCTCAAGCATCTGGCTTTCACGCCGGAGGAATTTGATAAGTACGTGTACGTTCCTAACTTCGATGTGGTCCTGTCCCAACAAGACGCCTGGACCAAGCGTTGGGAAAACGAGATTGCTCCTCTGCTATAGGCAGCCAGCGCAGGCTTTTTGAGGGGAGCTGCGGCAAATAAATGAAGCAGGCTCGCGGCTCCTTCTTGCTATTGCTGCCCGCAGGCGGCCTGTTTCTCGGGCTGTTCTTCCTGCCAATGGCCGGTCTGTTCATTGAGAGTTTCCGGCTCTACGTGCCCGGCAACATCGGCTCGTCGGCCGATGCTCCGTTCACGGTGGCCAACTATCAGGAATTGCTGACCCCGTCGTTCGCCGGCTTCCTGTTCGAGACCTTGCGGATCAGCCTTCTGGCGTCGCTCGCCGGTTTGCTGTTTTCCTTCCCGCTCGCTTACTGGATCGTTCGCAAAGTCTCGCCGCGATGGCGCGCCATTGCCGTCGGCCTGTTCGTCACGCTGATGTTTCTCAGCGTCCTGGTCAGGACCTACGCGCTCGAACTGACCTTTGGCGCGGCCGGCCCGCTGCGTCCGCTGTTGGCGTCGCTGGGAGTGTCGACCAACAGCCGGGCCTATATCGAAACTCTCGTCGGCGCAGGCCTGCTGCATTATATCGTGCCGGTTGCGACGCTGAC
Source organism: Hyphomicrobiaceae bacterium (assembly GCA_031367715.1). Taxonomy (GTDB): domain Bacteria; phylum Pseudomonadota; class Alphaproteobacteria; order Rhizobiales; family Hyphomicrobiaceae; genus JANYHF01. Next base: position 2,964 of record JANLQJ010000182.1, on the reverse strand, counting down.
GCTTCTCGGCACCATCCAGAATGTCGATCCCCGCTTGATCGACGCCGCGCAGTCACTCGGTGCCCCGGGGTGGCGGGCGCATCTCGGCATCACACTGCCGTTGTGCATCCGAGGCATCCTGGCGGCCTTTCTTTTCGCCTTCACCTTTTCCATCAGCGCCTTTGTCATCCCCATGATCCTCGGCAAGGGGCGCGTCCTGTTCATCTCCAACCTGATCTACAACCGCTTCAGCGAGATCGCCGATTACCCGAGCGGAGCGGCAATTTCGATGGTGTTGTTCTTTGTCGCGTTGTCCATCGTCTACGTTACATCCGCGCAAGTCACCAAGCGGTGGAGCGCATGAACGGACGGCTGCTGGATGATGCGCTGTGGCTGGTTGGCCTCGTCATGATCGGCACGATCTTGTGCTTTCTGCTGACACCCATCGCCGTCACCGTGATCATGGCCTTCGATTCGAGGGCCTATCTCGGCCCGCTGCCGCCGCCATCGCTGTCGCTGCGCTGGTTCCAACAATTCTTTTCCGACGACTATTTCCTGCGTGGGCTGAGCACCAGCGTAAAGCTGGCGACGCTCGCCGTGGCGATTTCCACCGCTGTCGGACTGGCAACCGCCTTTGTCGTCGAGCGCACCGAGTTCGCCGGCAAGCAGCTGCTGATCTCCCTCTTTCTCTCGCCGCTCCTGGTGCCGCCGGTCGTTACCGGATTTGCGCTGTTGCTGTTCCTATCCCATCTCGGCCTGATCAACGGCTTTGCACGCCTCCTTTGCGGCCACATCATTATAACGGTGCCTTACACCATCCGTGCAACGCTGACGGGGCTGGGTGGGATCGACCGCTCCCTCACCGAAGCCGCCTTGAGCCTCGGCGCCAACGAGCGCGCAGCCTTCTGGGACGTCACGTTTCCACTTGCACGCACCAGCATCGTCAGCGGCGCGATCTTTGCCTTCGCGGTCTCGATGGACGATGTGGCGGTGTCCATCATGCTGACCGACGCAACGACCTACACGCTTCCGGTGGCATTGATCAGCAGTATGCGAGCCAATTTCGATCTCTCGATCGCCGCCGCCTCCGTGATGCTCATGCTAGTGACGCTCGGATTGATAGTTGCCCTGGAAAAATCCGTCGGGCTCAACCGCGTCATCGGCCAAGGCGTGTTCCGGTCATAGAGAAAGCCATGCAACACCCCACCGAACCCGTCGTCGTTTTCCACAGTGTCAGCAAGCGCTTTGGCTCGACCGCAGCCGTCGATGACATGAGTTTCACGGTCGCGGCTGGCGAAACGCTCTCCTTGCTCGGCCCCAGCGGCTGCGGCAAGACCACGACACTGCGCCTGGTGGCAGGCTTCGAGCAGCCCGATGCCGGGGCCATCGAGATCGCTGGTCAGTCGATGGCTGGAAAGCGGCCTTATGAGCGCAATGTCGGCCTGCTGTTCCAGCACTACGCCCTATTCCCGCACATGACCGTCGCAGAAAACATCGGCTACGGGCTGAAGCATCGCCGCTGGCCCAGGGCCGAGATTGGCGACCGCATCGCCGAAATGCTGCGGCTGGTGCGTCTTGAGGGGTTCGACGCTCGCAGGCCAGGGCAATTGAGCGGCGGCCAGCAGCAGCGCGTGGCCCTTGCGCGTGTACTCGCGACCAAGCCCAAGCTGGTGCTGCTGGACGAACCCCTCTCGGCGCTCGATGCCAAGTTGCGCGAGGAACTGGGTCATGAACTCAAGCAGATTCTGTCGACCGTCGGCTCGACCACGATTGTCGTGACTCACGATCAGGACGAGGCCATGAGTCTCGCCGATCGCATCATCGTCATGAACCGGGGCAAGATCGAACAACTCGGCACACCAAGCGAAATTTATGCGCAACCCCGCACCGCCTTCGTGGCGTCGTTCATCGGCCGGACCAATTGGTTTTCTGGGAGTGGCGGTACGGTGGCGGCGAGCGGCGTTTGTCGGCTGGTTGCCAACGGCGGAACTGCGCTGAAAATCAGGAATGCGGGCGGGCCACCGGCTGGTGAGTGGCGTGTTTGCGTTCGGCCCGAACGGATCGCGATCATGCCGCCGCACTCCGCAGCTGGTGACTCCGACACGAATGTTCTTGAGGGCGAAGTGATGAGCGTCGTCAACATGGGAGCGCAATTGCACTATGTCGGCCAGACCGCCGAGGGCCGGATCACCATCGTCGAGCCAAACCGGCAGGGGCCGCGCTTCAAGGCCGGCGACACAATCTCCCTGCACTTTGGCGCCGGCGATTGCGTTCTGCTTGCGCCGGACGCCTAATGCTGCAGGTTCCGCGCCCAGCTTGTCGCGGCGTCGAACCGCAGTTACAATCCTGAAAAGCCGACACTCACTACTGCGAGCGTCGATGCATGGCCTTGGCTTGTCGTGGGGACCGATAGCCAGGGTTCGAACGCCAGGAGTCAACGCAGGTGTTGGGTAACCTCAGCGAGAGCGACATCTGCGAATTGCGGGTATTTGCAAAAGTTGTCGAGGCGGGCGGGTTCTCGGCAGCACAGGTTGAACTCAATATCAGCCAATCGACGATCAGCACGCACATGACGGCGTTGGAGAACCGGCTGGGCATGAGCCTTTGCAAGCGTGGCAGGGTCGGGTCCTGCGTGACAGAAAAGGGCGCACTCATCTATCAGGCGGCCAAGCGCTTGTTCGCCGCGCTTGATGAGTTTCGGAGCGAAGCGGGCGCAGCGCGCAATTGCTACATCGGCAACCTTGCGGCCGGGATCGTCGATAATCTGATCAGCAACCCCGCCTGTCACCTGCACTCGGTTATCGCCAAAATGACCGAGCTGGCGCCCGAAGTGCAGATTTCAATTCATCCTAGAACCGGGAGTTGCCTGAGCGCGCATGGGCAGAGAATCGTGTATTTTCCTGCCCATGATGAACAGTTCTTTGCCGATAAGGCTTCACCCGGCGGGTGCTCAACTTGCGGTTGAAACGAGCCCGCCCACAGGCC
>JANLQJ010000125.1:0-22421 GCA_031367715.1 Hyphomicrobiaceae bacterium | reverse complement strand
CCAAGCAGAAACAGACGCTGGCACACGTGTTTGCAGCCATCGTCGCGGCCGTCGGGGTCTATGTTGTCGCGCGTGGGCTGGACGATTGGGTCCACATGTCAGATCTGTTCGCCATCGTGGCAGGGCTGTTGCCCGTCCAATCCACTTAGTCCGCCGCGAACTCGCATTTGGCCCCATCGGCCCTGAACTGCTGGTTTGGCTCAAGACGTCATGACGCTACCGGCGCTGTTGCATCGCCGAGCGGTATTGCCTCGCGCTGACCAGTCGCCGGGAACAGTTCATCCGTCAATCCGAACAGCCGATAGCTGATCAGGCCGGTCCATTCGTGGGCGGCGAGGTCGATGGCCGCCAGCCCTTCGGCGGCCTTGCGCACGGGGCGCAGGTAGTCGGCCGGCCCGGAGGTGCGAAAGTCGACCGGGTACGGGATAATTTCGAAACCGGCGCGCCGGAAACAGGCGACCGAGCGCGGCATGTGGCTGGCCGATGTCACCAGAAGCCAGCGCGACCCGCTCGCCGGGGCCGCCAGTTTGCGGGCCTCGATGGCGTTCTCGCAGGTGTTGCGCGAGGCTTCTTCAATCGCGATGCGCGCTGGGGCGATGCCGATTGCGGTCAGTATGTCCCGCGCCACCGCCGATTCCGTTGCGCCCTCGGTGCTGACGAGATGGTCGGAGCCGCCCGAGAGGATGATTCTGGCGCCGGGAAACCGCGTTGCCAGTTCGGCCGTTTCGGTAACGCGCTCGGCTGCTTCCGTCAGCGTGGCGCTGTGGCGTGATTGAGTGATGTGGGTTTCGACCGCCCCGCCCAACATGACGATGCCATCGATGCGGCCTTCGATCTTGGCGACGTCGAAGCGGTTTTCCAACCCGTCGAGCAGCGCCGGCCCGAGCGGCGACCAGGCGCCGATGGCGAACATCAACGCCGAGGTTGTCAGCAGCGTTTTGCAGAGCCGGTCGCGCCGGAGAAACAGGGCCGACACTCCGAGCAACGCCACGATGCCGATCACGTTCGATGGCGTCAGCGCGAACGCCAAAATTTTTGAGGCAATGAAAAACAACTTAGGCTCCTGGAGGCTCGGGCTTTGCCGCAGCGTTGCAAAGCCCGAGCCAAATCCAGAGAAGCCGTGCCTGGTTCGCGAATTCGGCTCACATTAAGACTAGAGAAGGCGCGGGATCATCATCTTGGTTTGTTTTCGGTAGACCGCATAGCTCTCGCCAAATGTTTGGCCAAGTAGTGCTTCTTCCGCGTGGGCGCGCCAGGCGAAGGTCGGGATAATTCCGCACAGCACTATCAAGAATGCAGGCCAGCTGCCGAAGGCGAGGGCTTCGCCCATCGTCAGCATCGACAAGCCCAGGTAGATGGGGTGGCGCACGAAGCGATAGGGCCCCGTTGTGACGAGGCCTGCGCCTTGATCTACCGTCGGCACAAGGCTCCACGCGGGACCGAGCTCGGCCCGGGACCTGAGCACCAAGACGCCGCCCGGTACGGCGAGAAGGCATCCGCATAGCGCCAACAGTAGCGCCACGGTGCCGTCGGCGCTGCCGACAAAGGCAATCAGCAAGGCTAAGAACAACCCGCAGGCTGCGAAGCTCGCGAGAACTGGAGTTCGGTTGCCACGCCGCCGATCATCTCCCCTGCTGCGCTTGCGGTCGGGCCCGCCGACAACCAGTAGCATGGGGCCCGCGAAGGCGAGGAGCGATGCCGCACGTAAGACCGTGATGAGCACCGCCATTCCACCGCCAACAACCCACGACAACAGAGCGCCAGGACGGTTCGCGATGGCGTCCGCGAAGAACACTGCAACTGCAAGGTTCGGAACGATGCCAAGCGCAGTGGCGGCAAAACAATGCAGCAGGCGGACGCCGGTCAGGCCAAGCCCCCAATTGAGCATCGGAGCCATGCCAAATACAAGCCGCAGCCCAAAGACTGTCCCGAAACCGTTTCTGGTGATCCGCTCGTCGAGAGCCCGCAGCCACCTGGAACGGGCGTCCAACGTGCGCTTGGCGTAGTCGCGAGCCACCGAGCGTACGAGAACAAATATGGCCGTGGTGCCAATGACGACCGCAAGCCATCCATACGCAAAGGCGGCGAGCCCGCCAAACAGCACTGCTCCCACCGCGACCAGCACGGTCCCCATCATCGGCACGCGTGTGAAGAGACCGGCGATGACAATCGCCATGAAGAGCATCGGGCCGTAGGGCGCGTGCGCGTCCACCAGCTCACGCATCCCGGCGACGCTGAAATAGCGCACCACGTCGAAGCGCCAGACGGCCCATACGATCCCAGCGAGAACGGCTCCCAATAGGAGAGGACGCAGGGGCCCCAAAAGCGTGGTAGGCGAATCTCTCGGGTCAGTAGGCTCCGTGTCTGGGCTTAGTGACATGCGGTTTCCCTAGCCGAACTACGGAATCTTGATTTTGGTGCATTTTCAATGGCGGAGATGGCGCTCGCCGAAACTCAATGACTAAAGCCAGCGGCGCACGCGGGCCTTGTAGTCGCGGTAGGCGTCGCCGAACCGCCGTTCCAGGTACGCCTCCTCGCGCGCGACGACGCCGTAGCGGATCGTGATTGCAAGAGGCAGCGTGAGGATCAGGATCCAAGGACTTCGTGTCGCGACGCCAATGCCGCCATACGCAAGAAAAAAACCGAGATAGATGGGATTGCGGGTCCAGCGGTAAATGCCCGTGTTCACCAGCACGCGCGCGGGCTGGTTGGTGGGCAATGGCGTCGCTGCCCGGGAAAAACTACGGGCACCGGCTGCAAAAAGCGATAGACCGATCAGGATAAGCGAGCCACCGGTGATCCAGCGAACAAGGTCGCTTCCCGGAACAGCCCCCGGCCAAAGCAGCAGCCGATCCAAGGCGAGGCCAACCAGAACAGCGGCAGGAAAGAGAATAATCGGGCGCCCGATGACGCCTGCCGTTCCCGAGCCGTTCATTTGTTGGCCAACCGGATCCATATCCATGCTTTGCTCTCTGAAGATGCTGGACCCGACGAAACCCGGGGTCACTAAGAAACGACAACTAAGGTGTCACTCTAGCAATTGACAACCTTGGTGTCAACTTGAGAGAGATTGGCACAGACCAAGTGGATCGGAAACGATGGCGGCGGCACGACATAGGACAGGGGCGGCCCGACGGCCGGGCTCGGACTCGACAGATGACAGCAAAGGCGCGGCTGTCGCGGAGCTGATGCTCGAAGTGGCCCAGTGCTTCTTCAGGATCAGGGCGCTCGGTCAGAATACTGGCCTGATCACTTACTGGGGCGGCGGCGCCTTCGGTTTCATGCGCAGCCTTGCGCTGCTTGGTCCGCTGACCGTGCCGCAGATCGCCCAGATGCGGCCCACCAGCCGTCAGCGCATGCAGCGGCTAGCGGATGAGCTTGCGGCCGAGGGGCTCCTGGAATTCATCGACAATCCGAAGCACCGGCGCTCTATGCTCGTGCGGCTGACGTCGAAAGGCGACGCGCGATACCGCGAGCTCAACAGCCGGCTCCTCACGACCGCTTCGACCATCGGCGTCGACCTTGGCGACGCGGATATCCGCAAGACGATCGAGATCGTGCGGTATCTGAGCGATGAACTGAAGGCGCGTTCGGAGCGGCAGTCATAGTTGGGCCTCGACGGCGTCCTCGCAGGGGTTGCGTGATGCTTCTTCGGGCATTGGCATAAGGTGGCAAAGTCCGAGCCAAGTTCGGGAAAGCCATGGTCAACTAAATCTTCATGGTCCTTAGACGGAGCGCATTGCCGATAACGCTGACCGAGGACAGCGCCATGGCGGCGGCTGCGATCATCGGCGACAGCAACAGGCCGAACACGGGATAAAGCACGCCCGCCGCGATCGGCACGCCGGCGGCATTGTAGAGGAAGGCGAACAACAGGTTCTGGCGGATGTTCGACATGGTCGCCGCCGACAAAGCCCGTGCCCGGACGATGCCGTTGAGATCGCCTTTGACCAGCGTGACGCCCGCGCTCTCCATCGCCACGTCGGTGCCGGTGCCCATGGCGATGCCGACATCGGCGGCGGCCAGCGCTGGCGCGTCGTTGACGCCATCGCCCGCCATGGCGACGACGCGGCCTTCGCTCCGCAATTGCTGCACGATCTTACTTTTGTCGCCCGGCAGGACTTCGGCTTTCACCTCGGAAATACCAAGCTTGGCGGCAACCGCGTTGGCCGTGATGCCGTTGTCGCCGGTGAGCATGACGACGCGCAAGCCGGCTTGCTTGAGGGCCGCGATGGCGCTGGCCGCGCTGTCCTTGATCGGATCGGCGATGGCGATAGCGCCGATCAGTATTGCATCATGGGCGACAAACACCACGGTTGCGCCACCGGCGCGATAGCCGTCGGTCAAGGCCCGCGCTTTGGCGATATCGATGCCGGCCTCCGTCATGATGAGGGCGTTGCCGATCAGCATGGGCTTGCCATCGACCAGTCCGCTCACGCCCTTACCGGCAGGCGCCGCGAAATTTTCGACGGTTGCAAAGCCGGTCCTGAGTTTCAGGGCCCGGCGCACGATGGCGGCGGCCAGCGGGTGTTCGCTGTTGCGCTCCAGGCTGGCGGCGAGCCGCAACAAATCGGCTTCTTTCATGTCGCCGAAGGTTTGTACGGCCGTCACCTGCGGCTTACCTTCAGTGAGCGTTCCGGTCTTGTCGACGACGATGGTATCGACCTTCTCAAGCCGCTCGAGAGCTTCGGCGTTCTTGATCAGGATGCCCGATTGCGCGCCGCGCCCGACGCCGACCATGATCGACATCGGCGTGGCCAGACCCAAGGCGCAGGGGCAGGCGATGATCAGCACCGAGACCGCTGCGATCAGACCGAAGGTCATGCGCGGTTCCGGCCCGAACATCGCCCAAGCGGCGAACGCCAGGACCGCGACAGCCAATACGATCGGCACGAACCATCCCGAAACCTGATCGGCAAGCCGCTGGATCGGCGCCCGGCTGCGTTGGGCCTCCGACACCATCTGGACGATGCGCGCCAACATGGTGTCGCGCCCGACCTTTTGGGCTCGCATGACGAAGCCGCCGCTTTGATTGACGGTGCCGCCAATGACCTTGGCGCCGATGGTTTTGCTCACTGGCATGGATTCGCCTGTCAGCATGGATTCATCGAGCGTGCTCGCGCCCTCCATGATCTCACCATCGACCGGCACGCGCTCGCCCGGCCGCACGCGCAGACTGTCGCCAGCAGCGATCAGCGCCAGATCGACATCCTCGTCCGTGCCGTCGGCGCGAATGCGGCGGGCGAGTTTGGGGGCAAGATTGAGCAGCGCACGGATGGCCCCGGAGGTCTGCTCTCGCGCCCGCAATTCCAACACCTGCCCAACCAGGACCAGCACGGTGATGACGGCGGCGGCTTCGAAGTAGACCGGAACGGCGCCGCCCGCCACCCGCACGGCGGCTGGAAAGAGACTGGGCGCTAAGGTGCCGACGAGGCTGTAGATCCAGGCGACGCCCGTACCCAGAGCGATCAGCGTGAACATGTTCAGATTGCGCGTCATCACGGATTGCCAGCCGCGCTCGAAAAACGGCCAGCCCGCCCACAGCACGACCGGTGTCGCCAGCACAAGCTGAATCCAATTCGACGTCTGCTGACCAAGCAGCATGGTCAGGCCCGTCAGGTGGCCGCCCATTTCCAGCATCACCACGGGCGCTGCGAGCGCCGCGCCGATCCAGAGCCGCCGCGTCATGTCGATGAGTTCGGGATTAGGACCGGCATCGGCCGTCACCATCTCCGGTTCCAGCGCCATGCCGCAGATCGGGCATGAGCCCGGCCCCTCCTGGCGGATTTCGGGGTGCATGGGGCAAGTGTAGATGGCGCCAGCAGCCGCCGGGGCAGGCGACGCTGCCGGGACCAGATAGCGCCGCGGATCGGCGATGAACTTGGTCCGGCAGTTGGCGGCGCAGAAGTGGTAGGTCGTCCCCTCGTGTTCGTGCCGGTGCTTCGAGGTCAGTGGATCGACGCTCATGCCGCAGACCGGGTCTTTCTCCATCTGCCCGATGACTGCACTCATCGGCTGCGCCGTATGTGTTTGCGACATCACGTATTCTCCCGCCGATGTGATCGGCCGAAACCCCATAGGGGTATCTGTCTCGCTTGACATGTATACCCTATAGGGGTAGACGTCAAGCCATGCAGAGCGAAACGAAAAAATCCTGCGCCAAGCGGCTCAGCAAAATCGAGGGCCAGGTGCGCGGCATCGCCCGCATGCTCGAAGAGGACCGCTATTGCATCGATGTCGTCACTCAAATCGCCGCCGTCCGCGCCGCCTTGCGCAAGGTCGAGGAGGCGATCCTGCACGACCATGTCGCCCATTGCGTCGAAAGCGCCATCAAGAGCGGCGACGCCGACGAGCAGCGCCGGAAAGTTGCCGAACTGGTGACTGTCATGTCGCGGGTCGAGCGGTAATGCCAGTGGCTAACCCAGCAAGATCAGCAGCGAATTTGGTCAGGCAACCGATGCGTTTGTTGACGGTTCTGATTCGCGCACTCCTGGTTGTGAGCATGGTCGCTGGGCTGATGCTCGACGCTACCGCCGCCAATATGCGCGCGTTGCACGCCAGTGGCGTCGTGTCCCAGCCGGCAAGTGCTATTGACGTCGGAACGAAACAGTCTTGTTCAGTCCACGATAAGAAAAGCAATCAGCATTGCCCGCAGGATTGTTGCGTCGCTATTTGCGGCTTTTGCTCTCTCGCCACCCTCAACGCTCGACAGCGCTGGAGTGCGAGACCGCATCGCCACGCTTCGCGTTGCGACCAGCGATGCGCGTCATACGGGGATCGAGGTCGGATTCGATCCGCCACCCCCACGAGTCTTCGGCTGATCAGCAAGTGCCGTTTGCGCGCTCCCGTGTCGCCGGTTCGACCGCGAGTGCTCGGCCCGCTTCCCACAATCAAATCGACAAAACAGGAGTTCATCCTATGAACCGCCGTCAACTCATCGCATCCACCGCCGTTGCAGGCGCTGCTATCGCGCTGTCGCCGTTTCTTCTGCGGGGTCTCAATCGGACTTCCGCCACGAGCGCATCGGCCTCGGCATCCGAGCCTCGAATCTTGAAAGTCGTCAGCCGTACCCTCGACATCAATGGCAAGCCAGCTTCGGTGTTCGGCTTGGTCGGCCCCGACAACAAACCCGGCCTGACCTTCACCGAAGGTGAAAAGTTCCAAGTCGCGCTCATCAACAAACTCAACGAGCCGACCATCGTGCATTGGCACGGCTTGAAACCGCCCTACGACCAGGACGGCACGCCCAATGCGCCGATGCCGCTGTTGGCCGCCGGCGAAATCCGCCACTACGATTTCCCGGTGGGGGCGACCGGCACGCACTGGATGCACGCCCACACGCTGCAGGAACAGAACTTGCTGGCAGCGCCACTCATCGTGCGCGCCAAGGACGCCGCCAAGATAGACGAACAGGAGGTGGTCATCCTATTGCACGACTTCTCGTTCACACCCGCCGAGGAACTGTTGGCCCGCCTGCACAAGGGCGGCAACATGGCCGGTCACGACATGTCGAAGATGGACATGAGCAAGATGGATATGTCCGGCATGAAAATGGACATGCCGGGCATGAAGATGGACGGCATGACAATGGACCTCAATGACATCGAGTACGATGCTTATCTCGCCAATGATCGCACGCTGGACGATCCCGAGATCGTCAAGGTCGAGCGCGGGGGTAAAGTGCGCCTACGGATCATCAACGGCGCCGCCGCCACGGTGTTTTCCATCGATACCGGCGACGTGGACGGTACATTGCTGGCCGTCGACGGCCAGGCGACGCAGCCGGTGACCGGCAGGCGCTTCCCGATCGCCATGGGCCAACGGCTCGACATCGGCTTGACCTTGCCCGCCGGCGGCAAGGCGTTCCCGATCCTGGCCTTACGCGAGGGCACCAAGGAGCGTACCGGGATTATCCTTGCCCCGCAGGGTGCCGCCATCGCCAAAATTCCAAGCAAGGCCGACGCAAACGGCCCGGTGATGAGCCTCGATTTTGAGGGCCAACTGCGCGCCGCCAATCCCTTGGTGGCGAGAGCGTCAGACCGCACGCTCCGGGTCATGATGATGGGCAACATGATGACATATCAATGGATGCTGATGCCTGGTGGTCCGCATACGGTCAAAGAAGGTGAGCGCGTGCAGATCCTGATGATGAACCACACCGAAATGGCGCATCCGATGCATCTGCATGGCCACGCCTTCCAGGTGGTTGATATCAACGGCACAGCCCTCTCCGGCACCCTGCGCGACACCGTGCACATCCCGCCCAAGTCCACCGTGACCATCGCATTCGACGCCAATCATCCGGGCAAGTGGGCGTTCCACTGTCACCACCTCTACCACATGGTCAGCGGCATGATGTCGTCCGTGAACTATGAGGGCGTGGCGTGATTGCTGGTTTCGCTATCGATTGCCGGTAACAACGTGAACCGACGTTATTATCAATCATCAAACAAACTATGGGCCTTTCAAATGCGCCACTTCAAACTTCTAGCTCTGGCCGCCGCAACGATGATGTTCGCAGGCGGCAACACGTCCAACGCTGCAGAATTCACCGATGCGCAAAAGGGCGAAATCGGCACGATCGTGCGGGATTACCTGCTCAAGAACCCTGAAGTTCTCCAGGAGGTTTCGGCACAACTACAACAGAAACAGGCCGCGCAGCAGGAAAAGCAGGCTGGCGACGCCATCAAGCAGAATGCCAGCGATATCTTCCGCTCCAGTACCGATCATTCGGCCGGAAACGTCAAAGGCGATGTGACGGTTGTCGAGTTCTTCGATTACAATTGCCCCTACTGCAAGCGCAGCTATCCGACAATCAACTCGCTGATCCAGGGCGACAACAAGGTTCGCGTCGTGATGAAAGAGTTCCCGATCCTTGGGGCCGGATCAGTCTTCGCCAGCCGCGCTGCTATCGCGGCCATTCAGCAAGGCAAGTACTGGCCTTTGCACGAAGCCTTGATGGCGGTTCAGGGCAAAGTCGACGAAGCGCGCGTCATGACCATCGCCAAGCAGGTTGGCCTCGACACGGATCGTCTGATTAAGGACATGAAGTCCGAGAGCGTGACCGCGATCATCAACAAAACCAACGATCTCGCGCAAAAACTTGGCATCAACGGCACGCCGGCGTTCATCATCGGCGATCAGTTGAGCCCCGGCGCGCTCGAACTTGCCGATATGCAATCCCGAGTGGTGCAAGTTCGGGCCAATCCGTGCGCTGTGTGCTGATCAACAGTGGGGCCGGCGACAGGTTGGATTGTACACAGCCCCGTCGACGCCGGCCCCGATGTATCGATGGGAGCGCGAAGATGCCTGAAAGACAAAACCCGCACCTGGGATTGGGTATTCGGATTGGCCTTGTCCCCGTCGCCATTGGCTTTGCAGCAGGCACGTTTCTTCTCCTTGGAACCGTTGCCGCCTTGTGGAAAAATCCCGTTTTCATCCGCATGATGCCGCCCACGGGATTTGAAATCGTGCTTCTGCTGGCGCAGTCCGTGTTGGTCGGAGCCTACATGGCTACGCCTGCGCCAGCTTGCTCGTCGCGGGCGGCAGGCATTGGCAATGTCCTGAGCTTCCTCGGCATCGCCTGCCCGATCTGCAACAAGCTTTTGGTTCTGACGCTGGGGCCGGCACTGCTGATGCAGTATTTCGAGCCCGTCCGGCTTTATGTCGGACTCATAGGAGTCGGCATAATTGCGTATGCGCTTTGGCGAAAAACGGGATGGATCCGTTCACGGGCGGCCACGACAACCGATGCCAGCGACCTGCCCCGGCAAGTTGCGATTTGACAGGGTAATTTCGCGGCAGAAAATGTGCGCCTGAGTACAATCGCCGTGGTGGAACAGCACCCGCGACATCTTGATGCTCCGACTTCCAAGGATCATTCCTGATGCCAAATCGCCACATTGTTTCGTTAACTACTGAGATCTGTTGACAACGGTCTTGTGTTACCCCTGGAGGGTATGGGAAAAGACGCGCATGGTTCTGTTTCGACCCCACTTCGTCAGGCTGCTTGTCACTGCCACCAAGGTATTGGTGGCGGTGGCCATGCTGTCGGTGGGCTGGGCGGCGGCGACCCCGCATGCCGCTGCCTTCAATCATGCCGTTTGCATCGGAGCCGAACCGGCCGCCGGTAAGACTGTTGATTCTTCGTACATCGAAAGCCGCTCCGATGTTAACGGCGGGGCGCCAACGATCTTGGTCAATGCATCGTCGCAGTCCGAGAGCAGGCCCATTGGCTTGGCGGTCGTCGACTGCTGCGATACTACGGCTTGCACGCATTTCGTAACGATGGATTTGGTCCCGACAGAGCGTGCCGCACAAGTGGTATTGTCTTCTGATGCTGGGACCCTGGACGGCCGAGCTATGCCCGTTGAGCCGAGGCCACCGCGACAGTTGGGTTGACGGTGCGCGTCGCCGGCAAATGTGCCGATACGACTGTCAGGATCATTGACGAACTCGATTGAGTTCTGAACTCGCCTAGCCGGTTTGGCTTGGCCCCTTGACGCCTGTCAGCCCCAACTGCGGTGCGCGCAGCTGTCGGCCAACACGTCCCTCGCTCTCAATCCCAGCACGCACGTATGTGCCCGCTCCATGGCTGACCCATGCTTTCAGTTCGCTCATCTATGTTGTTGCTATGCAGCTTGGCGCTGATCCTCGGGATAGCCGCGCCGGTTCTTGCGCAGGATGACCCGGTCAACCCGGACGTGGCCGGCGCGCCGCTGGTCTACGAGCCGGTGATGGGGTCCTACGACCCCGTCGCACCCAACGTCAAACCGGGCAACTGGAAGGAGTTGAACGAACTCGCCGGGAGGCTTGGCGGGCAGAAGGGTCAACTCGAACCGTTGGTCAAATCTTTGCCGTCCGAAGGAAAAGTTCCATGAGGATTGCATTATCCGTAAACGAATTACAGTTCGCTGGGGTGGCCCGCGAATTGTCTGCCAGCGCGCGGATAAGGTCGGTATTCGCGGCCGTGCTCGTGTTGGTCCTGCTGCTCGCCGGCCGAGCGGCAGTGAGTGCGCCGGCTGTGCCCGCTGGCGACGCTAAGGCCGATGCCCGGGTGGCGGAGCTGTTGGCGATGCCGCTGTCTGCTGACGCAGCGGTCGAAGTGGCCTTCCTGCGCTCGGCGGCGGTGCAGGCCGCACTTGCCGGCCTTTACATCGTCGAGGGCGACGATGCGCAGAAGCGCGCTCCAACCCGTGTGGCGCCTGGCGCCTGGCTTCCGGTCGAACCGCAACTGCTGGAAAACGACCTGACGTTGATGACGGCCGGCTCGCGGTTCTCGATCGCCGAGGCGGAGGCAGAGCGCAAGCGCCTCCTGGTAGCCTTAGACGTCGCAACCATCCGCGACCAAGTGCGCCGCACCTGGATCGAGGCGGTGGCGGCACGTGAACGGCTCGCGGTGATCGAGACCATCTTTGAGAGTTCTCGCATCGCCGCCCAGATGTCCGAACGGCTGGTGACGGCCGGCAATAGCGCCCCGCTCGACCAGATGCGGGTGCAGGCCCTGATGGCCGAGACGGCGGCCGTGCTTGCCCGGTCCAAACTGGCCCAGCAGTTGAGCCGTGAACGGTTGCTCCGTGTCATGGGCATCTGGGGCCGCGAGGCGAACGTCATCCTTCCGGACCGTCTGTCCGATCTGCCGGCCGCGAACATGCCCGCTGGCGACATCGAGCGCTTGGCCGTGCGGCGCCGGTTCGATCTGGCAGCTGCTCGCATCGAGGTCGAAGTGCTTGCCACGCATCTCGGCATCGTCGAGCCAACCTCGCTGGTCACAACTGCCGAAACGAAGGCACCGCCAGATGACGCCCAGAACGACAAGGCCCGCTGGACCTACTATCAGGCGGTGCAGCGGTTGCGCGCCAAGGCGGTGGCCGCCCGTTCGGAGGTGCGCGAAGCGTGGATCAACCTCAACGGCCTGCGCGACATCGCTTGGCACTACGCACACAACGTCGCGCCGCTGCGCCAGCGCATCAGCGAGCAGGAATTGCTGCGCTACAACGGCATGCTGGTCGGCGTGTTTGAGCTGATCACCACTGCGCGTCAGGCGTCCGAGGCGACGCTCGCCGTCATTGACTCCAAGCGCGACTATTGGATCGCCAAGGAGCAGTTGGATTTTGTCATGCGCGCCGGCGGTGGCGTGGCGGCCAGCGCAAGCGGCGGCGAGGCCATGCCAGCCGACGATGGTGGAGGCGCACATTGAGCAAGTCCCAAACTCGTTGGCCAGGAGCACCCGCCAGCCACGACAGCGGCACGCTGTCCAATCTGCCATTGGAGCACCACTCATGTTGACCCGGAGAGGCGTTATGCAGGGAGGCGCGGCGGTCGTGCTTGCCGCCGCCGCCGTGCCGCGAACGTCGATGGCCAGCGTGCCCGAGGCGCGCTTCATGGACGCGGTGACCATGGAGGTGCCGCGAGAGCCGTCGGAGGGGCCGCACTACAATCCGGTCGCGACCCTAAACGGCTGGTCGGCGCCCTTCCGCCTGAAGGACGGAGTGCGCGAGTTCCACCTCGTCGCCGAGCCGGTGGTGCGCACTGTCGGCCCCGGTATGAAGGCCAACTTGTGGGGCTACAACGGCCAGAGCCCCGGCCCGACCATCGAGTGCGTCGAGGGCGAGCGTGTGCGCATTTTCGTCACCAACAAGCTGCCCGAGCACACCACGGTCCACTGGCACGGCATCCTGCTGCCATCCGGCATGGACGGGGTCGGTGGTCTCACCCAGCCGCACATCAAGCCCGGCGAGACCTTCGTCTACGAGTTCCAAATGAGGAAGTCGGGCACGTTCATGTACCACCCGCACGCCGACGAGATGGTGCAGATGGCTATGGGCATGATGGGCTTCCTGGTGGTGCACCCGAAGAACCACGAACAGCACAAAGTCGACCGCGACTTCGTGTTCCTGCTCAACGCCTTCGATATCGACCCCGGCAGCTACACGCCGCGCGTCAACACCATGTCGGATTTCAACCTGTGGTGCTGGAACAGCCGCGTGTTTCCGGCCATCGACCACCTGGTGGTGGCCAAGAACGACCGCGTGCGCGTGCGCTTCGGCAACCTCACCATGACCAACCACCCAATCCACATGCACGGCTACGACTTCGAAGTGACGTGTACCGATGGCGGCTGGATACGCGAAAGCGCGCGCTGGCCCGAGGTGACCGTCGATTGCGCGGTCGGCCAGATGCGCGCCTTCGAGTTCGACGCTGCCTACGAGGGCGACTGGGCGATCCACTGCCACAAGTCGCACCACACCATGAACGCCATGGGCCACAGCGTGCCGACCACGATCGGCGTCGACCATCGCGGCGTCGCCAGCAAACTCATCAAGGTGGTGCCCGACTACATGGTCATGGGCGAGCGCGGCATGGCCGACATGGGCGCGATGGAAATGCCGATACCCAAGAACACCATCCCGATGATGACCGGGTTCGGCCCGTTCGGTCCGCTCGAAATGGGCGGCATGTTCAGCGTGGTGAAGGTGCGTGAGGGACAGGGCAGATACGACTACGCCGATCCGGGATGGTTCAAGCATCCCGAAGGCACTGTATCTTGGAAGATCGACAACAAAGAAGGCTTGGCCAAACAATGAAAAAGCAAATTTGCATCGCTTCCGCCCTGATACTCGCGGGCGCCGGTAGCGCCTCGGCGAACGGCACTCACGCCGGCGGGCATGGAAAGACAGCCTTGTTCAAGGTCGAGACCGAATTCGGGTCGACAGGCAATCCGAAGGACGTCACCAAAACCATCAAGCTCGACATGAGCGATGAGATGAAATTCATACCCAACACATTCGTGGTGAACCAGGGCGACACAGTCAAATTCGTGATCAGCAACACGGGCGAAGTACAGCATGAGATGGTCATCGGCACCAAACCGGGACTGCTCAAGCATGCCGCGCTGATGGTGAAATTTCCGAACATGGAACATGGCGACCCGTTCATGACCCATGTCGAGCCGAAGAAAACCGGCGAGATCTATTGGAAGTTCGACAAGCCGGGCAAGTTCCAGTTCGGCTGCCTGGTGCCCGGCCACTTCAGCAGCGGCATGCGCGGCACTATCAAGGTCCGGGCGGCAAATTCCGACGCGGTGGCGTCCATCACGCCCATGGAACCGCTTCCGGCTTCGACCGGTGCGGCAGTTGCCGGCACGGATCAGCCGCCCATGACAATGGATGCAAGCAAGGAGGTCAAGAAAACCAAATCAGCCAACGCCAGAAGGAAAGCCAAGGCCGATAACTCGAATTGGCTCTGGAGCTTGTTCAACTGAACACTGATCGATCAAACAACACGTTCAACAGGAGACTTCAACATGAGCATTCTCAAAGATCTGACACGCGCCGTCGTCGTCATCGGTGCGCTGGCGATGACCGCCATCCCGGCCATGGCCGAAACCTGGACCAAGGCCTCCGTCATGGCCATTGATGCCGAGGCGGGCAAAATCACCCTCAAGCACGAAGAGCTTGTTGACCTGAAAATGCCGGCCATGACGATGGTGTTCCTCGCCACCGACAAGGCCGCCCTGGCCGGCATCGCCGAAGGCGACGCCGTTGAGTTCGTGGCCGCCGACGAGAAGGGCCAATTGGTGGTCAAGAGCATCAAGAAGGCGAAGTAGCCCCCAAGGCGCGGAGCGGTCGGTGTCAATCGATTGCTCCGCTGCCATCGTAGGATGTGTTGAACTACTGCCGTCTCTAACATTTAGACTGTATGACGATCTTGATCGGGAGTGTCACTATGATGGACGCCGGGCAGTCTTCACGTAACAAGAGCAAACCGGCGCCGGGGTTGTTCGGTTTCTCGCCTGGCACAGTGCTCGCGGCGACAGCTGCTGTCATTGCAATCGCTAGCTATGCCGCCGTGTCGGGGGCCGGCAAAAAGACGGTATCGCTGACCGAACTGAAACAGCAGACCCACTATCACGGCTTGGCAGTCGATCCCGCCAATTCGGCGCGGCTCATGCTTGCCACGCATCACGGCTTCTACCTGGTTGGCGCGGACGGCATTGCCGCGCGGGTATCCCCTGTTCAAGATTTCATGGGGTTCACCCCGCATCCGGCCGACAGCAGGATCCTGTTCGCGAGCGGTCATCCAGCCGCTGGAGGCAATCTGGGTTTCATTCGATCCGATGACGCAGGCGCCAGTTGGACACAGATTTCTCCCGGCTCCGGCGGACCAGTCGATTTCCACCAGATGGATGTCAGTCCCGCCGACCCGAATGTCGTCTACGGTTCATTTCGTGGCATCCAGGTCAGCAGGGATGGCGGGAAAACCTGGTCATACTCCGGTGCAGCCCCCGAGGGCATGATCGCACTTGCCGCCTCCCCTCTCAAAGCCGAGCGTGTCTACGCGGCGACCAAGAGCGGCCTGTTTGCCAGCGAAGATGCCGGTAGGACATGGACCCCGTCGGGACTTGAAGGGCAGGCGGTGAGTATGGCTGTTCGTGGGCCGGGATCGAAAATGTTCGCCTTTGTGGTAGGCAAGGGTCTCCTTCAATCGATAGACGGCGCGACAAGTGACTGGACGCTGCTAAGCAACGACTTCGGCCAGCGCGCGCTGTTGCATATGGCGTTCGATCCGAAAGATGCATCGCGCCTCTTCGCGACCACTGTCGACAACGACATTGTGGCGAGCACGGATGGCGGCAAAAGCTGGCATCCGTTCGGCGTCAATTGAGTGTAGGCTGGAAGCGTAAATCGAACTCCTCTGCGTGCAAATCGACGCCAAACTCGGCAAATTCGCCAGAAAACGGATCACCCCATGCACCATCACCAATCAAGAGACCGCCACGGAGGGCCACTCCTCGCCGTCGCGATCACCGCCAAGATCGCGCTTGCCGCCGTCGTTATCTGGGCTCTGGGATATGCTGGCCTTTGGCCGACGCTCGGAGCACCGCTGCTCGCGGCTCATGCCGTGGTCGTGGCTATGGCCGCTGGGGCCTTGCTTTGGTGGTTCGCGCATGGTCGCACCGCTCAACATCAGCGCCAACAGTTCGCGGGGTCCGGCGACCGGCCGAAGCCGCCGCATATCGGCATCCTCCTCCATTCCGCCGGCGCCTATGACCTGATGGAACAGGTCGTCACGTTCGGACGGCAGCGGGCCTTCCGTCGGCGGATGCTGTCGTTCGCCAAACTCGCGCCCGGCGAAGCGGTGCTCGATGTCGGGTGCGGCACCGGCAGCATCGCCCTGCTCGCCAGCCAGCAGGTCGGCCCCACGGGGCGCGTGGACGGTATCGATCCGTTCAACGAGATGATCACGCGAGCCAGGAGCAAAGCCGCCCGCGCCGGCCTCGCCATCGGGTTCGCTTCGGCCATCGCGCAACACTTACCGTACGAGACTGGGTCGTTCGACGCCGTGGTCAGCACGTTGATGATGCACCACTTGCCGAAACGGGGCCGTGAGGCATTCGTGATCGAAGCTGCCCGGGTCTTGAAACCCGGCGGCCGCATGCTAGTCGTCGACTGGTCGAAACCGCCGCGCCGCCGCAGATTGTTCCGCCTGCACCGTCACGGTCACGTCGATATGGACGTGATCGCTGGCCTGCTCGAAAGGCAGGGCTTCGCCGTCAGCGCGACAGGCGATGTCGGCGTGAAGATGCTGTGGTATCTCGTGGCCCGCCGCGTTGCCGGCTGAAGGTCAATGCTGAAGCGGATTCAGTTCGGCCGTCGGATCACTGTGACTCAATGCCCGTGCCCTGCCGGCTCTGTCATAGCGAACGGCAGAACAATCTTCCGGTCGCCGGCCGCCATGCGAAGCTGAGCGGAGAACTCGTGCGGCTCGGCGGGGGCAACGGAACTTTCGTACACCAGCGATTGGGCGGACGTGGGCGTCAAGTCCAGGGTCTCGGCGCGGTTGCCCGCTCGCTCGATGGTCACGGTCGCCAGCAGGGCGTCGACGCTGCGGTCGAGGGTGAGACGCATCCGCTCGCCCTTGACTGTGTCGGCAATTTCGAGTCGCCCGTTGGCGATCAGGCTGACCACCTCGACGGGATCGGGCGAGTGGTGGTGACCGCCAGTGTCGGCAACGCCTGCAACAGCCTCGCGTTGGTCGCTACCCTGACACCGCACATTGACAACCGATAGCGTTGGAATGTGCGCCATCATTTCGGCCTTCAGCGCCGCAGCGAACTTGTCCGCGTCTGCCACAGTCAAAGCTCCATCGACGAGCACGGCGACATCGGCATGCAGCTTGTGGCCAAGCCAACGCGCCTTGACATCGAGCACCTTCTTGATGCCGGGGACGTGCTCGGCCGAATGGCGGATTTCGTCGGTCATCTTGGGGTCCACGCCGTCGAGCATACGGGTCAGCACCGACTTGGCCGATTGCCAGACAATGCCCATGATGGCGATGGTGATGCCAAGACCGATGAGGGGGTCCGCGAGCGGAAATCCCAGCCAGACAAAGAACGCCCCGGCAACGACGGCGAGGCTGGTCAGGCCATCGGTGCGGGCATGGTAGCCATCGGCGATGAGCGCGGCGCTGTTGATCTGGCGGCCGACTCTGATGCGGAAGACGGCGACGGCCTCGTTGCCGACGAAGCCGACGAAGCCGGCAAGCGCCACCCAACCGAGCGCCGTGATCGCCTGCGGGTTCAGTATTCGCGAAATCGATTCGTAGCCGGCGACCAGTGCACTGAACAGGATGATGAGCACAATGACGATGCCGGCGAGATCCTCGACGCGGCCATAGCCGTAGGTGAAGGTCGGCGTCGGTTTGCGCTGCGCCAGCTTGAAGGCGACCCACAAAGGAATGGCGGTCGTAGCGTCGGCGACATTGTGGATGGTGTCGGCAAGCAGCGCGACGCTGCCGGAGATCAGAACCACCGCGATCTGCAGCGCCGCTGTGACGGCGAGAATGACGAACGACCACTTGATGGCCCAGATGCCGCGCTCGGTCGTGGCGATGCTGGCATCGATGACGCCATGGGTGTGGCCACGGCCGCCCTCGGCGCCGTGATCGTGGCCGTGGCCGATGACGCTGGCTTCGGGGCCGAAGCCAAGCCAGTCCTTGAGTTGTTCGAACACGGCATTGTCCTTCATAGATATTTGCTGAGCGCCTTGAATTCCTTGAGCGCGGCGCGGGCCGTCTTGGCGTCGCCCTGCACCGTGTCATCGAGGCAGTGGTCGATGTGGTCATAAATCAGCTCGCGCTTGGCGTTCGCGATGGCATTTTCGACGGCATGCAGTTGTTGCGCCAGTTCCAGGCACGGCTTTGCTGCCTCGATCATGGCGATCAGCGCGCGCAGATGTCCCTCGGCGCGCTTCAATCGTTTCACGATGTCGGGATGGCTGTCATGGGGCATGTGACTTTCCTATCCTCCCTGATAGGATAGGACAAGGGTCAGTCAACAAAGACGGCGGCTAAATCACGGCTGTAAACATGATGGCGCGCATGTTTCGCGGTCAATGCATCCAAGGGCGCGTGCGCCAGACCCATCTACGATTTCCACCGCTGGCGCCTGCGTCCAAGCTCACGATACAGCGCCTCGGGACTGACCCCGATCTCAGTTGCGATGGATTTCTGGGCCCCCTTGGCCGGAAGCTCGCCGTCGTGCCAGGCGAGCCAGGCGTCGAGGCGCGCAGACACCGTTTTCATCGACACGATTTCGATCCGAAGGCGCGCCGCTTGCACTTCGCCAGCGAGGTGGGCAATCCATGCATGGGCAAATCCGCTGTCCTCGGCAAGACGCGCCGTTAGAGCCAGGCGCGAGCGAGATCTCACCCGTGCCGGCTGGGCCGCCACGGCGTCGCAATGATAGCGACCCACCAACAGCGAGGCCTCGGCGAGAATGCAGCCTGTCCCGGCGCGTTGCACAATGATGGCCGTGCCGTCGCGTTGATGGCGCATCAAGTGAACTTCGCCGTGCATGACCTGAAACATCCTGCGGACTGTGTCGCCGCGCGCAAACACGAACTGCCCCGGATCGAACGAGACGTCCGTCGACGGCATCGTGTCCAGAAACGTATCAAGTGGTGTGGACATGATTACTATCATGTAGGGCGCGCACGATCCGTGGCAAGGACATAGTGAGTTCTGCCCAAACCTTGAGGAGAATCCCGATGCGAGCTCGCTTGGCTGTATTCGCCGTCCTGCTGTTTTCGGGCGCTGCCTTTGCGGCCGACCCGCAACCGACTGTCTCAGTCGGTACCAAACATGCCGACCATATGGCGGCCATGGCGGCGTCATCACTTCCCAAGGAATCCGGGCAGTCTGCCTTTGCCGCCCTGGCCGAAATCGTCGCCATGCTGGACGCCGACCCGGCGACGGATTGGTCGAAGGTCAACATCGAATCGCTCAGGCAACACCTGATCGATATGAACAATGTCACGCTCGGCGCCGACGTGGTTGCGACGCAGATCGCCAACGGCATGCACTTCGCCGTGACGGGCACGCCGGCGGTGCAAGCGTCGATCCGGAGGATGGTCACGGCCCATGCGGCCACCATGGACGGCGTGCGGGGGTGGCATTTCCAGGTCGAGGACATCGAGCACGGTTCTGCGCTGACCGCGACCGTGACCGAGCCTAAGGACCTCGTCAAACTCAACGCCCTCGGTTTCATCGGCCTGTTGACCGTTGGCATGCACCATCAGGCGCATCACTTGGCGATTGCCAGCGGCCACAGTCCGCACGAGTAGAGATAGTCAGCATGCTAGGCATGGGACTACCAGGCGTTGATATTCAGGCGCACGCCGGTTTGTTCCCGTGGCTCACGTTGTGCGCGAAATTGAAGGTCGGGCAACAGGTCCGGCTTCCAGCCGTCAGCCAGATTACTGATCTCGACATTTCGTATCTGTCTTTTCGCGAGCTTGAGTGGAATTGAGTCGCGGCTCCTTGTTTCGATTCGGCCTCTAATAATATCCGCACACCTGCAGCGCCGCTTTCGTGGAAACGTCGGCACGTGAGAGGAGGGTTACGCACGAGGCGGCAGTCCTCGCTCTCGATCCAATGTCCAAGAGACGCGGTTTGGACCGATGCTGCCGCTGACCTGAAGCCCACGCAGGGGTTCGAGCGCCGGCTTCCAGGGCGCCAGGGTAAAGGTGTCCAGGCGACGGATAACGGCGATCTTGCCGGTCGGGGTTTGGATCGAGCGCTCATAGACGCCTGTGACGCGACGCCCGGGGTCGGACGGCAAGAACTCGGCATTCAGCTGTTTGGATAGGGTTGCGACCAGTCGCTCGGTCTGCATTTTGCGCAGAGACGTCATCATCTCTGGCGATGGCGTGACGCCGTCCGATGCCTGGATCGTTGCCAATTGCCGCCCCGCCAGCCAATCGCCGCGAGCCGCTATTGCAGATCGCAGTTCGGCGGCAACGCCAGGCATCGCAGAATCCGGTCGCCACTTGGCGATGATCGCTTCGTCGAGCCAGGTCAGTCCCTCATAGCTGGCAAGCCGCTCGATCGAGACGAGCGACAACACATGCAGACGCGGCAGAGTATTCGGCTTTTCGTTCTGGTGGCCGCCGCCCAGGGCGGCGATCATGCCGCGCGCCGGCAGGGCGCCCGGCTGCAGGCGGCCAAGTTCGGCATAGTGGACCCGGCCATCGACGGCATCGAGAATGACCCAAGTGCGGTCGGTGATTTCGTCGACCAAGCCGACCCCGACCACTTTGCCGATCAACGGCGCCTTTCGTGGCGCCTTTTCGAACAGCGCCATGCCGGACGCCGCGCGGTCTATGCCCACCTCCTTGAGGGCGCGTTGCATCATCTTGAACTTGTCCGCGCGTTCGCCGAGCTGGCGCAGCTTGCTCTCGGCGGCGGCGTCGAGTTGCCAAACGCCCTTCTGACGCTCCTCGGCCAAACCAAGCCGCTGCAGTGTCTGCAGCCGTCCGATCCGCAGCGAGCGCAGCGCCGGGTTGGGCTCGGAGGCGGCCTGCAAGGTCAGAATGCCCTCCTTGGCGCGCACCAGCAACGAGCGGTCGAGACTGGTGAGGCGTTCCTGGGCGACCTCGTTGGTGAGCTTGCGCAAGCGCTCCAGATCGCTCTCGGGACCAAGCTGCATGGTGACAAGTCCTTGCGCCCTGGCGCGTACGCCATGACCGATATAGCTGCGGGCCATGACGAGGTCCTCGCCCCGGTCGTCGCGGCCGCGAATGACGATGTGGGTATGGGGATGGCCGGTGTTGAAATGATCGACGGCGACCCAATCGAGCTTGCTGTCGAGATCGCGTTCCATCTGCAGCATCAGATCGCGGATGAACGGCTTGAGGTCGGCGAGGCTGGCGCTGTCGTCGGCCGAGACGATGAAGCGGAACTGATGGGGGTCGGTTTGCGACCGGTCCAGAAACGCGCTCCCGTCCACCTCGCTGCCGGCAGCGTCGTAGAGCTGGCCGGCTTCACCCTCGCGCGTGACGCCATCGCGCTGGATGTATTTGAGATGGGCGCGGGCGGCGCCAAGATCGCCACCTGAGATGGTGGTGTAACGCGCCTTGACGATGACGCCCCGGCTGCCGGGAGCGATCAGGCCGGCGGCCGCGCGCATGCCCGTCCCCATGCCGCGCTTCATGGCGCCGGGCTTGATGTGGCCTTTCGACCACGTCGCCGCCAGACTGGTGGTTCCGGCCTGGCGGAAGATCTGTTGTTTCAGGTTTGGCTGCCGCGACCGGCGGCTGTCGCGGATGCGGCCGGGCCTGGGTGTGATGGGGTTGTCTGCCATGGCGGGTACCTCGATGCTGTGGGTACCCTGGCGAGATGGGCGCGGACCGCAAAACGACAAGATGGCGTCAAGAATCGCATTGAAGTCATTCAGCAATCTGGAGCGGTGACGTCACGACCATTTCCGGGACGTCCTCGTTTTGCCTGCATTTGCGGGCTGTGACGCCAAGCCGGCGGCGTCCTTTTATCCTGTTGTCCAAAATACTGCCTTGAAACATCCCGCGATTGCCTTTGTCCGCCAACTGATCATGACAAGGAACCGGATTGAAAACACGTCGCTCCGGCCCGTTATTGAACCCGTCAACCTTGCCTTCTCACTTGGCAGCGCAGACAGGCAAGCCAACGGTGAAAACAGCCGCCTGACAAATGCGATTTCCTTCGGCGAGGGACCGGTCGGAATAAATCCGCCACAGCAAAGCGTGCCAGAATTACAACTCTGCCAAGCAGCCAGGAGACAAGCACTCCACGCTCCGCTCGATGGACGATAAGCGCGCGGCAAGCCTGAGGAGCGGGTGGGTTGGGGAGATGGCGGATTGAAACGGCGAACAGCGAAATGCCCCCGCGCCGACGAAGCGGCGCGAGGGCGAGAAACGTCAGTCTTGCGGGTTCCAGATCAAGGCGAAGACGTCGGGGTCGCACTGGCCGGCGGCCCGGCCGAGATTGGCATAGAGCGTCTTGGTCCCGAGTTCCGGGGCCGCGATCGAGAGGGCGACATACTCCTTGCCGGAGATCTGACCGGTGCGGATCCAGCCGGCGCCGATCTCGATGCCTTCCGAGAG
>JANLQJ010000399.1:0-2831 GCA_031367715.1 Hyphomicrobiaceae bacterium | reverse complement strand
CGCCCCTACGCCATGACCTCTGTCACGAACCTTCAAAGAGACAGGTCAAACCATAAGTTGGACGGTATAAGTTGTGAGACTGTTCCGCAAGAAACCGTCATCGCGTGCGCAGCGCTCCGTTTTGACGCTGCGCACGCGATCACTGTGGGTTCGGCACCTGTCGCAGCACGGCAGGTGCCCCGGCAGATCCCGGATCAGCGCTGCACTTTCGTTAATTGTGCTCGCCGACTCCCGTTCCGGGAGCCGGCCGTCGAGCGTGTGCTGCAGCGCATCCGGGATGGCATTGCTGAACTAATCGATGCCCCCGGGCGTGGTAAAACTCGCCAGCGTGCCGGTGCCGGCGACCACGTCTGCCCACCGCTCCAACTCAAACTCGATCACCACCAATCCGCAGGTCGGCAACTTGCGGCCGAGCGCCGCGATGCGCTCTTGCGGGCCGTCGGCAATCAGGTCCAGTGCCAGCGCGTGCAGGCCCGGATTATGGCCGATCATCAGCAGGTGAGCGTCGCGCTTTTTGGCCGCGTGCAGATGTTTCAGCAGCAGCAGCGGACCGGCGAGGTAGAGGTCGTCGAGCGTATCGACGGCGGGTTTGGGGCTGAGCTGCGGCAGCACCTGCTGCAGCGTCTGGCGCGTGCGCTTGGCCGGCGAGCAAAGGATGCGGTTTGGCGCGGGACCGGCAGCCGCCATCCAGGCGGCCATCGCCGCAGCGTTGCGCTCGCCGCGATCCGTCAGTGGCCGGTCGATATCGCCCAACTTAGGATCGCCGCGATCGGCCTTGGCGTGGCGCAACAGCGACAAGGTGAGCCGCGTTGCGCCCGCAGCTGCTGCCAGACCTTTTGCCATGGTATCCAGACTTCATGAGATTGCTATGGTTCCGACCCTTACAAGAGGATCCCGAAAATTTGTCATCCCGGCGAAGGCCTATACGCGCTAACGTAAGGCCTTCTCGACTGCGCCTTTATTCTCTTCTCCCCAATTTGTCGAAGAGAGGAGACCGCCCTCCTGCGCGCGGGCGCAAGCAAAGGCGATGTTGATCACCCATGACGACCTCCCGGCTGTGATTGGTTCGCCCGATGGTATACGTCAAATCGCACCTTCATGGCGATGCCTGCGTCTGTCGTTCGTGCCTCCTACCGCCGTCTGCGTCCCGACTTTGCAAACCGCACCGCCTCTTCGGCCGCGCGGAACAGTGCTTCAGCCTTGTTGCGGCACTCGGCCAGTTCCATGTCGGGAGCGCTGTCCATGACGATGCCGGCGCCGGCCTGGACGTGCATGATGCCGTCCTTCAACAGCGCGGTACGCAGCACAATGCAGGTGTCCATCTCGCCGCTGGCCGAGAAATAGCCGACGCACCCGCCATAGGGGCCACGCTTGGCGTTTTCCAATTCGTCGATGATCTGCATGGCCCGCACTTTCGGCGCGCCCGAGACAGTGCCGGCCGGGAAGCCCGCCATCAGCGCATCGATGGCGTCATGTTCCACCGCCAGCCGTCCAGTGACGTTGGAGACGATGTGCATGACGTGGCTGTAATATTCCAGGAAGAACTTGTCGGTCACCTGCACCGAGCCGATCTCGGCGACGCGGCCGACGTCGTTGCGTCCGAGATCGAGCAGCATCAGATGCTCGGCCAATTCCTTCTCGTCGGCGAGCAGCTCGGCGGCCAGCAACTTGTCCTCTTCGGGTGTTTTGCCGCGCGGCCGCGTGCCGGCGATCGGGCGGATGGTCACTTGGCCGTCGCGGGCGCGCACCAGAATTTCCGGCGACGAGCCAACCAGCGCATAGCCACCGAAATCGAGATGGAACAGGAATGGCGAGGGGTTGGTGCGGCGCAGTGCCCGATACAGCGCGAAGGATGGCAGCGTGAACGGCGCCTGGAAGCGCTGCGACAGCACCACCTGGAAGATGTCGCCAGCGGCGATATACTCTTTGGCCTGACGGACCATCCTGACATACTGCGCCGACGTCGTATTGCCGGCCGGCACGACCGCGGCGGGTGGGGCGTCGGTGTCGCCAACCTTTGCATGCGGCAGCGGGCCCTCGAGTGTCGTCACCACCTCGGCGAGGCGGTTCGCAGCGTCCGCATAAGCCTTATCGGCGCTCACTCCCTTGGCTGGGCGCACCGGTGTCACCACCGTCATTTCATCCTTAACCGCGTCGAAGATCACCATGATGGTCGGGCGCATCAGCAGGCTGTCGGGGATGCCATAGGGATCGGGTTTTTCCGCTGGCAGCCGCTCGACCAGGCGCACCGTGTCATAGCCCATGTAACCGAAGACGCCGGCGGCCATCGGCGGCAGGCTGGCGGGCAGCTCGATGCGGGACTCTTTCAGCAGCGCGCGCAGGGCCCTGAGCGTGCCGCCCTTCATCGGTTTGAACGCGTCGGGTGCGCGCTCGGGCGCGCGGTTGATCTCGGCCGCATCGCCAAAAGCGCGCCAGACGATATCGGGCGCAAAGCCAATGACGGAATAACGGCCGCGCACCGCGCCGCCCTCGACCGATTCGAGCAGGAAGCTCATCGGCAACTCGTTTGCGAGTTTCAGCGCCGCCGAGACCGGCGTTTCCAGATCGGCGACCAGACGGGTCCAGACCACTTGCGGCGTGCCCGCCGCATAGACACGCGCAAAGGCGCCGACCTCAGGCTGCACGGCGATGGAGGGATCGATGATGGCGCCGTGGGTCATGGATACTTGGGTGGGAATGGTAAGTCGGGAATGGTGAGTGGGAATGAGAATTGCTAGTGTTCTGTAACAATCATTTGGAACCCCGAAAAATCGTCATCCCGGCGAAGGCCGGGACCCGTCCAAGTCGATGCGAGGCACTCAGGACGTACG
>JANLQJ010000101.1:0-4107 GCA_031367715.1 Hyphomicrobiaceae bacterium | reverse complement strand
CGATGCGTCCGTATTTGCCGGAACTGTCAATGGCGATGCGGCGCTGCGCGTTCGCGTCACCGCTGCCGCCGCCGACAACACCATCGCCCGCGTGGTCAAGCTGGTCGAGGAAGCGCAGGAGAGCAAGGCGCCGACCGAGCGCTTCATCGACCGCTTCTCGCGTTGGTACACGCCAGGCGTGGTCGCAGTCGCCGCGCTGGTGGCCATCGTCCCGCCGCTCCTGTTCGGCGGCATATGGGGCGCTTGGATCTACAAAGGCCTCGCCATCCTCTTGATTGGCTGCCCCTGCGCGCTGGTCATCTCGACCCCGGCCGCCATCGCCGCCTCGCTGGCGACCGGCGCCCGCCGTGGCCTGCTGCTGAAAGGCGGCGCAGTGCTGGAAAACCTGCGCACCATCACGGCGGTGGCCTTCGACAAAACCGGCACGCTCACCGAGGGCAAACCGAAAGTGACTGACGTGGTCGGCTTCACCAAGCCGGCGGCCGAAGTCGCGCGGCTGGCGGCGGCGCTGGAAACCGGTTCCAGCCATCCGATCGCCGTGGCGATCCTCGGCCACGCGGCCAGCAACAAAATCGCCGTACCGCAGGCGAGCAATCTGCAGGCGCACGGCGGCAAGGGCGTCACCGGCACCGTCGATGGGGTCGACATCTTCTTCGGCTCGCCAAAATCGGCGGACGAGCGGATCGCGCGCTCAAGCGCACAAACAGCGCAGATCACGGCGCTCAACGACGACGGAAAAACCGTCTCGGTGCTAATCGCGGGGACGGAGATCGCCGGCTTGATCGCCGTACGCGACGAGCCGCGCGCCGATGCGGTGGCCGGCCTGAAAGCGCTCACCGACGGCGGCATCAAGACCGTCATGCTGACTGGCGACAACAGCCGTACGGCCAAATGCATCGGCAAGGCGCTTGGCATCGAGGTGCGCGCCGACTTGCTGCCGCAGGACAAGCAGCGCATCGTCGAAGAGCTGAAAGCCGCAGGCTACAAGGTGGCCAAGGTCGGCGACGGCATCAACGATGCGCCGGCGCTGGCGGCCGCTGACGTCGGCATCGCCATGGGCGGCGGCACTGACGTGGCGCTGGAAACCGCCGACGCCGCCGCGCTACACGGCCGGGTCGGCGACGTCGCCGCCATGATCGAGCTGTCCAAGCGAACTATGGCCAACATCCGCCAGAACATCACCATGGCGTTCGGCCTGAAGGCGGTGTTCCTGGTCACGACCATCATTGGCCTGACCGGACTTTGGCCCGCCATACTGGCCGATACAGGTGCCACCGTGCTGGTGACACTGAACGCGCTGCGGCTGTTGGCGGTGCCAAAGCCGGGTGCGGCTTAGGCCACGCCGGCAAAGGTATCGAACAGCAGTTTGAGGTTGAGGGCCAGAAAGACCGCTTCGTTCCAATGTTCCAGTGGCGCGTTCCAACCCGATGAGCGACCTGACCGAAGAAGGCATGGAGTTTTTTCGAGCTGTGCAGTCCGCTTGGCCACAGCGCGGGTTAACCGTAAGGCCGAAGCTTCCAAAAAAAGAGGTCGCACTTATAATCAGCAACACAGAACCATTTGAAAAGGCATTGGCTAAAGCCCGCAAGAAGTTGGCAGCAGGGGCGACGAAACGAGCTACCGAAGCGGCAAAAATGCCAGCGCCATTTGTCATCCTTGATCGCCCCAAATCTGATCGTATGCCACACAGCACCATAGAGACGGTGAAGTATGACGATGCTGAATACTACTTGGAGAGTAGCGATATTCCGGATGATCTAGACGAAATGGCTGCGCACACTCACATCGGTATGTTCCTCTCTTTCATGATTTTTTCGGGGTTCGCCTCCGAGCAGCTTTTGGAAGACTGCGCCGATGAAATTGAACAGTTGCGGCGGCAAGAAATAACGCCTGGACGTTTTGTGCAAATTCAAGATGGCGGCTTCTTGAACGAGTTCCTCACCGACGAAGGCAACGCTTTTACCGAAGACTATTACGATGAAAAGAACTTTCCTAATTTTACCGATGACTACATGAAGACCTTTCCCAAAGCCAAAAAGAATTTTTATGCGGTGCCTGACACCTGGGAATCCTTCCGCAAACTGCGGCCGCTGCTTGACCGCCGACTTGCTGATTGGACTTCAAAACCCCTTCCTTGAGTCTGCCCCGGCATGATCTGATATTCTTTGTCGGTCAGCGTCAGCGCCGGCGCGACGGTGATCGAATCGCCGGTATGCACGCCCATCGGATCGACGTTCTCGATCGAGCAGATGATGATGCAGTTGTCGTCCTTGTCGCGGACGACCTCCGTGGTCGGCGAGGCATCCAGCCCGCGCTCGATGATCTCCAGGAACTCGCCCCGGCTATAGGCGATGCCGCCGCCCGTCCCGCCCATGGTGAAGCTCGGCCGGATGATCGCCGGCAGCCTGACGAACTCCAGCGCCTTCAGCGCCTCGTCGATGGTGCGCGCAACCTGCGAACGCGGGCTCGGCAGCCCGATCTTGGTCATGGCGTCGCGGAACCGCAACCGGTCCTCGGCCTTGTCGATGACATCGGCCTTGGCGCCGATCATCTCGACGTCCCACTTTTCCAGCGTGCCGCTGCGCTCCAGCGCCAGCGCGGTATTCAGCGCCGTCTGCCCGCCCATGGTCGGCAGCAGCACCAGCTTGTCGTTGGGCCGGGCGGTGCGCTCCTGCTCGATGATCTTGGCGACGATCTCGGGCGTGATCGGCTCGATGTAGGTGGCGTCCGCCAGCTCCGGATCGGTCATGATCGTGGCCGGGTTCGAGTTGACCAGCACGATGCGATAGCCCTCGGCCTTCAGCGCCTTGACGGCCTGAGTGCCCGAATAATCGAATTCGCACGCCTGCCCAATGATGATGGGCCCGGCGCCGATGATGAGGATGGAGTGGATGTCGGTTCGTTTTGGCATGGCGGGGAGGGTGTAGCGGAGGGGGGCGGGGATGGGAAGGGGGTGGCCGTTCGACCTACGAGCGGACCCAACCTTTTGCAATCGCGACCGAAAACACGCGGTGATAGAGCGGCTCGGCCAAACTTGGCAAGATGGCGTGCCTGACCGATCCTCTTATCGGGAGCGTGAAGAGTGTGCCAATGGCCGCTACCGGAATGGCTCCCAGGATGTCGAGGGGGAAGTGCACGCCGAGGAACACGCGGGCCCAGGCCATGGGAATCGCCGCCACGAGCACCAGGAGGCCGGCCCATTGAGCACGGGTCCAAACGAGCAGGCCAAGTCCGATCGCCAAGAAAAAAGTTGCGTGGTCGCTTGGAAATGAGTTGTCGGCGGCGTGTTCCATCAAGGTGTGCCCGATGGGAACTGCGAACGGACGGGGATGATACCAAAATAGCGAGATGATCTGTTTGAAAGTCACGGCCAATCCAGAACCAAGAAGCGTCAGTAGCAGGCCGCTCCGGTTGCTGCGGTCGCCCCATAGCCAAAGCGATGCGAGCAAGACCGGGACGACGAGAACCACCCATTGCGCAAAAACCATGGCGATCGCGACAAGCCAAGGCGCTGGGTTTTCGGGGGCATTGAGGGCCAGAAAGGCCGCTTCGTTCCAATGTTCCAGTGTCGCGTTCCAACCCGATACCGATGTTGCGCTGTCCTGCATCCTATGACCATCCTCGAATCGACGCTCCAAGCTATCACGCCGTCGCCAGCTCCGCGGATAATTTCGGTGCCGTTGGTGCCTCGGTTGTCTTGTCAGTCTGCACAAGGACTGAACTGGCTCAGTTTACATCACTCAACAAAGAAAGCGCCCCATGACCATCGCCCGTGACACAACGTGGAGAGCCATTCCACGCGGCATCTGGGCCCTCGGGTTCGTCAGCATGTTCATGGATATCTCATCCGAGATGATCCACTCGTTGTTTCCCGTCTATCTGGTCAGTGTGCTCGGGACCTCGATGGTCGCGGTGGGGGCTATCGAAGGCATTGCCGAGGCGACGGCGATGATAACCAAGGTGTTCTCGGGCGCGCTGTCTGACTGGCTTGGGCGGCGCAAACTGTTGACGACGATCGGCTATGGCATGGCAGCCTTTACCAAGCCCGTGTTTCCGCTGGCGACAGGGATTGGGTGGTTTGTGGGCGCACGGTTTGTCGACCGGATC
>JANLQJ010000062.1:0-8650 GCA_031367715.1 Hyphomicrobiaceae bacterium | reverse complement strand
CACCGCTTGCTTAACGACTACGACGCCATCGTCGATGCCGCCTGCGCGGCGTGGACCCGGCTCACTGCCGAACCCGGCCGCATCAAATCCCTGGGCTCATATCCTTGGATTCTTGCGATCAAACCTTAGGTGGGCTGGTATTACTCTCGACTTCCTTGCCCCAGCCATAGACCCGCTCCTCGAGCTGGTCGCGCGAGAATATCGTGCCGGGGCGTTCGATCAGCGTATGCAACAGCGTGAACTCCCTGGCCGGCAGCAGCTCGGTGACGCCTGCGCACGAGACTTCATGGCTCGTCAGATCGAGCGTGATGCGGCCGTTGCTGAGCAGCGAGGTGGCGTGCCCGCTCTGCCGCCGCAGCACGGCGCGCATTCGCGCCAGCAGCTCGTTCAATTCAAATGGCTTCACCAGATAGTCGTCAGCGCCGAGGTCAAGCCCGGCAACCCTGTCATCGGTGGACTCGCGCGCGGTGATGACAAGGAGCGGTGTCCTATTCCCGCGCTTGCGCAATTCGCCAAGCAAGACTGCGCCCGACTTTCCTGGCAGCCCAAGATCCAAAAGGATCATTGCATAGGCTCCCGCCTGGATCGCCAGTTCGCCGTCCGCACCGTCCTTGGCCCAATCGACGGTCATGCCATTGTCAACTAGCGCCCGAGCCAGGCTCGCACCGATCATCGGATCGTCTTCGATCAACAGAATTCGCATGTCGCAATTTCCGCGCCATAGGTGGTGGCAGCTATCGGCAACTCGACCATTCGTATCACGCCGGTTTCACCAGACTTGAAGCAGAGTATTGTTCAAATCATGCTGGCAACCGAAACCCCCGACCTGACTAAATCTTCACGGAGTTGAGCCGCAGCGCATTGCCGATGACACTGACGGACGACAGCGCCATGGCGGCCGCAGCCAGCATCGGCGACAGCAATAGCCCGAAAACGGGGTAGAGCACGCCGGCCGCAATCGGCACACCGGCAGCGTTGTAGATGAAGGCGAAAGCCAAGTTCTGGCGGATGTTCGACATGGTCGCCGCCGACAATTGTCGTGCCCGGACGATGCCGTTGAGATCGCCCTTGACCAGCGTGACGCCCGCGCTTTCCATGGCCACGTCCGTGCCTGTCCCCATGGCGATGCCCACGTCGGCGGCAGCCAATGCGGGCGCATCGTTGACGCCATCGCCGGCCATCGCGACGACGCGACCCTCACTGCGCAATTGCTGGACGATGCTGCTCTTGTCCTGGGGAAGAACGTCGGCCCTGACCTCGGCAATGCCGAGCTTGGACGCGACCGCATTGGCGGTGATGGCATGGTCACCCGTGAGCATGACCACGCGCAAACCGGCTTGCTGCAGAGCCGCTATGGCATCGGGCGCACTTTCCTTTATTGGATCGGCAATGGCGATCGTTCCGGCGAGTTTGCCGTCGATGGCAACGAAAACGACCGTGGCGCCACCAGCGCGCAAGTCATTTGCCACAGCCTCAGCCTTGGCGACATCGATGCCCGCCTCTGCCATGATGAGGGGGTTGCCAATCAGCAAGCGCTTGCCATCGACCAGGCCGCTCACGCCCCTGCCGGCGGGCGCCGCGAAATTCCCGACGGGCGCAAAGCCGGTGTTAAGTTGCAGAGCCCGGCGCACAATAGCAGCCGCCAGCGGGTGTTCGCTGTTGCGCTCCAGACTGGCGGCCAGCCGCAACAGATCGACTTCCTTCAGGTCGCCGAAGGCCCGCACAGCCGTAACCTGCGGCTTGCCTTCGGTGAGCGTACCCGTCTTATCGACGACAATGGTGTCGATCTTCTCAAGCCGCTCCAGCGCCTCGGCATTCTTGATGAGGATGCCCGACTGGGCGCCGCGCCCGACACCGACCATGATCGACATCGGCGTCGCGAGGCCGAGCGCGCACGGGCAGGCGATGATCAGCACGGAGACGGCGGCGATCAAGCCAAAGGTCATGCGCGGTTCCGGCCCGAAAGTGGCCCAGGCGGCAAACGCCAGTACCGCGATCGCTAATACGAGGGGAACGAACCATCCGGAAACCTGATCGGCGAGACGCTGGATCGGAGCCCGGCTGCGTTGTGCCTCGGCCACCATCTGCACGATGCGCGCCAGCACGGTGTCGCGCCCGACCCTTTGGGCCAGCATGACAAAGCCGCCGCCCTGATTGACAGTGCCGCCGATCACCTTGCCGCCAATGGTTTTGCTCACCGGCATCGATTCTCCGGTCAGCATGGACTCATCAATGGTGCTCGAACCTTCCACGAGTTCGCCATCGACCGGAACGCGCTCGCCCGGACGCACGCGCAGACGATCGTCCGCAGCGACCAGCCCGAGGTCGACGTCTTCGTCGCTGCCGTCGGCGCGGATGCGGCGGGCCAATTTGGGCGCGAGATCGAGCAGGGCCCGGATGGCACCGCTCGTTTTCTCGCGCGCCCGCAGCTCCAGCACTTGCCCGAGCAGTACCAGCACCGTTATGACCGCAGCGGCCTCGAAATAGACCGGAACACCGCCACCCGCCATGCGCACCGCCGCCGGAAACAGGCCCGGGGCCAGCGTAGCGACAACGCTATAAGTCCAGGCAACGCCGGTACCCAAGGCGATCAGCGTGAACATATTCAAATTGCGCGTCACGACGGATTTCCAGCCGCGCTCGAAGAACGACCAGCCGGCCCACAGCACCACGGGGGTCGCCAGCACGAGTTGCAGCCAATTGGACCGCTGCTGACCAAGCAGCATGGTCAGGCCCGTCAGATGACCGCCCATTTCCAGGATCAGGACCGGCACGGCCAATGCCAGGCCGATCCAGAAGCGCCGCGTCATGGCAATGAGTTCGGGATTAGGCCCGGCATCGGCCGTCACCATTTCCAGTTCCAGCGCCATGCCGCAGATCGGACATGAACCAGGTCCCGCCTGCCGGATTTCCGGATGCATGGGGCAGGTGTAGCTGGCGCCAGCGGGCGCGGCGGCAGGCGCCGAGGCCGGGGCGAGATAGCGTTGCGGCTCAGCGATGAATTTGGTCCGGCAGTTGGCGGCACAGAAGTGATAGATCGTTCCCTGGTGCTCATGCCGATGCTTGGACGTTGCCGGATTGACATTCATGCCGCAAACCGGATCTTTAGCCGTCTGTTCCGCTGCCGAAACGCTATGACCTGACGTATGCCCCTGTGTCATGATGTGTCCTCTCAGCGATGCGAACGCCATAAACCCTATGGGGGTATTCGACCAGCTTGACATTTATACCCTGGTGGGGTAACCGTCAAGCCATGCACAGCGAGACGAAAAAATCCTGCGCCAAACGGCTCAGCAAAATTGAGGGGCAGGTGCGTGGCATTGCCCGGATGCTTGACGAGGACCGCTATTGCATCGATGTCGTCACGCAAATCGCCGCCGTCCTGGCTGCGCTGCGCAAGGTCGAGGAGGCGGTGCTGCACGACCATGTTGCGCACTGCGTTGAAAGCGCAATCAAGAGCGGCGATGCTGCCGAGCAGCGTCGGAAAGTCGCCGAGCTGGTGACGGTCATGTCGCGAGTGCAACGGTGATTGTTCCATATCTACCGCAAAATTGCACGAGACGTTCAGCATGTGATCCGCCGTCAACGCATCGCTTCCATCGCCGTTGCGGGCTCAGCTTTGGCGCAGTGATCCCAAGCTCGGCACGCACGAAGCTTTCGCCGACGGAGAGCCCTCCGATATCGGCGACGACGTCGGACGACACCAGCTGATCCGCCATTTACGCGAGCGGTTCGCGCAGATACGACCCAAGGCGGCCGGCGGCTCCGGAGAGGACGATCTACTTCATATCACGGCCGTTTCCACAAAGGGTTCGTTGCGTTCGATACGGGCAAAACCAAAGGGCGTCAGATCCAGCGTGCGGAATCCACCATAGGTGATCAACTCACTCAGCCCACGTCCCATCGCGGGTGACTGCTGAAACCCGTGGCCGGAAAATCCGTTCACGAACATGAAGTTGGCAACCTTGGTGTGGGGGCCCAGGATCGCATTCTGATCAAGCGTGTTAAAGTCGTAGTGCCCGGCCCAGGAATTGGTCAGCTTGATCGACTCGAACTGCGGGATGCGGTTGGCGATGGCGGGCCAGACCTTGTCCTGCCAGATGTCGTGATCCATCGCGAAGTCGTTGTAGTCCACCGCCGGGTCCTCGTATGGCGGGCAACCGGCCATATAATAGATGCCATCGGTGCGGACATGGACGCCCGAGGGATCGATGGTCAGCGGCAGATCGCGGTCAAGCGGCTTTTCGGCAGCAAAGATGAAGGTGAAACGCTTGCGCGGCTCGATCGGAATTTCGATCCCCACCATGCGGCTGGTGACGATGGCGCGGGGACCGGAGGCGTTCACGACCGTGCCGCATGAGATCACCTCGCCGGTTTGCAGAGTGACGCTCTCGACGCGGGTGCCGGCTGCATTCCTGGTCATCGCCACCACTTGATTGGTGCAGTATTCGGTGCCCTTTTCCTTGGCGCTGCGTTTCCACCAGTCGAACAGCGTACCGCCGTCGAAATAGCCCTCGTCGATCAGATTGTGGTTGCCGGCGACAATGTCGTCGAGCTGGTAGAACGGATAGGCGGTGGCGATCTGGTCGCGGCTCATATGCCTGGTGCCCGCCCCACAGGCGGCCTGGATTTTCTGCGCGGCGCTCAAGGTATCGGCAAAGGCCTGCGTATCGGCCAGATACATATAGCCGAAGCTTTGCAGGATGGGTTTTGGCACACGCGGATCGTTGCCCATGTAGCGCTGGAACTGCTTCACAAAATCGGCGGCAAACTGGGAAATCCGTACGTTGATCTCGGCACTGAACTGCTGCCGCATGCAGCTGTTGGTGTGCGCGGTGGCGGAAAATTCGTAGGTCGGATCGCGCTCGACCACCAGCACCTTGCCCTTGAAGTCGGGGTTGTTCGACAGGAACCAGGCAGCCGATGAGCCGAGCATCGCGCCGCCCACGATCACGACGTCATAGCTTTTGTGTTTTGGGGCATGGAATGCGGCGCTCATCGGACGGTGTCTCCTCGTTTCACGCGTCCAGGATAGCGGCGATGCCGGCGTCCGTCAGCCCGTAGTCGCGCTTTGCCACCATGGCCGAGACATAGCTGAGGGCAACGTCGCGCCGCAGCAATGCGGGGTCGCACTCGGCCGCATGGCCGAAGCCTGCGCCGCCCGAATTGATGGCCAGCACCTCATGCTGGCGCGGCCACACGAAATCGGCAACGGTCGCGGCTAGACGACGAGCGCGACACACTACCGCCAGCTTAGTCAAACGACCGGGCAAGTGCTGCAGATTGGGTTCGATGCCGAGCAACAGCGTCAGATGGTTCTGAAATACGTCAAGGAGCACGGCTCCAGCAAACGGGCAGAGGTCATGAAACTAAGCCGCATTGGAGAGGATCAGGCGTCGCCGTTCATGCAGGCACTTGCCACTGATCAATTCGTGTCACGAGACGCCATCTTGGCACACTCATGAGCCAGACGACCGGTCGCCACCACGCCCGCTCCTACCCGTATGCCAAGGAAGCCCCTACCTGCTTCCAGGAGAGTGGTCGCCAATTGGTCGCGAGGGCTTGTCGCTAGACTTGGTGATGAGTGCCAAGTCCTTGCCGGATCTGGTGGGCGCAACAGGGCTCGAACCTGTGACCCGCTGATTAAGAGTCAGATTTATATGGGGAACACTGCAAATCTTAACCGCACCAATTTTTGTATAATTGCTAGCATTTTCATCATGTTGCACTGAACCATACGGAACCGGTCAGAACCGCCATACGCTCGACATTTTGTTACCCCTGTGTTACCCCAGAACTCGGCGCCCCTGCAATCCAGATTCTGCATCAGATGACCCATGCAACGCTGACGGATATGACGGTCCGCAAGCTCGTTCCCAAGCCCAGCGAACGTATGGAGGTGTTCGATTCCAGGTTGCCCGGGTTCGCCGTGCGCGTGTTTCCGTCCGGCATAAAATCCTTCATTCTGTTCTACCGCCATGACGGCAAGCAGCGACGGGTGACGCTCGGTCGTTATCCAGTGCTGTCGCTCTCTGACGCGCGACGTATGGCCATGAACTTGCTGAACAAAAGCGCGCAGGGTGAAGACCCACAACCACCGCAACGACAGCGGCCGGAAGGCCTGCCCTTTACCTCCGTCGTCGAGGAGTTTGCCCGGCTACATTGTGCGCAACACAACCGCCCACGAACCGCCGAGGAGACTGAGCGCATCTTGCGCAAATCCTTCGTGAACGCATGGGGTAACAGGGATCTGAAAGCGATCGAGAAGGGTGATGTCATCGCAATCCTCGATGACATCGTCGACGCAGGCAAAGCGAGTGCGGCCAATCACGCCCTCGCCGCGATTCGCAAGCTCTTCAACTGGTGCGTGGCGCGCGATTTGATTTCGGTGAGCCCTTGCGCGGGAGTTGCCCGACCGGCGGCGACGCCGTCACGCGAGCGGGTCTTGAGCGATGACGAGCTTTGCAAAATCTGGCGCGCGACCGACATCGTCGGCTATCCATTCGAGGCGATCGTCAAACTGTTGGTGCTCACCGGGCAGCGACGCAGCGAGGTGTCTGGCATGCTGTTCCGCGAGGTCGATCTGGACCAACGTGTCTGGTCGATCCCATCGGGGAGAACGAAAAGCAACCGCGAGCAAATCCTGCCACTATCGGCTTCCGCGTGTTCGGTGTTGCGAGAGCTGCCTCGCCTTAGTGACGCGTTGGTGTTTCCTGCCCTGGGCCGTGACAGTGGAAGCTTTTCGGGTTTCAGCAAATCGAAACACAGACTCGACTCAACGTCGGGCGTCGCAAACTGGACCTTGCACGATATCCGCAGAACCGTTGCAACGGGCCTGGCGCGACTTGGCATTGCTCCGCATGTCGTCGAGCGAATTCTCAACCACACCTCCTATACGCTGGGAGGCGTCGCCGGAATTTACAATCGTTTCGGTTATCTGCCGGAGATGCGCGCCGCGCTGGACCAATGGTCGTCCCATGTCGAGCGACTGGTCGCGACGAGGCCCGACATCCCCTGACGCGTCGCGGCACGTCGTGGCCCGCCGCGCCCTGTCTCGGCGCTCAACGTGGTGACAATTTCTGAAACATTCTCGGCACTCGATCGTATCCAACCGTGCTCGTTGCGACGTTGCTATTTTGCTAGCATATTTCTTGAGTTGTTTATTTCTTGACATCTTTGCCCCAACGCAGCTACTCGTTTGCGCCGGGGCTGTGCTGATGGAGTTATAATCATGGAACCTGCTCTGCCTCGCATGCTCACTTTCAAGGAATTGCTGCGGCTCGTGCCCTACTCGCGGCAGCATATTTTGCGTCTGGAAAAACAAGGGAAGTTTCCGAAGCGCGTGCGCATCGGACCGCGTCGTGTTGGCTGGTGGTTGTCGGAAGTTCTCGAATGGTTGCACGCGCGCGCCGCTGACACGACGCCGGCGATGGCGCCGCGCTGATCGGGGAAATGCGAATGCCTGTGGTGGTTGCCTTTCTCAGTCAAAAAGGTGGTGTCGGCAAAAGCACGCTCGCGCGCGCTCTTGCCGATCTCGCCACCAAGAGTGGGGTGAAGGTTCTCGTCGCCGACCTCGACAGACAACAGAGCACCGTGATGCATTGGCACCAGCAGCGGGTGACTGCAAAACTCGAACCACCGATTGATGTGATTGCTTTTGATTCGATTGAAGAAGCGATCGAAGGCGGAGAAAACTACGACCTCATCATCATCGACGCGCCTGGGCATGCGAGCCCTGCTTCGCTCGAAATCGCGCGCCAATCGCATTTGATCGTGCAGCCGACGGGACCAGGTCTTGATGATCTGCATCCCGGTGTGTTGCTGTTCCACGAACTTTTCGCGGAAGGAATTCCTGGATCTCGAATGAGTTTCGCTTTGTGCCGGACATCGGCCAAAGAAGAAGAGGTAGCGGCGCGTCGCTATCTTGCAAAAGCCGACTACAGTGTTTTGCCCGGATCAATTCCGGAGCGTTCGGAATATCGAGCTACGCAAAATTCCGGCCACGCGATCACTGAAACCAATGACGCATCCTTGAATTTGCGCGCGGAGGAACTGATGGTCGCCATGCTCGAGCGATTGAAAAATGAAATTGAAGATCTTCGCCGACAAGTCATACGCGAGAACTTGGAAAGTAAGGAGCGCGCATGAGCGACGCCAAGAAAAAAGTGCAATCGATGTTTGCGTCGATCGGCAGCCCACCGTCGCCGTCTGAAGTTGTCGGCAATCTTGGCGCGCCACGCGCGGGTCCCGGGCGTCCGCGCAAACCTGAACCATCGGCTCAACTTAACTTGCGTGTCCCGGTGGCCGTCAAGCGACGGGTCCGTGTACTGGCCACGCGCGACAATATCAGTCTGTCAGAAGTGATCGTTCGAGCGGTCGCACTCTACGAGGAGCGACACGGTTCCGCCCCAGATCTCTGACCGCAACGGAAAATGCGTACCATTGCAGGTATGCTTGCAGTATAGGAATGCCCCGCTGGTGGGCGGGGCAAAGGCGGCGAAGCCTAGAAGGTGCTCTTGGGATCGAGCCCATACAGCGGATCGTTCTTTGCGATCTTGTGCGTCTCGACCATGCGGATGTGCCGGTCGGTGAGTTCGAGCGCGAGGCCACGGGCGATGGCGCGGCAGGCGTTCTCGACCGATTGAAACGG
>JANLQJ010000030.1:0-92770 GCA_031367715.1 Hyphomicrobiaceae bacterium | reverse complement strand
CTGTCGATCCGCCCCCGCGCCGTGATCGAGGAAGACCCGCACGGCGAGCACTTCCACTGGTTCAGCCTGCATTTCACCGGCTACGACCGCACGAAGCACGATGCCGGGCGCGCCTGCTACATTCCGGTCAATCTGGGCGAGATCCCCGACTACTACACGCGCTTCATCGATCCGGTCGACATCGTCATCTTCAAGACCTGCCGCATGGACGAGAACGGCCACTTCAATTTCAGTGCCGCCAACCTCTGGCACCGGGCCGTCATCGAGCGGGCAAAACTGGTGATCGTAGAAGTCACTGACGGTAATCCTTACGTCTTCGGTGAAGGCAATGGCGTTCACGTGAGCGAAGTGGATTACATCATCGAAGGCGACAACCGCCCCGCCGCCGAAGTGCCCAACGCGCCCGCAACGGATGTTGACCGCGCCGTGGGCAAGCTGATCGCCAACGAGATCGAGGACGGCGCCTGCCTGCAGATCGGCATCGGCGGCATGCCCAACGCCGTCTGCTCGCTGCTGCTGGAGTCTGGCGTGCGCAATCTTGGCGTCCACACCGAGATGCTCACCGACGGCATTGTCGATCTCTATAAGGCGGGCAAGATCACCGGCGCCGCCAAGACCCTGGACCCCGGTAAGATCGTCTACAGCTTCGCCATGGGTTCGAAATATCTCTACGACACCATCGATTACAATCGCGATCTTTTCGCCCGTCCGACGCGCTACACCAACTTGCCACATAGCATCATGCAGAACGACAAGGTGGTGGCGATCAACAACACCACACAGATGGATCTGCAGGGCCAGGCCGCGTCGGAAAGCGACGGCCATCGCCATATCAGCGGGACGGGCGGGCAGCTGCAGTTCGTGCGCGGCGGATACGCCTCAAAGGGCGGAAAATCCTTTATCTGCCTATCCTCGACTTACAACAAACGCGGGGCGCCGCGCAGCCGGATTGTCTTTGACCTGACGCAAGGTAACATCGTCACGACGCCGCGGACCGACATGATGTATGTCGTGACGGAATACGGCATCGTCAATCTCAAGGGCAAATCCATCGCCCAACGAGCCAAGCTGATGATCTCGATCGCCCATCCCGATTTTCGCGCGGCGCTCGAACGTCAGGCCCATGAGCATAGGCTGATCCCGAAGGGTTTCACCATTTGAGGAGGGGCATTGGGTCGGCGCCAGGTGCTGCCCCCGGAGATATTTCATGGCAGGTTGCGCGAACTCCAATGGCCATCCCATGCCGCTGCGGTTTTGAAAAGCCGAGCCCGCGTGAACCAGGTTCCGTCCGAAATCTTTTATGACTTGTACCGATCACCTTGCGTCCGCTGGATACCAGGATGCTTGGCGCTCTCCAGCATCGC
This sequence comes from Hyphomicrobiaceae bacterium, assembly GCA_031367715.1. Lineage (GTDB taxonomy): Bacteria > Pseudomonadota > Alphaproteobacteria > Rhizobiales > Hyphomicrobiaceae > JANYHF01. Next base: position 91,406 of record JANLQJ010000030.1, on the reverse strand, counting down.
CTTATCGTCCGTGCAACTCGTAACAATCAAGGCGGCATCGCCCCGCGGCGGCGTTCTGCTTGGTGGTGATGGAGGTGACGCGGCCCCTGTCTTCGCAAGCAACGGCGTCGCGGAGGTAAGCGACGAAACGGCCCGACAGGTTGGTGATCTGGCTGACGCGGTCGGCGCCGTTAACCCTGTTTTTGTTGTCCGGACGACGTGCAAGAATGTGGGCAAAGTTGCCCACCATGGCCCTGTCATAGTCCCGCCACGACCCTGCCATGACCCTGTATTGCACACTGTGCACCCGTCCGATTGCGTCTTCAGACCACTCGATGGCAGGCGCGTCCCTCTTTAACCATTCCGCTGTCCGGGCTGGTGCGGCGCTTGACGTCGCCAAAGCCGTTGCGGAGGTAGCTGGTCGCGAGCGTGCGCGGGTCGGTGTAGGTGGTGGTGGTGTTTGCGCGTCGAGCGTGGTGTCGACCTGCGCGGCCCCCTGATCGGTCTCGCGGATCAGGCGCTGCAGGCCGTCTCCGGCCTCCGCCAGGGCGGGCTCCGGCGTAGGCATAGAGGCCGCCGCGCGGGTCGGTGACTCCGGTCAGCAGCGACGATTTGTCATACCCGTAGATGGTGTTCTGCGCGTTGGCGCCGATGTGGCGCAACAGCCGGCCGAGCTCGTCGAAAGTCTGGGTCTGGTTGAAGACGATGGTGCCGCCAGCGGTTTTCAGGATGCGCGAAGTGACGTCGCCATTGAGTGTCGTTGGTCACGATCCCGCGAGGGTGGAAGCAATTGGGCGACACGTGTCATGGCACTGCCGGTCCGATGCGGGACGCAATCTCGACATGGGACGAGGCACTTTCAGTCGCGAATTCGACAAATGCATCGTGGGAGATAAAGGCGTGCCGGTAACCACTTGCACAGAATATCGCCAAGTCCCAACCAGAGCAAATCCCCAACTGCACCAAACTTGAGAGGTCCGTGCGCTCGAATCTTTGGAAGACGTGCCCTGGTCTATCCTCCAAAAGCGTTAGGTCTCCATAACTTTGACGGAACTTGTAGTACAAGTGCAGGTTTTCAGAGCTTGGCCAGATGCCGTTTGCCATAACCAAAGCCACACACTGATCGCGTGGCCACAACATGTCCTCTATCTCACTGCAAAACCAGTAGAGTTTCTCGATACCAGCAGGCAGGGGATATTTTTGGATAATGGATCGACTGCCCCAATTGGACCGTTTGCCAACAGCCTCTAGGTCAAAGCCGCTGGCCTTAACCCAATTTTGAGAATCCTGGAGTGACAAAGTCATCATTTCTGGCACATCAAAAACGGTCCTGGGAACCACCACGGGGGGCTATAGTGTGCAGGCGCCGGTGTCCCGTCCGGATTCCAACGATCTCTATTGCCTTGACCGTCATCGCAATCCCAATGGTTGTGAGCGTCATCCCAGCTGCAACTTGGCTGTCCACCCTTGCTGCCGGGCCCTCGTACTGGATATTTTGGCTTCCATTTCGCCCTTGTCCCAGCTGTGCTTGGTCCGCCAGCCGGGACCCACGAATTGGGTTCTCCGTTGGGCCCCGGGGGCAACGGAACGGGTGGGGGTAGCGGATCTCCATTTGGTCCTACAGGTGGGGGGTCTAGACCCAGCAGGTCAACAATCATGGACGCACTTTGCCGCGCATAACCGTAAACACTCGGCCCATCCACAAACCCAAGCGGATCCACCTGCGTGTACCGCCCGGTCGTCGGATCATAGTGCCGCCACCAGTTCTGGTGCAAGCCGGATTCGAGCTGGAACCATTGGCCGGGGAAGCGGGCGTCGAGGGTCGCCGATCCCGTGATCGACTGGGGTTCACCGAAGGGCTTCCAGGTCGCTTGCCAGACTGTCGCCTTCAAACCGTCGGTCATGCGGACGGGGCGGTTGAGGTGGTCGGTGCTGACCCACCATGTGACGGGGGTGGCGGTGTTGACGGCGTCGACCACGGCGATGGGGCGCGGTACGCCGGCTTGGGAACCCATGGTGGGAGCGATCTGCGTCTCGGGCAACCACACATATTCGCGCGTGATCCCCGTCGCCAGCCCATTGCTCTCCATGAGCAGATTGCCGTCGCGGTCGTAGACGGTGTGGATGGTGCCGGACGGGGTCATGTTGGTCAGCACGCGGATGGCGAGGTGCTGGGCGGCGTCGTATGTGTAGGTGGCTTTCAGGTTGCCCGCGACCGTCACGGTCTTCAGGCGGTTGGCGTTGTTGTATGTGTACGCATTGACGACGCCAGCGCGGGTATCGGTGGCCACGTTGCCGGCCGCGTCGTAGGCGAAGGTACGCGCCGTGCCGCCGATGGTCGAGAGGCGGTTCGAGGTGGTGGGGTAGGCGTAGGGCGCGGTGACGCCGCCGAGCGTCTGGCCGGTGCGGTTGCCGACGCCGTCGTAGGTCCAGCCGAACACGCCGTAGTTGCTCGTGGCGCTGGCGAGCCGGTTGGCGGGGGAGTAGGTGAAGGTTTGCGAGTTCGCCGGGGTGACCGTGTCACTGATGCCGGTGAGGTTGAGATTGTCGGTGCGGGTGCAGACGTTGTCCTGGACGGAGGCGGCGCCGTTCTGCACCAGCAGCCGGTTGATCTCGTAGTCGAGGCTGTAGGTGTCGCTCTCGACGAGGCCGTTGCCGTAGGTCATGCTGGAGACTAGCCCGGAGAAGGGCTGCCAGGCGATGCCAGACGCCAGCGTGACCACGGCGGCGGTGGCGTTCTGCTTGGTGGTGACCGAGGTGACGCGGCCCTGGGTGTCGCGGACGTAAGCGACGATGCGGCCGGAGGGGTAGGTGATCGTGCTCACGCGGTCGGCGAGATCGTAGGCGTAGCCGACGGCGTAGCTCTGACCGGCGATGACGTGGGTCTCGGTGAGCACATTTCCACGGGCGTCGTAGACGTAGGCGGTGGAGCCGGATTCGTCCGTCACCGAGGTCAGGCGGCCCTTGCCCTTGTTGCCGGCCGGGAGGAGGGAATCGTAGGTGTACGCGACGTTTTCGGCTGATGCGGCGGGAAAGGCCTTGGTGAGCATCCGTCCCGCGTTGTCATAAGCATAGTTGGTCACGATCCCGCGCGCGTCGGTGACTTGCGTGGCCAGGCCGCGCAGATCGTAGACGGTGTCGGTGATGCCGCTGTCGGGGCTGGTGCGGCGCTTGACGTCGCCGAAGCCGTTGCGAATGTAGGTGGTCGCCAAGCTGCGCGGGTCGGTGTAGGTGGTGGTGTTGCCTTGCGCGTCGAGGCTGTAGTTGACCTGCGCCGCGCCCTGGTCGGTCTCGCGGATCAGGCGCTGCAGGCCGTCGTAGGCGAAGCCGTAGAGGCCGCTGCGCGGGTCGGTGACCGACGTCAGCAGCGACGATTTGTCATAGGCGTAAATGGTGTTCTGAGCGTTGGCGCCGATGTGGCGCAGCAGGCGGCCGAGTTCGTCAAAAGTCTGGGTCTGGTTGAAGACGATGGTTCCGCCCGGCGTCTTGAGCACGCGCGAGGTGACGTCGCCCATGAGATCATACGTATACGTGATGGTCTCGCCGCTGTTGGAGGTGACGGTGGTGAGGCGGCGGGCGTTGTTGTAGGCGTAGCTGAGGAAGCTGCCGTCGGGACGGGTGACCTTGGTCACCTGGCCGATGGCGTCATAGGCGAGCGTGGTGACGGCCTGGCCCGCGCCGGGATTGACGGTGGTGGTCAGCAGCCGGCCCTGGAAATCATAGGTGAGATTGGTGACGACGCCGTTGGGATCGGTGACCTGGTTCGGCAGGCCGCGGCCGTTGACGGTGTTGACGGTGGTGAGGTGGCCGACTTCATTGGTGACGGTGGCGATGTATCCGGCAGCCGTGTAGGTGTACGTCGTGGTGTCGCCGGTGCCGGCCAGCGGTCCATCGGCAGTGAGCAGCAGGCCGGCTGGCGAGTAGGCGTAGGTCCAGCTGCGGGTCTGGCGTCCAGACTTTCGGCCACCTCCGCGCGCCGGCCTTACTTCGCGTGTTGAAGGGAATGTCAAGTCGTCCCACGACGCGTCCAGATCTGGCCCGCCCAATACTACTTTAGCATTTTTGGCTTTAAGTCTGGAAACTCGTTGACGGTTGGCCTCAATATTTCTCGATAAACCGCATCCAATACGATGGCGATGGAATTCTTTAACGCGAGCAATTCCACGCTGTCCAAACATTGCCCACCTTCCCAAACAATCCCGTCAAGAATTCCCGCTATGACCTCACTTGAAACAATCGACTTCATCGCCAAACGCCGCTTTGCAGAGTCCTTTTCTTCAACAATTGTCTTTTTCTTCCGAACTATCTTGGGCACCCATTTGCCTCCATGCAGTCCGATACGCAATTCCAATACTCAAATCCATAGTCAGTAGTAGGCAATTGATCTAGACACTGCGTGCGGCATTGTGCGGCCACTTTTCTGCACCGCGGACTCAATGCGTTGGGCGGCTTTGCGGCCATAGCCCAATCCCAAATCGGCTTGCATATGTGGTATGCCGCATCTGCGGCGGCTGCTACTGCTGCTGCCGCAGCGGCCGCGCAAATCTCCGGATTCAAGACACAGAACCCGATGACTACATCGTCGGCACCGGTCGCCCGACCGTTGCGATCTACGGTCTCAACTTGGCTTTGCTTCGCATACCCATACACACTCGGCCCGTCCACAAACCCCAGCGGATCGACCTGCGTATACCGCCCCGTCGTCGGATCATAGTGCCGCCACCAGTTCTGGTGCAAGCCGGATTCGAGCTGGAACCACTGGCCGGGGAAGCGGGCGTCGAGCGTCGCCGATCCCGTGATCGCCTGCGGCTCGCCGAAGGGCTTCCAGGTGGCTTGCCAGACCGTGGCCTTCGAACCGTCGGTCATGCGGACGGGGCGGTTGAGGTGGTCGGTGCTGACGTACCATGTTGCGGGGGTGGCTGTGTTGACGGCGTCGACGACCGCAACCGGGCGCGGGACGCCGGCTTGCGAACCCATGGTCGGTGCGATCTGCGTTTCGGGCAGCCAGACGTATTCGCGCGTGATGCCCGTGGCGACGCCATTGCTCTCCATGAGCAAATTGCCGTCGCGGTCGTAGACGGTGTGGATGGTGCCGGACGGGGTCATGTTGGTCAGCACGCGGATGGCGAGGTGCTGGGCGGCGTCCCCGGCCTTCGCCGGGGCAGGCTGCGGTGTAGGTGGCTTTCAGGTTGGCCGCGACCGTCACGGTTTTGAGGCGGTTGGCGTTGTTGTACGTGTACGCATTGACGACGCCAGCGCGGGTATCGGTGGCCACGTTGCCGGCCGCGTCGTAGGTGAACGTACGGGCCGTGCCGCCGATGGTCGAGAGGCGGTTCGAGGTGGTGGGGTAGGCGTAGGGCGCGGTCACGCCGCCGAGCGTCTGGCCCGTACGGTTGCCGACGCCGTCGTAGGTCCAGCCGAAGGTGCCGTAGTTGCCAGCGGCGCTGGAGAGGCGATTGGCGGGGGAGTAGGCGAAGGTCTGGTTGTTCGCGGGCGTCACGGCGTCAGTGATGCCGGTGATATTCAGCTTATCGGTGCGGGTGCAGACGTTGTCCTGGACCGAGGCAGCGCCGTTCTGCACCAGCAGGCGGTTGATCTCGTAGTCGAGGCTGTAGGTGTCGGTCTCGGTGAGGCCGTTGCCGTAGCTCATGCTGGAGACTAACCCCGAGAAGGGTTGCCAGGCAATCCCGGAGGCGAGCGTCACCACAGCTGATGTGGTGTTCTGTTTGGTGGTGACGGACGTGACCCGGCCTTGGGCGTCGCGGACATAGGTGACGATGCGGCCGGAGGGGTAGGTGATCGTGCTCACGCGGTCGGCGAGATCGTAGGCGTAGCCGACGGCGTAGCTCTGACCGGCGATGACGTGGGTCTCGGTGAGCACATTTCCACGGGCGTCGAAGACATAGGCGGTGGAGCCGCTTTCGTCCGTCACCGAGGTCAGGCGGCCTTTGCCCTTGTTGCCGGCGAGCACGGAATCGTAGGTGTAGGTGACGTTTTCGGCTGACGCGGCGGGGAACGATTTCGTCAGCATTCGCCCCGCGTTGTCATAGGTGAAGTTCGTCACGATCCCGCGCGCGTCGGTCATCTGGGTCCCGAGGCCGCGAAGGTCGAAAACGGTGTCGGTGATGCCGCGGTCGGGGCTGGTGCGGCGATTGACGTCGCCAAAACCGTTGCGGAGGTAGGTGGTCGCCAGCGTGCGCGGGTCGGTGTAGGTGGTAGTGTTGCCCTGCGCGTCGAGCGTGGTGTTGACCTGCGCCGTCCCCTGGTCGGTCTCGCGGATCAGGCGCTGCAGGCCGTCCCCGGCCTCCACCGGGGCGGGCTCCGGCGTAGGCATAGAGGCCGCCGCGCGGGTCGGTGACGGAGGTCAGCAGCGACGATTTGTCATAGGCGTAGATGGTGTTCTGCGCGTTGGCGCCGATGTGGCGCAGCAGGCGGCCGAGCTCGTCGAAGGTCTGGGTCTGGTTTAAGACGATGGTGCCACCCGCGTGACGGGGCCATCGGTTGTGGTGGCCCCGTCGGCGCCAACGACGCGATTCCCTGAGCTGTTTGGCAACGGCCCGGGCGTTGCGGGAAGCCTGCATGTCAAGCTCGCGGTTGGCGCGCAGGCAGCGACGGATGGCAACTCGTTCATCCGTAGGCGTTCTAACTTGCTCGGATAGCTTGGCGGACTGGGGCATTGATGGCCTGCGAACCTTATAGACTGACCACCTGACCCTCATGGATGGACCGATCCGCTGCAAGAACAATTTTCAGGCTCTTGACGCCATCATTCATGTGGTCCGTCAAATCGACATTCTCCTCGATGGCCTGCAGCAGATAACGCTGCTCACGCTCGCACAGCGCATTGTGGTCGGGTTCGTCGGTCATGTCGATGCGCTGGTCCGGCTTGGACATGTCGGCGTGGTGCCAGAGGATCTGGTTGGTCTTGGTATGGGCGTTGATGTCGTCCGATTTCACCGCGCCGGCGGTCTCGGCCATCACGATCGAGACCGAGCCCTTGGGGCCGATCACGTCTTTCACGAAAAACGCCGTTTCGCTCATCATCGGCCCCCAGCCCGCTTCGTACCAGCCAACCGAGCCGTCATCGAAAATCACCTGCAGCATGCCGTAGTTCTGCTGCTTCACCTCATCGGTCAGGCGGGCGCCGATGGCGTGCACCTTGATCGGCTTGGCCTTGGTCATCTGGCACATCACATCGACATAGTGCACGCCGCAATCGACGATGGGCGGGAATGAGTCCATCAGCCGCTTGTGCCAGGCCCAGGTCTCGCCATTCGACTGCTGATTGAGGTTCATACGGAACACCAGGGGCGTGCCGAGCTGGCGCGCGATCTCGATGAACTTGTTCCAGGAGGGATGGTGCCGCAGGATGTAGCCGATGACCAGCTTCTTACCGGTGCGCTTGGCCGTCTCGACCACCCGTTCGGCATTGATCGCGGTGTCGGCCAGCGGCTTTTCGACGAACACATGAGCGCCCGCCTCCATCGCCTTGATGGCAAATAGCGCGTGGGTATCGGGAAGCGTGTTGATCGACACCACATCGGGTTTCAATTCGGCAAGGGCCCGCTCGAAGGTGTCGAATTTCGCCGCGCCTCGCAGGGCCTCGGGCAACTCGCGCTTGGCGATCCGCCGCTCGCACACGCCGACCACCTCGAAGCCGGGGATGCGCGTGTAGGCGAGTGCGTGGCTCATGCCCATGTTGCCGAGACCAACGACCAGAACTCGCTGCTTTGCCATGACTTTTCTCCACTTCCTGCGGTATTTGTGCGTTTACGCACCGATCCTGACGACGTTGCCGGTGCGCGCCGACTCTTCCGCGGCCAACGTGGCCTCGAGCGCGGCCGCGGCAGCTTCCGGCCGGCCGATCGCCGGCGTCTGGCCATTCAAGGCGCAGCCGGCGAAATACGCGAACTCATCGCGCAGCGCTCCGCCGCGGACACCGTCGAACATCGGCCAATAGGTGGTGTCGGGGCTATGCAGCTTGTCGGTCGAGACGATGCCGAGATTGGGGAAGGTGTCCTGGATGTGGATGATGCCTTCGGTGCCGATGATCGACATGCGCTCGTCGATATCGAACGGCGTCTTCTCGGGCATGCACCAGACTGTTTCGAGCGTCGCGGTGGCGCCACCGGCAAAGCGGTACATGGTTTGGCCGATATCGGGAAACTTGAGGTTGCGCACACTGACGGTCTGAGCATAGGCGCTGACCACGCGGTCACCGGTGAACCACAGCATCAGGTCCGTGTCGTGGATGGCATCGCCGACGATGGGCCCAATCTTGTTCAGTATCTCGGGTGTCCAGGCGGCCGGAATATTGCGGCGTGAGCTGAGCGCCACGATCTTGCCGATCTTGCCGGCATCGATCGACTGCTTGGCCATGCGATAGCGCGGATTGAAACGGCAGATGTGGCCGATCTGCAGGATACCGCGCGCGGATTTCGATGCCGCAATGATCAGGTTGCAGTCGGCGACCGTGGAGGCCATCGGCTTTTCGAGAAACACATGCTTACCGGCTTGCAGCGCCGCGATGGCCGGTTCGGAGTGCTGGTCCCACATGGTTACGATCGAGACGGCATCGATCTCGGGATCGGCCAGCATGTCCCGATAGTCGGCATAGGTTTTCTGGACGCCGAATTTCGCAGCCTGCTGACTAAGGCGCTCCGGTTTCCGAGTGCACAGGGCCGCAAGCTCGATATTGGGAATGCCGGCGATGGTTTCGCAATGGATCTCGCCAAACCATCCAAGGCCGATCACGCCCATCCGCAATCTATTCATGGCGGTTCTCGAGAAGTTGCATGGCCTGCGCGATCCACTGCACATTGGCACTGCGCAGGTGACCCCAATTGTAAAAGGCAAGCTCGGTAACGCCGCCGTCAATCAAAGCCGCGATGGCGGCCAGAAACTCCCCGCGATTGCCGAGATCGGGATAGGCGGGCCGCAAGATGCCGCGCAGCTTTCCTTTGCCACGCAGGCGTCGCCTGACGTCAAAGAGATCGGCTTTCACACGGGCCGGGCTCGGCTCATAGAAGCACGCTTCGATGACGTCGGCCGCTTCGGCGAGCGCGACCAGATCGCTGCCTTCATACCAGGCGCCACCGGTCGGCCGGGCCACCGAAGGAATCACAGCGACGCTGGCGTCCTTGCGAACAGCGGCGCGGATTTCGGCCACCAGTGACGTGACCACCGTGCAGCGCCAATCGAGAAGGGCCCTGAGCTCACCGTCGGTACGCGTATCGGCGAGCCAAAACGCCTCGGCCATGTCGGGTTCGAAATCGATGTCGCTCGCCAGATAGTCCGAAATGTCCTTGGCCACGCGCGCCTTCAGCGCCGCCGCGCCAATGCCGGCCGCTTTGGCGCCAACCATGCAATGATCGCAGAAACAAAGGCCCAATTGACAGTCGAGCCACCGGTTCGGCTGGTTCAGCGCGAATTCGTGGTGGAAGCCATGCGCATACGGCATGAAGCCCGGCGTCTCAAGCGAGAGGCCCGAGACCGAATAGCTTTCCGTCACGTCGCGGGCGAGACCCACCGCATAAGCTCGCGCTTCCGGAGCCGAAGGACACAGATTGTAGAGGTAGCGATCGCCGAAGGCATTGGCCACGGCGGAGCCTGGGTGAGCCGTGCCGAGCAGCGTGTTGTGCAGCAGCACCAGCCAGACATTGGTGGCAATGGCCTTGTGCGTCGTCAGTTCACGCATCACATCGCGTTCGCCGAGCATGGCATTGGCGATCGGCTTGATGTTGCCGTAGCGGCGCGGGTCAGTCTTGAAATAGACCGTCCCGTCCTGCGGGAAATACACCTTGCCGGATTTGCCATGCGGGCGCAGGAATTTTCCAGCGTGGTAGCTGCCGGCAATCGTAACGGTATCGAGGCCAAGCGAACGGAATTGCTCGATCGCCTGCGGCACGCCGGCCTCGGCGAGATCCCAGGCATAGGTGTAGATCGCCTTGTAGCTCATCGCGCCCTTCAATTGCCGAACCAGCCTTCTTTGAGATAATGCATGTATTCAAAGATCGTATGGTATTTCCGGACGAATACAACTTCCAGGAAATCGCCAACCACAAAGGGCGGTATAATGATCTCCTGACCTTCGATATGCGGACCGAGGACTTCGACGCGAAACGCAATATGCGGGTTTGCCTTGATGACCTCTGGCACCGTGCTGTCGGGTTCGTAGCGCAGGAACTCGATGTGCTCGGGATGGTCGCGCGGGCTGGTCACCCAGACACGACTCTGCTCCACCCAGTTCTCACCCGGCCGAACGACCGTCGAGGTGATGCCGACGTGGTCGAAGACGAGCATCTAGGCGCTCCCACCGGTTGAAAGTGGAGCGGCGGCAACGACGCGCCATGTCGCCGCTCCGATCATGTCAGATGCGCTTGGCAATGGCGTCGACGTCGACCGCCTTGTAATCCGCCGACAGCGCGAAGCCTGCGGCATCCGCCTTGACCTTTGCGGCATCGAAGCTGTTGGCGACGTCGATCAGGTCGTTCTTCACCACGTCCTCAAGCTTGAAATCGGCCGTGATCTGACCGATCTGCCGGCCGACATCGAAAAACTGCTTCCAGCTTTCCATCAGGTGGAAGCCCCATTTCTTGCGCTCATCCATGCGGCCGCCGTAGACATTGGCGAGCTGCATCATGGATTCAACCGCGACATCCGGTTTCATTTGCGAGGCAAGACCGGGGAACTGCTCCATGACGATCTGTGTCGCGGCACGCGGATTCTGCCTGCCGTATTCCAGGCCGGCGGCCCAGCCTTGGAAATAGCGTCCGTAGACCTCTCTCTTGGCGGCATCGTCAAAGTCGGCCTTGCGGATGACAAAGCTGTTGGCGGGCAATTTGGAGAAGTCACGCCCCAGGACGTAGTCGAAGTCCAGCCCCTGGCCCTTCCATTGAGCACGCAAGCCCTCCCAGGCCAGCGCCGCGTCGCCCTTGCCGCCCTTGAGCACCGTGCCCCAGGCTGGCCAGCCGCCCTCGACATACTTCACCTTGCTGATATCGACGCCGGCTGCCTTCAACATCGGATCACAGATCGATTGCCAGCCGGCGCTGCCTAGCACCACGGTCTTGCCCTCGAGCGCCTTCAAGCTGTCGGGCTTTTCGCCCTTGCGGAACGCGAAATCGAAGACGTCGGCGCCACCCATATGGAAGACGGATACCAGCGGCATGCCCTGAGCCAGGCCCAGCGAGAACACGCCGGGTGAGGGATAGCCGACATCGGCCTGGTTCTGGTCGACCAGCTTGACGGTTGCGGTCGCGTCCGACGGTCCAGCTTCGAGCGTCGTCTCGATATCGCCGAAATAGCCGAACTTCTTGGCCACCCAATAGGGATAGTCGTCGAGCACTTCCACGGTGCCGCGCGGGCTGACCCAGCGGATCTTTGCTGCCGCGCGAGCTTTGCCCATGCCCGCCATTTCTCCGAATGCGGCTGCCGTGACACCGGCTGCCGTCAAAGTCAACAGACGGCGGCGTTCAATCATCATGTCTCCAAACATCGACGTTTCCTCCACTGTTACGCCATGCGACGAATCATACCGGACTGTTGACGAGTTCCATCGTGTCGTCCGGTTCAGGCTTCCCAACTGGCCCACTTCTTTCCAAGCCAGAAGAAAAAGATGTAGATCGATATGCCAAGCAGCGCGAGAATGAGGATGACCGCGAAAAATTGCGGCATACGGATCAAGGCCGAATAGTAGGTGAGGCGGTTGCCAAGGCCCTCGGCGCCGCCGACCATTTCGGCGCCTATGGTGGTAAGCAGCCCGAAGATCGAGCCGACCATCAGGCCGACAATGATCATGGGCATTGCCATCGGGATACGGATTTTCGTGAAGATCTGCAGTGTATCGGCGCCGAACGAGCGGGCGAGCGCGATCTTGGCCAGGTCAACACGGCGAAACCCGGTGGCCGAGTTGATCATCACCATCGGGCCGCTGGCCAGGGCGACGGCGATGATGCGCGGTTCACTGCCAAATCCGAAACGCAGGATGAGCAAGGGCACCAGCGCCAGCATTGGTGTCACCACCAGCAGCAGGATATAGGGCGTGACGATTTTTTCGACGAACGGAAACTGCGTTATGACCGCCGCGAGCAGGAAACCGATCGCGCCACCAATAGCAAAGCCCACCAGGAACTCATAGATCGTGACCAGCAGGTGCGGCCATATGTTGTGCATCTCTGTAAAGAGTGCTGTGACGATCAGGCTCGGTCGCGGCAGGACGTATTGTGGCACATTGAACAGATACAGAAGAAGCTCGCTTCCTCCGACAATCACCACAGCAACCAGTGCAATCACCAGCATTTCAAGCTTGGAGCGATGTTCGCCGAGACTGAACGAGGCACCAGACAGCCCGACTCCACCCGTCGCGACCGGCTTGCGGTTGAACTCCGGGATCTTGTCTCCCAGTACCTTATCCAAAAGGCGTCTCCTGTCCTTGGCGTTCCGGCAGCGCTAGATTATCGGCAAGCCGGAAGCAGCGCCCCGGCCATGCTCGATGCGCGATTTGATCTGCAGAATACGCTCGATGAAGTCGGGCTTGGTCTGGATCTCCACTGGCCGCGGGCGCGGAATGTCGATGTCGTAGATCTCGGCAATCCGGCCCGGACGCGCCGACATCACGGCGACGCGGTCGGCAAGAAAGATCGCCTCGGAAATCGAGTGCGTGACAAAGGCGATGGTCTTGCCGGTCTCCATCCAGATTTCCTGGATCAGCAGGTTCATTTCATCGCGCGTGAAGGCGTCTAGGGCGCCGAACGGCTCGTCCATCAGGAGAACGGAGGGATTGACCGCGAGGCTGCGCACGATTGAGGCACGCTGCTGCATGCCGCCCGACAGCTCGCGCGGAAACTTGCCCTCAAAGCCGCTGAGCGCAACGCGATGCAGCAGCTTGCGGATGCGTTCCTTGTCGGGTGGCTGCCGTTTCAGCTCGAATGGCAGCTCGATGTTCTTTTCCAGATTGCGCCAGGGCAGGAGATTGGCGTCCTGAAAGATCATCGCGATCTCAGGATTTGGCTTGGTGATCGCCTGATCGCCGAGCAGGATCTCGCCCTTGGTCAGCTCATGCAGCCCCGCCATTGACCACAGCAGCGTCGTCTTTCCGCACCCTGACGGTCCGAGAATGCAGAGGAACTCTCCTTCACGAACATCGAGCGAAACGTTGTCGAGCGCGTGGACGGAACCCGAACGCGTCTGGTAATGCTTGGACGCGCCACGGATTGCCATCTTTATCGGGCGCGACGAACCGCGCGAGGCCACTGGGGGCAAAATCTTCGCCGCACTTTGCGCATCCATCAAGCTGTCTCCAGCCCTCAAGCAACAGACACTAGCGTGAACTCATTGAGTAATCGGGAGGTGACGAGACCAGCTGCCCGAAGGCTCCAGTCGAGAAATGATGTTACAAAATAGCGACCGGCGCAATAGCCTTGTCAGGTGTTCGTCTCGCTCGCGCGAGACTTGTGGTGCGATGTGACCGTGAGCCTTGACACTGTGCAATCGAGAACCAGGAGCGGTGCGATGATCTTCGAAATCTGCGTGGATTCAATTGCTGGCGTTCGCGCCGCCAAAGCCGCGGGGGCTGACCGGGTCGAGCTTTGCGCCAACCTCCTGGAGGGAGGCATCACGCCGAGCCGCGGCGCCATCCGACAGGCACGGACCATCGCGGGCATCGGACTTAACGTGATCATCAGGCCGCGCGGCGGCGACTTCCTGTTCGATGACGATGAATTCGCGATCATGCGCGCCGATATCGAGACCGCCAAGGTCGAGGGCGCCGACGGCGTCGTCATCGGGTTGCTAATGGTCGCAGGATCGGTCGACGTGAAACGGACGCGCGAGTTGATCGCGATAGCCCGGCCGCTGGCCGTGACGTTCCACCGGGCGTTCGACATGACGCCTGATCCGTTCGAAGCGCTTGAGGCACTGGTCGGCCTCGGCGTCGATCGCGTGCTCACTTCGGGCCATGCGGGCAGCGTCCTGGAAGGGTTGCCGCTCATTGGCGAGCTTGTCCGTCGCGCCGGAAAACGCATCATCGTCATGCCGGGCGGCGGCATCACGGCGCGCAATGTCGAGCGCATCGTTGCCGCGGCCAAGCCGGTTGAGATACATTTTGCAGCACTTGAACCGACCACAAGCAGCATGCAGTTTCGCCGGCAGCATGTGTTCATGCGTGGCGAACTCAGGCCGCCGGAGTATGATCGCCTTGACACGTCGGTTGCCACCATCCGGTCGGTGATGGCGAAGGGGGCCGGCTAATTTGGTGAATTTTGCAAGACTCTCGGGAGGACAATTATGCCGCTCAAGGAAGATCTGGCCAAGACCGAGTCCGCTACGGCCTTGACGGCAAAGATCCGCCGCAAGGAGCTTTCGCCCGTCGAGGTGGTGGACGCCGCCATCGCTCGCATCGAGGCGCACAATGCAAACATCAATGCGCTGATCATTTTCGGGTTTGACGATGCCCGCAAGGCGGCGAAGTCCGCGGAAGCCGCCATCATGCGCGGCGATGCCCTCGGCCCCTTCCACGGCGTGCCGATCGCCATGAAAGACTGTTTCGACTACAAGCCCGGCTGGGTCACTACCCACGGCGGCGTTCGGGGCTTGAGCACATACGTCGCAAAAACCTCCTGCATGTTCGTTGAACGCATGGAGAAGGCCGGCGCGATCATCGTCGGCAAGACCAACAGTCCGGTGTTCGGGTTCCGGGGCACAACGGACAACTATATGTACGGGCCGTCGAAGAACCCGTTCGACCTCAGCAAGAACACCGGCGGCTCGTCTGGCGGTAGCGCCGGCGCGGTGGCCGCGGGCCTGTTGCCGCTCTGCGAGGGCACCGACGGCGGAGGATCGATCCGCATCCCCGCGTCCTGGTGCGGCGTCTTCGGCTACAAGGCGGCCTACGGACGGGTGCCCTTCGCGCCGGGATCGGACGCCTTCGGAACCATCTCCCCCTTCATCTTCGAGGGCCCGATCTCGCGTACCGTGGAGGACAGCGCGCTCGCCATGACGGCGCTCGCGGGCTACGACTCGCGTGACCTGTTTGCTATCGAAGGCTCGGTCGATTTCATGGGCGCCCTACGCCAGTCCATCGCCGGCAAACGCATCGCTTACACGCGCGACTACGGTATCTTCCCGGTGGAGCGCCGCGTCATCGACGTGGTCGACAATGCCGTGAAAGTCTTCGAAGAGGCGGGCGCCATTGTCGAGGAGGTCGATGTCGGCATCAAGCGCACGCAAGCCGAGTTGAGCGATGTCTGGTGCCGCCTTGTGGGCGCAAAACAGGTTGTGGCGCTGGAGACTTTCAAGCGCGAAGGCTTCGACCTGCGTGGCAAGCACCACGACGATTTCCCGCCCGAGTTCTGGCATTGGGACGCAATCGGTCAGCGCATGACGGCGACGCAGCTGCTTGAGGATCAGATTGTGCGGACTGAGGTGGTTACGGCGCTGCGTGGCGTGCTCGACCGCTACGACTTCCTGGTCTCGCCGACGCTGGCCTGCACCGCAGTGACGAACCGGACCGACGGCAACACAGTGGGTCCGTCCGAAATCAACGGTGAGGCGGTCGATCCCCTGATCGGCTGGTGCATGACATACCTCATCAACTTTATCGGCTATCCGGCAGCAACGGTGCCGGCTGGATTAGCGGCCGACAACGGCTTGCCGGTCGGGATGCAGATCGTAGGGCGGCGCTACGACGATGCGGGCGTGTTCGCCGCCAGCGCGGAATTCGAGCGGCGGCGGCCGTGGATGGGGACATATCGGCAGGTGAAGGTGTAGAGAGCGCCTCGAAAATGTGCGCACGATGTGTTGACAAACTCCCGCTTCTGGGCTATCTCTTCCATTGGAGATGAACATGCCCCGCACATCCACGGTCCGCCGTAGCGACAACATCAATATCCGCGTCACGCCCGAGACGCTTGGGCTGATCGACCGTGCGGCGCGGGTCACGGGCAAAACGCGGACTGACTTCATTGTCGACACTGTCAAGCAGGCGGCCGAGGATACTGTCCTCGACCAGCGGCTGTTCCTGCTTGATGACAAGCAGTGGACGGAATTCATGACCGCACTCGACGCCCCGCCCCGGCCGAACAAGAAGCTGATGGCCCTGCTCGCGCGCAAGCCTGCCTGGGAAGCATGATCACGGCGCCAGTATTGTTGGCGGTTACGCACGACGTCAGCACCTTTTCGAGCCGCACTCCGGTACTCGACGAATGGCTGCGCAAGCGTGCGCTTAACAACCAGGGAACGGGCGCGAGCCGTACCTATGTCATTGCGGATGGGGTAAGGGTCGTCGGCTACTACGCTCTCGCCAATGGCAGCGCTGCGGCGATCGAGGCTCCGGGCAAGATCAAACGCAACATGCCCGATCCCGTGCCGGTGATGATCCTGGGCCGCTTGGCCGTCGACACGACCTGGCAGGGCAAAGGTCTTGGATCGGATTTGCTCCGCGACGCTGTGCTCAGAACGATGCAGGCGGCGGAGATCGCTGGTATCCGTTCGCTGTTAGTGCATGCGATCGACGAGCGAGCGGCAAAATTTTACGAGCGTGCGGGCCTCCTACGGTCGCCCGTGAAGCCGCTCACTTACTTCCTGCCACTCGGAAAGCGATAGGCAACGGGCAACGGCCGCAAAGCCACCCACCGTGGGACACCACTACATCGTATACCCCCATCGATCACGAACGCCGCTCCCGTCACATAGCTCGACGCCGGCGAGGCGAGATAGACCGCCTGCGCGGAACTTGAGCGGCGGCGGCCGTGGATGGAGACGTATCGGCGGGTGAAAGTGTAGTGAGCGCTGGGATGCGAGCTGACTGGCGGCCGCGTCCCCGAGGTAGTCGCCCATTGCGTCGGCGAACTACTGCTGTGGCGGATATCGCTCGAACATTGGCAATTCGTGCGCACGTTCCATCCATCCGATGCGTTCGGCGACCTGAACTTGAACCCGAACCGGGACTGCATCTGGGTCGTCATAGGTCGCGCTCTGGATGTCAATGATACCACGCAGAACCTGGGCATTCATGTAGAAGAGGCCGGTGCCACAGTTGGGACAGAAGTGCCGTCGGCCATGCTCCGACGACTCGTAGACCTTCAGCGTGCCCTTTGTCACCTTGACAGCTTCAATCCGATACATGGTCCAGCCGACAATCGGTGCGCCGGCGCAGCGTCGGCAATCTCTGCAATGACATAGCGCGTGCGTGATCGCCTCGCCCTCGACTTCGTATCGAACTGCGCCGCAATGGCAGCCTCCGGTAATGGCCATTTTCATTGTCCTTCCTGTACCGGCGTTGCGCCGTGACCCCGGCTTGTCAACGATCACAAGCTAACGGGCCCAGAGGTCGCGCTACCACAATGTATACCCCCCATCGATCACGAAACTCGCCCCGGTCACGTAACTGCTCGCCCCCGACGCCAGATACACCGCCAGCGGTCCGATCTCTTCCGGTTCCCCCGCCCGGCCCAACGGCACGGCGCTCACGAACGTCTTGATCACCTCAGGGTTCTTCTTAGCCCAGGCCACATTCGGCTCAGTCATGAACAGACCGGGACAGATGGCATTCACCATCACGCCACGCCGCGAAGTTCTACGAGCGTTCCGGCTTCCTGCCGTCGCCGGTACGGCCGCTCGTCTATTTCCTGCCCCTTCCCAGAGCAGCAAAGTCAACATGAATAAGCACCAGAGGTTGGTACCCGTCTAGACCTTCTTGATGTCGGCGTGGTTGTAGAAAGCCTTCATAACGATCTGCCATGTGCCGTCATGTCTGATAAGCGTGAGATAGTCAGTCCATGACGCACCAAAGCAATCGTCCGTCACCTTCACGATTGCAATGTCACCCGTGACGTCCGTCGAGACAATTTCAAAGGTGTAGGGTGTGCCTTCTGACTGCCGCGCTTCTGACTTCAGCGCGTCGATGAACTCATCGCGCGGTATGAACTCATATTGATCCTTGTAATGGCCAGCCTGCATGCAAAGCGGATGCATTGCGCTTCGCAGGCGCTCATCCTGGCCGTAGATCATGCCTTCCAGATAGTCCACGACAACACTGCGGATAGCTTTGACGTCGAGATCATTTGTCACTCACGCCTCCAATACCAGGCCTCGCGGTCCCCTCACCACAACGTATACCCCCCATCGATCACGAAACTCGCGCCCGTCACATAATTCGACGCCGGCGAGGCCAGATAGACCGCCAGCGGCCCGATCTCCTCCGGCTCGCCGGCGCGCCCCAACGGCACGGCGTCGACAAACGTCTTGATCACCTCGGGGTTTTTCTTGGCCCAGGCCCGATTCGGCTCGGTCATGAACAGTCCCGGGCAGATCGCATTCACCAGCACGCCGCGCGGCGCCCAGTCGGCGGCGGTGGCGCGGGTGAAGTGGATGACCGCCGCCTTGGCCGCCTCATAGTGCCGCCCGCCGATGCCGCGATTGGCGATCATGCCGCTGATCGAGGCTATGTTGATGACCCGTCCCGCCCCGCGTGGCAACATGGCGCCGCCAATCAGCTTTGTGCAGAGGAAGCAGGAGGTGAGATTGAGATCGAAAAAACGCTGCCAGGTTTCCAGGTCGGTGTTTTCGATCGCCACATCCAGATTGCGGCCGCCGACATTGTTGACCAGCACGTCGATGGGACCGGCTTCCGCCAAAACGCGCTTGCACAGATCCTCGCATTCGGCGGGTTGGCCGACATCGGCCGTGAAGGTCCAGGCTTGCCGGCCGCGCTCCCGCACCTCGCTCGCGGTCTTGGCCAGCGCATCCGGATCGCGCGCGGCCAGCACGACGTCGGCGCCGGCCTCGGCGACCGCCAGCGCAATCACCCGGCCGAAGCCGCGGCTGCCGCCGGTGATGAAGACGCGTTTACCATCCAGACGAAAGCGATCGAGCACGGTCATGGGAGTCTCCAGGGACGCACTTGCCGCGCGATCCTACATGCTGTTAGTCTGCTGCGGCAAGTTGTCAAAGCTTCACCCCCGAGGCCAGACCCTTGCAAGCTTCCGGGCGCTACGGTGCGAACCGCGGCACTCCGGGCAGGTCGGCGATGTACGGCGTGCACGTCCTTGCAAGCGGTCCGGTCGTCGTTCTGATGAGATGGCACTAAGAACCGAACCATTGGGAGGTCACACATGTCTGGACGCAAAGACCAGGAACACGTTCTGCAAGCCGCCGCATTCCGGCAGCTGCAGCAGGGGCGCATCGACCGGCGCGAATTCCTGACGCGGTCGTTGATGGCCGGCCTCAGCCTTGCCGGCGTCGGTGCGCTGGCCAAGGGCGGCATCCGTACCGCCGCCGCCGCAGATCGACCGCTTACCCCCACATTCTATCAGTGGATCCAGGATCTTCATCCTGGCATCCCGGCTGTGAACGCCAAATTCCCCGGCCTCAACTATCAGATCGCGCCGGTCGAAGGCTTTGGCATCGAGCGGTTCGTCGCCGAAGCCAAGAACAAGCAGAGCACATGGGACGTCTACGTTGGCCAGACCCCGTTCGTGGAAATGTCGTCGATGATCAAGGCCGGCGTCATCGAGCCTTGGGACAACTATATCCCCAAGGACGTGATCGACGACATCATCCCCTCGATCCGCGCCGAGTGCACCGTGGATGGCAAGCTCTACAGCTGGCCCTTCCTGCTCGACGTGATCGGGTCGGCCTGGCATTCCGGCATCACGGCCAAAGCGGGGCTGCCGGACGCCGCGCCCGCGACCTGGGACGAGTTCCTGGCCAGCGGCAAGAAGATCGTGGAATCCAAGGCCGCACCCTGGGGCGCGACGTTCGACTCGCACGGCTGGCGCTCGCTGGTGCCGATCACGCACTCCATGAGCTCCAAGGCGTACACGCCGGAAGGCCTGTTCGACTTCACGGGTGAACCGGCTATCGAAGCGCTGAAGCTCATGAAGCAGATCATGGCGCTCGGCAATCCGGACATCCTCTTGGAAGGCGCCTCGGACGGCGGCGTGAACGGCACGCCGGACGAGGTCGCCTTCGCGGCCCAGCGTGTCGGCCTCTACTTCAAGTACTTCAACGCGCCGCTGCGTATGGCTGCCAACTGGGATGATCCCAAGAAGCTGCATCTCGGCCCGCTGCCGAAGTTCAGCAATGGCGAGGGTTCGACCGTGTTCTGGACCACCGGCTGCGCACTGTTCAAGAACGGCCAGAACAAGGAGAAGGCGGCCGAATACATCAAGTCGCTGACCTACGATCAAGGCATCTGGAAGGACTCGATCGTCGGCACCAAGAGCGGCCATCCCGGTCAGCTGCCGCCCTACAAGTCGATCTATGCCGACTGGAAGGCCAAGACGCCGGATTGGATGCCGCCGTCGGTCGACCTGGTGCGTGGTCAGCTCGACAAGGCCGCGGCGATCACCAACCACCTGTTCGGCTTGAACCAGTTCGTCATCGGCAAGCCGATCTGGGAGAGCTATCTGAAGGGCGAGGAAGCCGATCCGAAGGTGGCCATGCAGAAGGTCGTAGCGGCGGTGCAGGCCGAGATGAAGAAGGGCGGCTAGCCGCTGAAGTTGCGTACCCTCCTCTCCCTCGCTTCTTTGCGAACGGGAGAGGAGACCGCATCTCGCAGGCGCCCACTTCGGCGCCAAGAGCCACGCGGTCGGTGAGGGGCAGGTGCTTGCTCCGGCCTTGTTGCCACGAGTACGGAACAAGTAGCGGCCTTTCGCCTGTCGCTGGTTCCTCGCCTAACGGCTCGGGCGACATCCTCCTCCCCCGCAAAGAGGCGGGGGAGAAGAAAGAACCGCCGCCGAACTGGATTGGTTGGATCAACGCATGGTCGACACCACGGCAGCCGACGACCTGAGGCTCGCCCCAACCGCGACGAGCGAGCGGTTCGCGCAATTGCGCCAAGGTCTCGGCCATTGGCTGTTTCTTGCCCCCGCACTCGCCTTCTTCATCGGCTACCAGGTTTGGCCGATTTTCCGTGTGCTGTGGATCAGCTTCACCAACTTCGAGTATCTGTCTGACAAACCGGCGCAATTTGTCGGGGTCGCTAACTACATCCAGGCTCTCAACGATCCGCTGCTATGGGCCAGTCTGGGTCGGGCGGCGCTGTTCACGATAATGTTCCTGCCAGGAACCATCATCCTGCCGCTGTTGCTGGCCGTCCTGGTCGACCGCGTGACCAACCAGCGCCTCGCCACCTTCTACCGCGTCATCCTGCTCATTCCGGCGGTGATCCCCAGCACACTGATCTTTGTGCTGTGGAAATGGATGTACAATTACCAGGCTGGCCCGATCAATCATTTCCTGGTCGATACCACCGGTCTGTTCAACCTGCAGAACGCGCCGCAATGGCTGGGCGGCACACCGCTGACGTTGCCCTCGATCGCGGTGATGGAAATCTGGTGGGGCCTTGGCTACCACACCATCTTCTTCATTGCCGGCCTTGCGGCTATCTCCAAGGACCTGCCCGACGCGGCGCGCATCGATGGTGCCAGCGAATGGCAGGTGTTCTGGCACATCATCCGCCCGCAGCTGGCCCCGATCATGATGATCCTGGTGGTGCTGCGCTTCGGCACGGCGATGGCCGTGATCGACGAGTACCTCATTTTCGGCGGCTTCAACCGCGCCTCGCCGACCTATACCTGGACCGTCATGATGTACGACCAGGCCTTCAAGCTCGGCCTGTGGCGGCAGGGCTATGCAGCCGCCATCGGCATGATCGGCGCGGTGGCCATGATGGCTGTCATGGTCCTGCTGTTGCGCATCTTCCGTCCAAAAGGCTGATACTGATGAACGAGAGCACCAACCCAAAATGAGAAGCACCGCCCCCACGCTTCCCGGAATTCGGCGCGCTTTTTCTTCGCGCGTCGAATATCCGGGATCTTTCCAACTCGGTGGCGTCAACGTCCTAACTGCGAGTCCTGTTGCAACGTGCGCGGTGTCCGTCGTGCCGAAATCGCACCCGGTAAGGGTCCCGGATATTTGCCACGCCAAAAGGCGCGTCAAATTCCGGGAAGCGGGTAAGAACTTGCGAAAATGGTGTCTGCCATGACCATCGCAGCCGATCATCAGGAAGCACCGCAAGCCGCCGAAAGCTGGTGGACCCGCAACTGGGGCGCCGTCGTCCGCCACGGCGTGATCAATTTCTTCAACCTGATCATCCTGTTGCCATTGGCCTGGGTGCTGCTGATGTCGGTGAAGACGCTTCCCGACTCCTTGCGCGGCGACTTCTGGCCGCGCAGTTACGATTTCACGCACTACTCCTACGTTTTCGAGCGCATCCACACCCTGCCGGTGAATCTGTTCAACAGCATCTATGTCACCGCCGCCACGGTGCTGATCACCACCGTCTGCGCGGTGCTGGCTGGCTATGCGCTGGTGCATATCAAACCGCGCGGAGCGGGGCTGGTGGTCACGGCGCTGCTGGTGTCGCTGTATTTCCCGGTGCGGGTCGTTTCGCTGATCAGCATCTACGAGACCCAGCATTGGTTGGGGTTGATCAACAACACCAGCGGCCTGATCCTTCCGTACATCACGCTGCAGCTGGCCATCAGCATCCTGATCATGCGCAGCATGTTCCAGCTCGTCCCGCACGAGATCGTGGAATCGGCGCGCATCGACGGGGCGGGCCACTGGCGCACGCTGTGGGAGGTCGGCCTGCCGATGGTGCGCAACGGGCTGGTGGTGATCTT
This sequence comes from Hyphomicrobiaceae bacterium, assembly GCA_031367715.1. Classification (GTDB taxonomy): domain Bacteria; phylum Pseudomonadota; class Alphaproteobacteria; order Rhizobiales; family Hyphomicrobiaceae; genus JANYHF01. The sequence goes on along the minus strand of JANLQJ010000030.1, from coordinate 68,799 downwards.
CATCGTCAATTTCGTCGCCGCTTGGGGCGAGTATCTGCTTTGCGTCACGCTGGTTGATGACGAGGCCAAGCGCACCATGCCGGTGGTGCTGGCCGCTGCCCAAGGCGGGCAAGGGCAGTGGTCCTGGCCCAATCTGGCGGCCGTCTACGTCATTGTTGTCACGCCCGGCATCATCGCCTTCACGTTGGCCCAGAGGCTGTTCTTCAAGGGGCTGATGGAAGGCGCGCTGAAAGGCTAGTCCATGTCTTTTCAAGGCAAAGTTGTCGCCATCACAGGCGCCGCCGGGGGCATCGGCGAAAGCCTCTGCCGCTATTTTCTCGATGCCGGCGCCAAGATCGCAGCGATCGATAAGAGCGCGAGGGTGGCGCAGCTGGCCGCCGGACTTAAAGCGCCGGCTGGACTATTCGAACAGGCCGTTGCCGATATCTCGGACGCCGAGCAGGTCGCTCGCGTGTTCGCGTCGCTCGCCGGCACGCTCGGGCCAATCGATGTGCTGGTCAACAATGCAGGCGGTTCGGACCATCCGACCTTGGCCGCGACTGATCCCGCCGGGTGGCAGCGCGAAATCAACACCAATCTGAACAGCGCCTATTCGTGCGCCCACGCCGTCATCCCCGGCATGAAGGCCAAGGGCTGCGGCGTGATCATCGCCGTCGGCTCGGTGAACGGCCTGTCCGCGCTCGGCGATGCCGCCTACAGCGCTGGCAAGGCGGGCCTGATTTCACTCACCCGCTCGCTGGCGCAGGAATACGGCCGCTACGGCATCCGCTCCAACATCGTCCTTCCAGGGACAGTCCGCACCCCGCTCTGGCAGAAGCGCGCCGCCAAGGATCCCAAGGTGCTGGAAACACTGCGCCGCTGGTATCCGCTCGGCCGCATCGTCGAGCCGGAAGATGTCGCTCAGGCCGTCGGCTTCCTGGCCTCGGACGCGGCTGCGGCCATCACCGGCGTGGCGCTACCCGTCGATTGCGGATTAACGTCGGGCAACATCGTCATGACCCGCGAACTCACGCTGGAAGACTTTTAGGCTGGATGCCACCATCGCCCCGCAATGACGACCCCCTTGGAGACAATGCGCTGGTCGCCCATCAGGTGCTCGCCGACCGCGTCGACATAATCGTGCGTCCCCTGAACGATATCGAGCACCGTCGCATCCCCCACCGATCCCGGCTTCAGCGAGCCCAGCTCGGGCCGCCGCATCGCCATCGCCGCGTTGACAGTCGAGGCCGCAATCACATCGGTCAAGCTCATCCCCATGCAGAGGAACTTCGACATGGTGGTGACCTGATCGAAGGCCGGCCCTTCGATGGATAGTTTGTGCACGTCTGACGATATCGTGTCCGGCAGGAACCCCGCCGCCAGCATGGCGCGCCCGGTCTTGAAGGCGAACGAGCCCATGCCGTGACCGATATCGAACAGCACGCCGCGCTTCCTGGCGGCATGCACGGACTCGCGCACCCGCCCCTGCTGCGACACGGGCGAATTTGGAAACGGCCGAAAGGCGTGAGTGAGGATATCGCCGGGCCGCAGGCGTTCCAGCACCTCGTCATAAGACGGCGGCGGATGATCGATGTGACACATCACCGGCATGCCGATCTCCTCGCCGACCTGCAGCGCCATGTCGAGTGGCGCGATGCCGGACGCGCCGGACGCATGGCGACCCACCCGCACCTTGATTCCAACGATCACGTCGCGATTGGCATCGGCCACCTCGGCGCAGTCGATTGGATTGAGCATCCGCATCTCCTCGCTCTCGCCCACCATGACGCGGCGGTCAAAGCCATAGATGCCCGCGTGCGAGACATGGAGATAGGCCAGGATGCGCACTTGGCAGCGGTCGATGACATGCTGACGAAAGCCGCGCCAGTTGCCGGGGCCGGCCGATCCGGTGTCGACGCTTGTGGTCACGCCCGACATGCGGCAGAAGTCCTCTGCGTCGATGCCGAGCGACGTGCCGCCATCATAGACATGGGTATGAAGATCGATCAGGCCAGGCACGACGATCCGGCCCGACACATCACGCACCGCCGTTCCCGGCTCGGCCGCCAGCGACCGGCCAACCGCAGCCACCACCTTGCCCGAAAAGGCGACATCCTGCACAGCGTCGAGCGCTTGCGACGGATCGACGACGCGGCCACCACGAAGGATGAGATCATAGGCCATAGAGAACCTCGTGACTGAACCCGGTTTTGCGAATTGAAAATGCGCTGCCACTTGGCAACAGGCAAGTGGTTAAGTCCAACTCGATCATCCGGCCAAGTGTTGCAATCTTGAATTGACACGAGGCCGATGACTTTCCCGGCAGCAGGACAAATCCGTGCCCGGGATCAATGGCCGTGCCGGAACCCACCGGTCCTGTCGCGCTGGACGAGATCGTTGAGCGCGGCCGTAAAGGCACGCCCGATGTCCATAACGCTTCCAACGTCCGTAGGCTGCTTCAATGGTGTCTTTCACCTGGGCGACAAAATCCGACGTCAACGTTGCATCATGCGCGATCGAATACCAGAGCTGCTTTTCGCGCACAAAGTTGCTGAGGTTCTTCAGGCCGTTTTCCACGTCCTTCCCAGCACGGGCCGTCAGGGCCAGGAGGGCCGGTGCGCCGAACAACAACGCCCTCCGGCCGCCGCCATGGCCTCCTTGGCCGACTGCTCCTTGGCGACTGCTTGCCGGCTAACGCCTTCTGCAATACGGTGCCGATCGCCTGCGTTACCTGATTGTAGTCGGCCGTGACGTAGCTGTCGCAGGGATGCTTGGCCTACTCCAGCACAGCGGCCTGGTATCGAGGCGACCGCTACAAACATGTGGGCGAAATCAATGGCTGAGCAGACGCCAAAGGCCGGACCGAACTTGCGTTTTGCGTACCGCGATCTGATCGTGGCGGCGCTGGACAAGATCCTTGCCGAGCAGGCCGAAGCTCTGACGCGAGTGCGTGACGTGATCGCCGAGGCGCTGGCCGCCGACCGGATGATCTTTGTCGCCGGCAGTGGCCACTCGCATATGCTGGCCGAGGAGGTGTTCTATCGCGCCGGCGGCATCGCGGCTGCACAAGCCATCCTCGATCCGGACCTGATGCTTCACCTCGGCGCAGCCCGTTCGACAGTGTTGGAGCGCGAGGAAGGCCGGGCCGCGGCAGCCATCGACCGTTACCCGGTCGGCAAGGGCGATGTCGTCATCATCGCGTCCAACTCTGGCCGCAATACATTTCCGATCGAGCTGGCCATGATCGCACGCGAGCGTGGCGCCATCACGGTGGGGCTGACCTCGCTCGACCATTCGCGCAAGACGACGTCCCGGCACGAGAGCGGCAAACGCCTGTTCGAGCTCACCGATCACGTCATCGACAATTGTGGCGTATATGGCGACAGTGCACTGGCCATCCCTGGACGTACCATCAGCATGGGTCCCACCTCGACTGTGAGCGGCGTCTTCATCCTGAATACGCTGCTGGCCGAAGCAGTGGCGCAACTGGCGCAACGCGGCATCGAGGTCGACGTCTATCAAAGCGCCAACCGCCAGGGTGCCGACGCGGAGGCCGCCGCTCTGGTGCTGATCGAGCGCTGGCGGCATCGCATTATCGGGCTTTGAGCGTTGCTCCCGGCAGCGTTGCCAGCCCAATCTGGAGGGCTTGGTTGACCATCGCGTTTGCATCAATCGATCCCGGCGTGAGCCTGTCCGGCACTCTCGGCGCCAGTTTCAAGGCTCGGGCGAGGTAGTCAAAACGCACCGACTTGACTCGACCCAGACCCAGATGAAAGAATGATGTGTCAGATGTCAGACCAATCTGTGGTCTCTACCGGCACAAGTGATCAACATGCCGATATTGCAAGGCCTTGACCCGTTGCTGCCTCACGACCGAGCCGTCGACGTGATGCGTGCGGTCGCCACTTTCATTGCCGACAGGGGGCTGAAAGCTGGCGACCGGCTGCCCACCGAGCGGCAATTGATGGAGCAGCTGGCAGTCGGCCGCTCAACGGTGCGTGAGGTGATCCGGAAACTCCAGGGCCAGGGTGTTGTTGAATCGCGTCGCGGCGATGGCACCTACCTGCTGCGACCGACCTCGGCTGACGCAATTCACATCCCATTGCTGATCGATACCGCGTCGTTGCGCGACCGCCTGTTGCAGACGCTGGATGTGCGCCGCGGGTTGGAAGTTGAGGTTTGCGCCCTGGCTGCGCAGCGGGCGACCAGACGCGATATCACCGAGATCGAAGCGCGACTGGATGCGATGGAGCGTGTGCATCTTGCCGGCGATCCGGCCAACCACGAAGATCTCGCCTTCCATCTGGCCATTTACGATGCCAGCCACAATCCATTGTTCCGCCAGCTCCTGGAACAGATTCGCGAGGCTTTCGAAAGTTTCTGGGCGAAACCTTTCGATCGCCAGGATTTTGCCGGGCGGTCCTTCCCGTTCCACCGCAAACTGTTCGATGCGATCCGGGGCGGAAATGCCGCCGCTGCCGCCAAGCATACGCTGTCCATTCTCGCCATCGTGGAAGAGGACATCAAGGAGATGTCCAAGTGATCGACATCCCCGATCCGTTCGAGCGCGCCGGGCTGATCGTCGCCCATGACGGACCGAACGCCTATGAGGCGGTAGTGCCGCCGATCGTGCAGACGTCGCTGTTTACATTCTCCTCGTTCGAAGAGATGGCCGCGACCTATCGGGGCGAACGGGAGCGTTATGTCTACTCGCGCACCACCAATCCGACGGTGCGCGCGTTCGAAGAGAAGATGGCCGCGCTTGAGGTCACCGACGACGCCATCGGGTTTGCCAGCGGTATGGGCGCGATTTCGGGTTCGGTGCTGGCCTTCGTGAGCCCCGGCGATCGCATCGTATGTGTGCGCCATGTCTATCCGGACGCCTACCGATTGTTCGAGACGCTGCTCAAGCGATTGGGCATTGCGACCACCTATGTGGATGGCTGCGATCCCGATGCAGTCGCTGCGGCCCTGCCGGGGGCTAAATTGCTCTATCTGGAAAGCCCGACCAGCTGGTTGATGGAGGCCCATGATGTTGGTGCGCTGGCCGCCTTGGCGCATAGGCACGGGGCGATTTCGATCATCGACAACAGCTGGGCCTCGCCCGTTTTCCAGCAGCCGGTGACGCTCGGCGTCGATCTCTCTTTGCATTCGGCTTCGAAATACATTGGCGGGCACAGCGATACGGTTGCCGGGGTGGTCTGTGGGCGAAAGGATCTCATCGATACCATCCGGCGCACTATTCATCCTTATCTTGGCGCCAAACTCGCACCCTTCGATGCGTGGTTGCTGCTGCGTGGTCTGCGTACACTGCCGGCGCGCATGCGCAGTCATCAGGCGTCCGGCCTCGACGTTGCGCGACGGCTCTCGGGATTGAAATGCGTCACGGCCGTGCACCACCCCGCGATGCGGAACCGCATGCCACCCGGACTTAACGGATCGTCCGGGCTGTTCTCATTCGAGTTCGACAAGAGCATCGACATTCCTGCCTTTTGCGATCGCCTGAAGCTGTTCAAGCTCGGCGTCAGCTGGGGCGGACACGAGAGCCTCGTGGTGCCGGCACTGATCACGCGTGGGCAGGCTGCCGGCCCCAACTCCGCCCTCGACTTCGGCGTGTCCGAGCGCGTCGTCCGCCTGCATGTCGGGCTCGAAGGCACCGATGCTCTATGGTTGGATCTGACCCGCGCCATCGACCAGTCCACCCTCAAATCATGATCGCCAAGGGCGAGAAAGGAGAATGCGATAACGTCTGTCAACTGATTACCTGCCAACACCTTCCTAGGGAGAAACACAGCAATGATGCGAAAAATCCTGCTTGCGGCCTCCACGTCTCTTTTGCTGGCGACGCAAGCCCATGCCGACACGACGTTGAAGCTCGTCGAGGTCATCACCAGCCCCGAGCGTACCGTCACACTCAAGGAAATCGTCGCCAAGTTCGAGGCCGCCAATCCCGGCACCAAGGTCGAGATCACCTCGCTACCGTGGGGCCAGGCGTTCGAGAAGTTCGCCACCATGGTCTCGGCCGGCGAAACTCCGGACGTCGTGGAAATGCCCGACCGCTGGATGTCTCTTTATGCCAACAACGGCATGCTTGAGAGCCTCGAACCCTATCTGGCCAAATGGGAGCATACCGGCGAATTGAATGATCGCGCCCTACAGATGGGTCGTTATGTCAAGAACACAGCCTACGGATTGCCCTACGGCTTCTATCTGCGCGCGCTGTTCTACAACAAGAAGCTGTTCGCCCAAGCCGGCATCTCCGGCCCACCCAAGACGCTCGATGAGTTTGCCGATGCAGCCAAGAAGATCTCGGCCATCCCCGGCAAATCGGGCTATTGCCTGCGTGGCGGACCGGGCGGCCTGAACGGCTGGATGATGTTCGGCGCCATCATGAACGGCGATCCGGCGTTCTTCAAAGCCGACGGCACCTCGACCATGTCCGATCCCGGCTGGGTCAAGGGCGTCACCTTCCTCGCCGATCTCTACAAGAACGGTTCGGCGCCCAAGGACAGCGTCAACTGGGGCTTCAACGAGATCGTCACGGGCTTCTACTCCGGCACCTGCGCCATGCTGGACCAGGACCCGGATGCGCTGATCTCTGTCGCCGAGCGGATGAACAAGGACGACTACGACGTTGTTCCGATGCCCAAGGGCCCGGCAGGCAAGTCGTTCCCGACCATCGGCTATGCGTCCTGGTCCATGTTCGCCAACAGCAAGAGCAAGGATCTGGCCTGGAAACTGATCGCCACGCTCGACGGACCCGAGGGTAACGTGAAATGGAACCAGAAGATCGGTGCCCTGCCGATCTATAAATCGGCCGACAAGGACCCCTTCTATGCCGATCCGAAGTTCAAGGGCTGGTTCGACGAGCTCAGCGATAAGGACGTAACGCCGCTCGTGATGCCGACCTACCTGAAGGAATTCGCCTACTTCGCCGATTCCATCGCGGTGAAGGCAACCCAGCAGACGCTTCTGGGCCAGACCAGTCCTGAAGACATGGCCAAGAACTGGGCCGACTACTTCACCAAGGCGCAACAGAAGTTCATGGCGAAGTAGGCCCAACTGACGTGATCGGTGGCGGGCGGCTGTGCAGCGCTGCCCGCAACCACCTTCCGTAATCTTCATTCGCATCCCGGAATTTGACGCGCTCATTTGCGCGGAAAATGTCCGGGACCCTTACCTGGTTCGGTTCAAGCACATCTGGAGCCGCGTACGTGGAAACAGGACTCGCGGGAAGGACGTGCGCTGTCCTGGCAGGTAAAGATCCCGGATATTCGACGCGCGAAGAAAAAGCGCGCCGAATTCCGGGAAGCGTGAGTAGTTGATCGGTTGCAAGCCGAATTGCTAGTGTTGCCGGACATTGAGAATGAGTGCGAGATCTCGGAAATGACCCATTAACATGGTCTCAGTGAGCCAATTCGGCCCCATGCCGGCAGCACACAAGCGCAAATTCTTCCTTGCCGCCGAGCCGTGGATCTATGCCTCGCCCGCGCTCATCCTGATCATCACCATCCTGCTCGTGCCGCTCGGCATCGGCGTCTCCTACGCCTTTCGCAACATCGTCCTGCTCGATCCGTTCAGCGGCGAATTCATCGGTACTGGACATTTCGTGGAGATCTGGAAGGACGGCAATTTCTGGAACGCACTGCATAACACCATCGAGTGGACCGTCGTTTCAGTCCTGTTGCAATTCGTCTTTGGGCTGATCCTGGCGCTGCTGCTGAACCAGCCCTTTCCGGGGAGATGGCTGGTGCAGGCGCTGGTCTTCCTGCCTTGGGCGGTGCCGAGTTTCCTCTCCGGGCTTAATTGGGCCTGGCTGTTCAACCCCGTCGTCGGGCCGCTGCCGCACTGGTTCGTGCGTAGCGGCCTCATGACCACGCCCGAGAACATTCTCTCAAATCCAGCGACGGCGCTCTGGGGACCAATCGCCGCCAATGTCTGGTGGGGCATTCCGTTCTACGCCATCACGCTGCTTGCCGCGCTGCAGTCCATCCCGACCGATATCTACGAGGCGGCCCAGATCGACGGCGCCGGCCCGATCAAGCGCTTCTGGTCGATCACGCTGCCGTTCCTGGCCCCGACCATCGCCATCACGCTGCTGCTGCGCGCGGTCTGGATCGCCAATGCCGCCGACCTGATCGTGGTCATGACGCGCGGCGGACCGGCCGATTCCACCCAGATCCTGGCCAGCTATATCTTCTCGCAGGCTTTCCAGCGCCTCGACTTCGGCTACGCCTCCGCCATCGCCACAGTCCTCTTGGTGATCCTCCTGGTTTACGCCGCCATCGTCATTGCGCTGCGCCAACTGATCATCCGGGCACACTGAGGGTACCATGCGATCGGTCACGTTGCGCCGGGCGAGCTATTGGACCTTCCACTATGCGCTGATCGCCATCTACGTCGCCGTGGCGCTGTTCCCGCTCTACTGGATGCTAAAAGTTTCGGTGACGCCTAACGATCTGCTCTATACCGAGGGCGTGCGCATGTGGCCATCGCGCACGACCGTCAGCCACTACGTTTCGGTCATCGCCAACACCGACTTTCCGCGGTTTTTCGGCAACAGCGTCATTGTCTCGGCGTCCACATCCATCTTGACCACACTGGTCGCGGCAGCAGCCGGCTATGCCTTCTCGCGCTTCCAGTTCCGCGGCAAGTTCTGGATCGTCGGGCTGCTGCTGGTGACGCAGATGTTCCCGCTGATCATGATCATTGCCCCGGTGTTCCGGCTGTTCGCGCCGCTCGGCCTCACCAACAGCCTCGCAGGCCTCATCATCATCTACACGACGTTCAACGTACCGTTCGCGGCCTTCCTGATGCAGTCGTTCTTCGATGCCATCCCGAAGGAACTTGAGGAGGCCGCAATGATCGACGGCGCCTCGCGCTTCGTCGCGCTGCGCCAGATCGTCCTGCCACTGACCTTGCCCGGCATCGCGGCCACGCTCGGCTTTGTCTTCACCGCCGCCTGGAGCGAGTTGCTGTTTGCGCTGATGCTGAATTCCTCGACCAACGCCACCACCTTCCCGGTCGGACTGCTGTCGTTCGTGTCGAAATTCTCGGTCGACTTCGGGCAGATGACGGCGGCGGGCATTCTCGCGCTCGCGCCGGTCTGCATATTCTTCTTCCTCATTCAGCGCCATCTGGTCCAAGGCCTCACGGCCGGCGCGGTCAAGGGCTGAAAGGCAATTCATGACGTCCATCGACATCCGCGGGATCGAGAAAAACTTCGGCGCCGTGGCGGTCCTGAAGGGCATCGATCTCAGCGTCGCCTCCGGCGAATTCGTGGTGCTGGTCGGACCGTCCGGCTGCGGAAAGTCGACGCTGCTGCGTTTGATTGCGGGCCTCGAAGACCCCTCGGCCGGCGAAATCCGCATCGGCGACCGGGTGGTCAATGATCTTGCGCCCAAGGATCGCGACATCGCCATGGTGTTCCAGTCCTACGCGCTCTATCCGCACATGACGGTGCGCGACAATATGAGCTACAGCCTGAAGCTCAAGCGCACCACCAGCGAGCGGATCGCCGATGCCGTGGCCAAGGCAAGCGCCAAGCTCGGGCTGCAAGCGCTGCAGGATCGCAAGCCGCGCCAGCTTTCGGGCGGTCAGCGCCAACGCGTCGCCATGGGTCGCGCGATTGTACGCAAGCCCAAAGCCTTCCTGTTCGACGAGCCGCTCTCCAATCTCGATGCGCGCCTGCGCGAGCAGATGCGCTTTGAGATCCGCAAGCTGCATCGTGAGCTTGGCGCAACCTCCGTCTACGTCACCCACGACCAGATTGAGGCGATGACCATGGCCGACCGCATCGTGGCCATGAACGGCGGCATCATCCAGCAGGTCGGCACGCCGCTCGAACTCTATGACGATCCAGCCAACCGGTTCGTCGCCGAATTCATCGGTTCACCAGCCATGAATTTTCTTGATGCCCAGATTGCAACTGCCATGGGGCGAACTCAGCTGCGCCTGGGAAATCTGGTTCTGACTGAGATTCTCGCCCCACCTGGTTCGCCAACTGACGGCCGTGTCGTAGCCGGGATACGGCCTGAGCGTGTGCTGCTAGGCAACCGTTCCAGTGCCATTGATGCCATTTCAGCACGCGTGGTGCTGGTCGAGCCGACGGGTGTCGGGACGGTCGTTCATCTCGAACTCGGTGGCCAATTCCTGAAACTGTTCACAACCGAGCGGCTCAAGCTCGCGATTGGCGATATCATTCAAATCAGCATCAAAGCCGATGACGTGCGGCTGTTCCATCCGCAAACAGGAATAACCCTGAGGCCGGCCAGCTGACCACTTGCTTGGGTCACGAACCACCATCATGAGCGCACAACAAGAGTTGGCAACCCGTTCTGTTTCGACGTCGCTTTAAGGACTCCCGTTTGGACAAGATCTCCTCGACGTGGCAGACCTCGGCAAGCCGTCGAATGATGACGTTGAATGGTGTGGATGCAGGATACTGCCGTTGCGCTTGCAGCAATCGAAGATCGCGTCGGTGACCAGCGTTGCCGGTTTGACCGTCGGATGCAGGGCGAGATCGGCGTCGCGCGTGGCTTCAGATATTGGTGCGATAGCGGCCGTGCTTGCCGCGCTCGATAGAGGTGCAGTCTTGAACGGAGATCGCCGATGACCGATGCGCCATTGCAGCCGGGGATGCGCGTCAGCTTTCGCAAGACCGTTTCGGAGAGCGACGTTTACCTCTTTGCTGGCATCACCGGAGACCTGTCACCCAACCATGTCGATGAGGTCTTCATGCGCGGAACGCCGTATGGTCGCCGCATCGCACACGGCGCTTTGATCGTCGGCTATATGTCGCGCTGTTCGACCATGATTGCCGAGCGCGCGCCTGCCGATGCGCCTTTGTTTCCGGTCTCGCTCGGTTATGATCGCATCCGCCTGCTGGCGCCAGTCTTCATCGGCGATACGATCACCATTGCCTATGAGGTTTCCAGCTACGACGGCGCAAGGCAGCGCTCGACCGGCAAAGTCACGGTCACCAACGAACGCGCCGAAACCGTCGCTGTGGCAGAGCACATCATGAAGTGGCTGCCGCGGGAACGTCCAGGCGGGTGATTGGCAATGGCTGCTGCCTGCCGCTTTTTGATCCGTCTACGCCAACGCCTCGCCCAGGGCAGCGTTCGCGATTGACTCGGCGCGGATCTCGTCGAGCACGCGGCGCTGCAGTTCGGCAAAGGCGGGTGTACCCATCATCGCGTAGTTGCGCGGGCGCGGCAGGTCGATCGGGATGATGGATTTGATGCGGCCTGGCCGGTTCGACATCACCGCCACCCGGTCGGACATGTAGACCGCTTCCTCGACATCATGAGTGACGAACAGCACTGTCAGCCGGTGCCGCTCCCAGATGCGCGCCAGCAGCTCTTGCATATGGTGCCGCGTCAACGCGTCCAACGCGCCGAACGGCTCGTCCATCAGCAATATCTTGGGTCGATAGGACAGCGCGCGAGCGATCGCGACGCGCTGCTTCATGCCGCCTGAAAGCTCGCTCGGATAGGCCTGGGCGAAATCCGTGAGCCCGACCAGCGCGAGATGATCGCGGGCAATGTCGCGTGCCTCCGCTTTGGTTTTGCCAGCCGCCGTCAGGGCGAATTCGACATTTCCTTGCGCGGTCAGCCAGGGCAGCAGCGTGTAGGTCTGGAACACCACCCCGCGATCGCGGCCGGGCGCCGTGATCGGCTCGCCGTCGACGGTCACCTCGCCAGCAAATTCGTCTTCGAGGCCCGCCACGATCATCAGCAGCGTGGACTTGCCGCAACCCGATGTGCCGACCAGGGATACAAATTCGTTCTCGCCCACCGCGAGATCGACGCCATCGAGCGCGACCACGACGCCGCGATCGCTGTGGAAGGTCTTGCCGAGGCCCACGATGACCAGCTTGGCCGCTGCCATCAGCGCACCTGCAGGTAGCGGAATAGCCGGCGCCCGGCAAACTTCATGGCTTGGTCGGTTGCCAGGCCCAGAACGCCTAGCAGCAACAGATAGGCGAAAATCGTGTCGGTCTGGAAAAAGCGTTGTGCGGTCGTGATGCGGTAGCCGAGCCCTGACGTGGCGGCCACCAGTTCGGCGACCACCAGCCAGGTCCAGGCCCAACCGAGACTGATGCGCAGCGAATCCCAGATGGCCGGCATGGCCGATGGCAACACGATGCGGCCGAGGATCCTGGTCTCGGGCATCTGCAGCGTACGGCCGAGGTTGATGAAGTCGGTGGGGACCGCCTTGACATTGTCCATGATCAGCAGGACCTGCTGGAAGAAGGTGCCGATCCAGATGATCAGGAATTTCTGCGCATCACCGGTGCCGGTCCACAAGATGGTCAAGGGCACGAAAGCCACCACCGGCATGTAGCGGATGAAGTCGACGAAGGGTTCGATCGCCGCTTCCCAGGACCGGTAGGACCCGATCAGCACGCCAATCGGCAGTGCCACGATGGTCGACAGCGCGAAGCCCACGGACATGCGGTAGAGGCTGATGCTGGTGTCGGCGGTGAGTTTGCCGTTGCCCCACAGTTCGGCGAGCCTGGCGAGTACCCTGCCGGGCGGCGGCAGGAACAACGGCGTCACCAGCCCGGCTGCCGCGGTCGCCCACCACAGCAATCCAAGGCCGGCAAACACGCTGCCGGCGATGCCGACAAACTCTAGCGTGGAAATCCTCGCCGCGATGGCGAACAAGCGACGCCGGCGAGATGCTGCCGAAGTCCGCTGCACCCCGCCGCCAGGTCTGCTACTTTGCAGCGGCATCGACGAACCGGCCGTCGATCAAGCCGGCAAAGTCCACCGTCTTGGTCAGGATGCCAGCCTTGGTGGCCGCTGCCATCACATCGGGCGCAACCTTTTTCAGGAAGTCACCCGTCAGCTGCGTCTTGTTCTCGGCGACCGAGTAGTAGGTGACGCCATCGAATGCCGTATCGAGTTCCTCGGGCTTGGCGCCGACCGCTTCGGAGATGATGGCGCGACCGCCCTTGGTGTCAGCGCGATAGTCTTTAAGCGCCGCATCCCAGCTCTTGACCAGGGCGAGCACCTGGCCGGGCTTGCTGTCAAGAAAGTCCTGGCGCACCACGAACACGTCGGAGATCAAGCCCGGGTCTTCGCCCGCGGAAGCGATCATCTTGATCTTGGGGTTCTGCGTCTTGGCCAGGCTGATGTAGGGCTCGTAGGTGACGGCGACCGGCACCTTGCCCGCGATCAGCGCGGTGCCCGCATCGGCAGCCGGCATCGGCACCTTCTGCACGTCGGCAATGCTGAGGCCCGCCTTGGCAAGCGCATAGTTCAACAGAATATCGCTGGTCGTGCCCTCCTCGAACGCGACCTGCTTGCCCTTGAGCTCGGCGATCGAGCTGATCGAGCCGTCACTCAGCATGGCGTCCGCCGTCATCGAAACGTCCATGAGGAAGATGATCTTGATCGGCAACCCGGCTGCAGCAAAGGCCATCGCGGTATGGGTGGCGATGTTGCCGGCCTGGATCTGGCCCGAAGCCAGCGCCGCATTCAAATCGGCATCGGTGGTAAAGTTCACCAGCTCGACCTGTTCCAGACCGTTCGCCTTGAGGAACCCCTTCTTGGTTGCGATGTGCCACTGGCCGTAACCGAGCCAGGGATTGAGCCCCATCTTGATCGCGCCAGCCTCGGGTGCCATCGGAATGTCGGCAGCAAGCGCACTAATGAGCGGGCTGGTCACCGCACCGGCCAGCACTGCGGCGCCCCCGGCCTGCAGAACGCGACGGCGGCTGATCTTTGAAGTCATGCTAGGGTCTCCGTGGTTCTCAATCGGGGCGCGACTTGTGTTCTCATTGCGAGTGTGTTGGCTATTGCCCGGGCCGTCAAGCGTTCCGCCAAGGCGTGTCAGCAGCCCACGAGTTGTCCGGTTTCCGTAGCACACGATATGTCCGGTAATCCGTGATCCTCTCAATGCTGGCAGCATTGGGGGGGTTGGATGAGCCGGACCAAGTGTGACGAGGAGCGGAGAACTCGTGTGCTAGAGCAGTTTCCATTTGATCTGAATCACGGCTGTTGATGGCTCCACCTCCCCCTTGTGGGGAGGCTGGCGCGTAGCGCCTGGTGGGGTTCGTGTCGCGAACGCCGTTCGTCGAAAGAACCCCCACTCCAGCCCCTCCTTACAAGGGGGAGGGGAGCAGATCTGACCGCCAAATCTGACCCGGTTCAGGTGGAAAGCGCTCTCGTGACATCAATCGCCCTTTCCATTTGCCAGGAAATGAGACTGTCGCAGATACTCTCGCGGCCCGGGACATGAACTGACACAATGGCCTCAATCGAGAGTATGGGTGGAGACGGCAAGAATGGCAGCAGCAAACCGCTTTGTCGGCGGCAATGACTACGCTCCTTTGACTGAGCAGACCATCCGGTCGTTCCTTGACCGATTGCCCGGGATCAATGCCATCCTGGGCGGGAGCCCGGCGGTCTGGAGCGTTCGTGAAGTCGGCGACGGCAACCTCAATCTCGTCTTCATCGTCAAGGGGCCGGCCGGCGGGGTCTGTGTCAAGCAGGCGCTGCCCTACGTTCGCCTGGTCGGCGAAAGCTGGCCGCTGCCGCTCGACCGGGCCTATTTCGAGCACGAGGCATTAAGGTCACAAAGCGCCGTCGTCCCGCATCTGGTGCCTAAGGTGCACCACTTCGACAAGGCGCAGGCCGCCATCGTCATGGAGCTGTTGGAGCCACACATCATCCTGCGCAAGGGCTTGATCCAAGGCATCCGCTATCCAAAAATCGCCGCGGACATTGCGACCTTTGCAGCGCATACGCTGTTTTCGACCTCCGATCTGGCTGTCCGCGCGGCCGCAAAGAAGGAGCGCATGTCTGAATTCTGTCTGAACACGGAGCTGTGCAAGATCACCGAGGACCTGGTCTTCACCGATCCCTACCGGATGGCGGAACTCAACCGCTGGACCAGCCCGCAGCTCGATGACATCGCCGCCGAATTTCGCGCCGATGCAGCGCTGAAGATTGCCGTGCAGGAATTGAAATGGGCCTTTCTCACACGCGCCGAGGCGCTGCTGCATGGCGATCTGCACACCGGTTCCGTCATGGTGACGGCGGACGATACCCGCGTCATCGATCCCGAATTCGCCTTCTATGGCCCGATGGGCTTCGACATCGGCGCCGTCATCGCCAATTTCCTGCTGGCCTACTACGCGCAGGATGGCCACGCTGCCATCGAAGGCGAGCGGGCGGACTACCAAGCCTGGATTCTCGATACCATGGAGACGTTCTGGAGCACCTTCGAGGTGCGCTTCTTGCAACTCTGGCGTGACCAGGTCCACGGTGACGCTTTCCCGGCGGGGCTGTTTGCCGATTCAGGTGCACAGCAGGCACTCGAAGCATTCCGCGTCCGCACTATGGCGCGACTGTTCCAGGATACAGTTGGCTTTGCCGGCGCCAAGATGGCCCGGCGCATTCTCGGCCTCGCCCATGTGGAAGACATGGAGGCCATCAAGGACCCCGACCGCAGGGCGGCCTGTGAACGCCGAGCACTTCACCTTGCCCGCAACCTGATGGTCGCGCGCGCCCGGCTGACCTCGATCGCGGATGTACGGCGACTGGCCATAGACGTGCACGGACAATAAACCAGCTTTATACAATGTGTTGACAGGGCTGGCGAAGCTGTTCGATCCTGCTCAGGCAGGTTGGGGCTAACAACGAAGGTCTGGAACAACTCGACCTCACGAAGCGAAGTTCAAAGGCCACCGACGCCGCAGGCTTCGGGGCACAGTCCAAGGAGCCATCATGTCTGACGCCAAGATGTCTGACGCCAAGGAAAAACTCGCCCAGTCCCGCCGCGATTTCATGTTGAGCGCAAGTGTGCTCGGCATGGCCGGTGCCTACATGGCCGCCGCTGGTCTTGATCCGGCCATGGCCGACGAGCTGATGAAATCGGAAAAGCCCCTGAAGGCGGCCTTCTCCAATGCCGGCCTGCAGGCGACCTGGTGCGCCCAGGGCAAGCAGGCGGCCGAGGCCTGGGGCAAGCTGATGAACGTCGAGGTGACCTGGTTCGATGGGCAGCTCGATGCCGTCAAGCAGCGCGCGGCCATCGACAATATGGCGTCGCAGAAGTGGGATTTCGTCGCCATCCAGGCCTTCGGCATCGGCACGCTGGTCGATCCGGTACAAAAGATGATCGATGCCGGCATCCCGGTGATCGATATGGACACGCTGATTGCCCCGCTCGAAACCATCAACGTGCACAGCCTGCTGGCGCCCGACAATATCTTCATGGGTTCGGCGGTCGCACAGCAGGTTGCCGAGGCAATGGGCGGCGAAGGTCAGATCGTCATGACGCAGGGCGCTCTCGGCCATACCGGCGCACAAGGCCGCGCCAAGGGCTTTGAGAAAGTCATGAAGAACTTTCCCAAGATCGAGGTGGTCAACAAGGACCCCGCCGATTGGGACGTCACCAAGGTCGCCCGCATCTGGGATACGCTGCTGACCAAATACCCGGACATCAAGGCCGGCTTCTTCCACAATGACGATATGGCGCTGGCTGCCCGCAAGGTCATGGAATCGCGCGGCAAGACCAACATCCTGATCGGCGGCGTCGATGCCATGCCACCGGCGCTGGAAGCCGTGACCGACGGCCGGATGGTCGCCACCGTCCGCAACCCGTCCTGCCGTATCCACGGCTGGTCGGTGGCCGCCGGTGTTGCTGCGGTGGTTTCGGGTGAGAAAACCGGTACTGGCATTCCCAAGAACATCGTCACCGACGGTCCCGTGATCACCAAGGAAACCGCACCCGGCATCGCCTGGATGCAGCGCCACTTCCTCATCTAGGCATTATCGCACGTGACCTCATCAGAGATCGACAGCAAGGGCGGCTCTCCGCCCTTGCTGGAACTGAAAAGCGCGTCTAAGAGTTTTGGCGGCGTCGCGGCCTTGCGCGACGTCGATTTCACCCTGCTGAAGGGCGAGATCCACGGCCTGATTGGCGAGAACGGCGCTGGCAAGTCGACGCTGATGAAAATCATCGCCGGCGTGCATCACGACTTCGAAGGGCACATGCTGCTGGAGGGACGCGAGGTGCGCTTCCGCTCCCCGCACGATTCGCTGGCCGCCGGCATCGGCATGGTACACCAGGAGTTGTCGGTGGTTCCGGACCTGACGGTCGCCGAGAATGTGTTTCTGGGCTCGCAGCCGCTGACCGGGCTCGGCGCCATCGATTGGGCCCGCATGGCTCGCGAGGCACGCCAGCAGATCGCCAGCCTCGGCCTCGACGTCGATCCGCAAACCCGCATGGGTTCGCTGCCGGTCGGCATCCAGCAGTTGATCGAACTCAGCCGCGTGCTGTTTTCCGGCGCCCGCATCATCATCCTGGACGAACCCACCTCGGCGCTGTCGCCGCCCGAGGTCGAGCGTCTGTTCAAGGCGCTCCGGCAATTGCGCGACCAGGGCCGCAGCCTGATTTTCATCTCGCATTTCCTCGAGGACGTGCTGGAGATCTCTGATCGCATCACCATCTTCCGCAACGGCCGGCGCGTCGCCACAACCAAGGCGGCCGAGACCAACAAGGACGCGCTGATCTCACAGATGATCGGCCGTGGCGCCAGCGAACTGGCGGCCGGTGAGTCGGCCGTGCTGCATGGCGGCAGCAAGCCGGTCATGCTGTCGGCCGTCGGCGTCAGCCAGGGCGCAGTGCTGAAGGATCTGTCGCTGCAGGCGCACGCAGGCGAAATTCTCGGTGTCTACGGTTTCATGGGTTGCGGGCAGATCGAACTCGCTCGCGTGCTGTTCGGCAAATTGCCGCTGGATGCCGGAACGGTAACGCTGGATGGCAAACCGCTGCCGCTCACCAGCACCGCCACCGCAGCCAAGGCCGGCATCGCCTATGTGCCCGAAAACCGGCGCATGATGCTATTCCGTACCGAGCCGATCTACAAGAATGTCTCGATTGCCATTCTCGATCGCATCCACAGGATGCTGCTCAAGCCAGACGCCGAACGCACCATCGCCAAGACCCACATCGCCGATCTGCAGATCCGCCCGCCCAATGTTGAAATGCAGGTCGGCAATCTGTCCGGCGGCAATCAGCAGAAGGTGGCGCTGGCCAAATGGCTGACCCATAAGCCCAAGGTGCTGATCCTCAGCGAGCCGACGCGCGGCATGGATGTCGGCGCCAAGCAGGACGTCATCCGCATCGTCAAGTCGCTGCGTGATCAAGGTGTCGCCGTCATAGTGTTGTCGACCGAGCCGGAAACCATTCTGACGCTGGCCGACCGCATCATCGTCATGAAGCGTGGCCGGGTGGTGAAGTCGTTCGAGCAGGGCCGGGTCGAAAAGGCCGACCTGTTAACGGCGGCCTGAGATTTGCAGCAGTTTGAGACGTGCTGGGAGAATTGCCTAATGACCGATACCGCATCGCCCAGCCTTAAGCCCCGCAATCTCGGGCATTGGATGCGTGGCCAGCTGCGCAACATCGCGCCGCTGATCACGCTGATCGCACTGTTGCTGTTCTTCAGCATCGCCAGCCCGTCCTTCGTTACGCTGGACAATTTCGCCAACATTCTGGCCCAGGTATCGTTGACCGCCATCATCGCCGTCGGGCTCACCTTCGTCATACTCACCGGCGAGATCGATCTGTCGGTTGCCGCTGTCGCCAACGCCGTTGGCATTGTCATGGCCTTTTTCACCCTGCAGCCCGACTATGCCAACATCCAGAACGTACCGGTCTGGGGTCCGATCGCCGTGGTGCTGGCGCTGCTCGCCTGCCTCTGCCTCGGGCTCATCACGGCGTTCGGCGTCACGCGCATCGGTATCCCGTCCTTCATCATGACGCTGGCCATGATGCAGATCGCTGCTGGCGTCTCGGCCCTGTTGGTGCGCGGCCAGATCGCCTACAGCTTTCCCACCGTCATCCAGGTGCTGGGCTCTGGTAAGTTCATGGGCCTGCGCTGGCTGATCGTGGTGGCAATTGTGGTGCTGCTGGTTGCCCATCTTGTGCTGACCTATACCAGGTTCGGCCGCTACATCTACATGACCGGCGGCAACCGCGACGCGGCCGAATATTCCGGCGTCAACGTCCGCTTCATCATCGGCTCGGTGATGGTCATCTCGGCCATGCTCAGCGGCTTTTCCGGCATGCTCGGTGTTGCCTATTTCGGCAGCGCGCAGCAGAATCAGTTCGACACCTTTCTCTTGGACGCGATCGCGGCCGTGGTGGTCGGCGGCACCAGCCTGTTCGGCGGCCGCGGCGGCATCGGCAACACCATTGTCGGCCTGTTGGTACTCGGCGTACTGAACAATGGCCTCGATCACATCAATATCGACAGCTTCCTGAAGATCCTGATCCGCGGCTTGATCCTGCTTATCGCCCTCATCATCAACGTCTATGCGCAACGCATGCGCGATACCAGCGCGGCGACAGACTGAGCGGCTTCCAATGGCTTTGGCGCCCGATATCGGAGGTGAGACGACTGTTTCGGACCAGCACTGAAATCCTGTAAGAGTCATTCGGGGTTGAGACATCGACGCCCGCGGCAAGTCAGTAGTGAAGAAACAACAGCGGTTGGAGTTGCCATGGCCAAGTTCCGCGTCGCTCTGAGCGCAGACTTTTTGAAACCGGATGGCTCGCCGGCCTATCCGATGTTCGATCTCGCGCCGTTGACATCGGATCCCCACATCGAGCTTGGCTATGTGTTGCCTGATGGCGGCGTCATGCCGGCTGCCGGCCTCGCCGGCTACGACGCCCTCATACTCTTAGTACCGAAATTCAACCCGGCGAGCATTCCCGCCGATGGCCGGCTCGGTGTGGTCGCCCGCTTCGGCGTCGGCTATGACAGTGTCGATGTGGCGGCCTGTACCGCTGGCGACGTTGCGCTGTGCATTACGCCCGATGGCGTGCGCCGCCCCGTCGCCGTGTCGATCTTGACACTCATCCTCGCCCTGACCGGCAAACTTATCATCAAGGACCAACTGACCCGCCAGGGGCCGGACGGGTTCAACCAGCGCGCCCAACATATGGGTGTCGGCCTGGTTGGTAAGGTATTGGGCTCAATCGGCATCGGCAACATTGGCGCCGAGCTGTTCCGCCTCGCCAAACCTTTCGCCATGCGCTTCATGGCACATGATCCGTTAGCGGACAAAGTCGTCGCCGCCGAACTTGGCATCGAGCTGGTGTCGCTGGAAGATCTGTTCCGCAAGTCAGACATCGTGTGTGTGAACTGTCCGCTGACGCCGGAAACCAAACATATTGTCAACGCCAAACGCCTTGCCCTCATGAAGCCGACAGCCTACCTGATCAACACCTCGCGCGGGCCGACCGTCGACCAGAAGGCGCTGACCAAGGCATTG
Organism: Hyphomicrobiaceae bacterium; assembly: GCA_031367715.1. Classification (GTDB taxonomy): domain Bacteria; phylum Pseudomonadota; class Alphaproteobacteria; order Rhizobiales; family Hyphomicrobiaceae; genus JANYHF01. The sequence continues at coordinate 48,526 of JANLQJ010000030.1, read as the reverse complement.
CAGGCGCGCAGCATCGCTGGCGCAGGGCTCGACGTGTTCGAGGAGGAACCGCCCGCTAAGGATGATCCGCTCCTGGCGCTGGACAACGTTATCGTGACACCGCACGCACTGTGCTGGACGGATCAGTGCTTTGCCGGCAATGGCGCCGCCGACGTGAAGGCTGTCCTGGACTTCATGGCCGGACGTGAACCTGCCGCCATCGTCAACCGCGCGGTCACGGCACGCGACGGCTGGAAGCGAAGATTAGAGGCAAACCGCAAGGCCTTCGCATAACAGAGTTTTTCGCGGCCCGGCGATCCAAAAGTCGGGCATCAGACTGCCAACCAAAAAATGGAGGCAACGAATGCGACTGAAAAAGACAATATCTTGGACCATGGCAGCCGCCATGAGCCTAGCCCTCGCTGGAGCGGCGCTGGCCGAGTCGGCCGCCGAGCGGGCGGTCAAGGAGGCCCAGAAGTACAAGGGCCAAACCATCACCATCGTTTGGGAAGCGGGCCTGCAATCGCTCGATCCGCTCAACTTCTCTGGCCCGAAATGGAAGGAACTGACCGGCATCGACGTCAAGGTGATCGAAGTCTCGACCGCCGAGATGTTCACCAAGATCATGCAGGATTACCGCTCGGGGGCCGGCGCCTATGATGCGCTGAATGTCATCCCCGCCTGGATGCCCGACCTTGCCGGCGCTGGCGCGCTGGAAGTGCTCGATCCGTATGTCGACAAATACGGCTTCCGCGACGAGCTGCAGAAGATCGCCCCGATCTACCGCGACAACCAGATGATGGTGAACGGCAAGATTTACGGTTTCCCGGACGATGGCGACGTGTTCGTCATGTATTACCGTAAGGATCTGTTTGCCGACGCCGACGTCAAAGCGAAATTCAAGGCCAAGACCGGCAAGGATCTCGTGGTCCCCACCACCTGGGCCGGATTCGACGAGACCGGCGCCGCGCTTACCGACATCCTGAAGGACAAGGGCGTATATGGCGCAGCCTTCTTCCGCCAGCCTCCGTACACGATGTTCATGCTGCAGGAGCGCTTCCGCAACGAAGGCGGCAAGTTCTTCGATGCCGAGACCATGAAGGCGACCATCAACAGCGATGTCGGCGTCAAGGTCCTCACCGAGATGCGCGCCGAGAATAAGTTCATGCCGCCGGGCGTGGAGCAGTTCGGCTTCGTTGAAAACCTCGCCGCCTTCATGCAAGGCACCACCGCCATGACCGTCTCGTGGCCTCCTTATGGCCGCTGGGCCGCCGGCTACAGCCTGGGCGAGAAGGCGCTCGACTGGGTACCGAAATCGACCATCGCGGGCAAGGTCGGCTACGCCATGCCGCCGGGCGGACACCCGGAACTGGCCGCCGGTTTTGCATTGTCAGTTGCCGCCAACAGCAAGAATAAGGACGCCGCCTATCTGTTCATCCAGTGGCTGAACAGCGAAGAGATCAGTACCCAGCGCGTCAAGCTGCCAACCGCGTTGCGCGATCCCTTCCGCACCTCGCATTACACCGACCCGGGCTATCTCGCGCTCTGGCCCGATGCCAAGGATTATCTTGCCGCTTTGAAGGCGGGCTCGGAATCAGGGCTGTTGGATTTGTCGCTGATCCAGACCGACAAGTATGAAGAGGTGCTGCGTCAGGCCATCTCCAAGCTGTGGGGCGGCGACGATCCCAAGGCGATCCTTGATGCGGCCGCGGGCGAATGGGATGCGATCACGGCCAAGGTCGGCGTGGATAAGCAGAAGGCGGTCTACAAGGACTGGGCGGCCAAGTCGGGCGCCTATCCAAAGATGTAAGTTGCCGTAGAAGCCACGCTTCCCGGAATTCGGCGCGCTTTTTTTTCGCGCGTCGAATATCCGGGAGGCGTGTGAGAATTCTTGCTCAACGGTATCAGTCATTGAGTGGTTGGTCGTGAGTCGACACTGCCACTCACCACTCACCATTCACGAGCCTCGATGTCCTCCGCTGCTCTTGTCGCTGCCCCACCTCGCCGCCCCGGCGTGTCCGACGGCGGCTTTCGCTATTGGATCATCGCGCCGGCAATCTTACTGTTGCTGCTCATCGGTATATTCCCGCTCATTTACGCCCTGATCGTCAGTTTCCAGGGCATCACCATGACCGATGCCGACACGTCCTTTCAGGGCCTCGCCAACTACCGCCAGCTCTTTGCCGACAAGCGCCTGTGGTGGTCGCTCGCCCATACCATGCTGATCATCGTCATTGCCCTGCCGATCGAGTTGATCCTCGGGCTCGCCATGGCCGAGCTGTTCCTGGAAAAAATGCCCGGCCGACAAATTTTTATTGCCCTGCTCGTGCTGCCCACCGTCATCTCACCGATCGTGGCTGGTGCCACCTGGCGACTGATGTTCGATCAGCGCTACGGCCCCATCAACCAGATCCTCGGCTGGCTATGGGGCGCGCCTGTCACCGCGCTGTGGAATGTCTGGCCAGGCCTTGTCTACCCCGCCATCATCATCTGCGAGATCTGGCAGTGGACGCCGTTCATGTTCCTGATACTGCTCGCGGCGCTCTCCAACGTCGATAAATCGCAACTCGAAGCCGCCGAGATCGATGGTGCCGGCTTCTGGCGTACGTTCCGGCGCGTGGTGTTGCCCGCCATCTGGCCGGTGATGGCCATAGCGATCCTGATCCGCGGGCTCGATCTGTTCCGCATCTTCGACATCATCTGGGCCCTGACGCAAGGCGGCCCCGGCACCATGACCGAGACCATCTCGATCTACAGCTATGTGCAGGGTTTCACGCAGTTCGAGATCAGCTACAACGCCGCCATCGCGTTCCTGGTGATCATTCTGCTGACAATCATCGTTACCTGGGCCGTCAGGCGGATGGAGCTGGTCAAATGATCATCCCGCAAAAGCCGTTCTGGCGCCGACCCGGCACGCGCCTCACGCTCCGCTACCTCGCCGCCACGCTGCTCACGCTCATCTTCCTGTTCCCGGTCTATTGGCTGTTCATCATCTCGTTCAAGACCGCTGACGAGATCTTCCACTACCCGCCGGTCTGGTATCCCAAGAGCCTTCAGTTCGGCAATTATTCGGTTCTGTTCAAGGACGGCGACGCCATCACGGTCTGGAACAGCCTCGTGCTTGCTGGCGTGTCCACCATCGTCGCCATGGCGCTCGGCACGCTCGCTGCCTATTCGCTCGCCCGTTTCAAGACCGGCGGCGAGAACCTGGCGCTATGGATCATCAGCCAACGCATGATGCCGCCGATCGCCATCGTGTTTCCGATCTTCCTTTTGTACGTCTACCTGCACTGGGTCGACAGTTATCTCGGCTTGATCCTGCTCTACACGGCCTTCAGCCTGCCCTATGTGATCTGGATGATGCGCGGCTATATCGAGGACATTCCCATCGAACTGGAAGAAAGCGCGCTGGTCGATGGCCTGACGCGCTGGCAGACTTTCTGGAAGGTGGTTGTCCCGATGGCGCGCTCCGGTCTGTTTGCGACCGCCGTCTTCACCTTCATCTTTTCCTGGAACGAGTTCATCTTCGCGCTCGTCCTGACGCGCACCGAAGTCGTCACCTATACGGTACAGGTAACCCACTACTTCGGCGGACAATCGAACTTCTGGGCTAAGATCGCGGCCATGTCCGTGCTTGGTACCATTCCGGTTTTCATCACCGTCGCCATGTTGCAGCGCTATCTGGTGCGCGGCATTTCCATGGGGGCGGTGAAGGGGTAAAGTGGCCTTTGGGCTTTGGCCATTGACGCAAGCATCACCACAAGTGTCATCCTCGGGCTTGTCCCGAGCACCCATCTTGGGGCGAGCGCGAAACGACCTGAGCTCGACGAAACGCTACCGCGAAAGAGATTGGTTTGAGCCAACTTGATACTGGGTCCCCGGAACGAGCCCGAGGATGACACTTGTGGGCGGTCGACGACCACCTTGTTTCCCGCTGCCTTACTGCCCCTTTCCTCGCGGACACAACTCATGGCTGACGTCAAGATCACCCAACTGCACAAACACTACGGCACCGTACATGCCGTAAAGGGCGTCGACCTCTCGATCCCGGACGGCGAGTTCACCGTCCTCGTCGGGCCGTCCGGCTGCGGGAAATCAACGCTGCTGCGTACCATCGCCGGCCTGGAGGACGCCGAGGCCGGAACCATCGAGATCGGCGGCACCGTGGTCAATCATGTCCGCCCGCGCGATCGCGATATCGCCATGGTGTTCCAGAACTACGCTCTGTACCCGTATCTGTCCGTCTACGAGAACATTGCCTTTGGCCTGCGAGCGCGCAGGACACCCGAACCCGAGATCAAGTCCCGCGTCGGCCGTGCCGCCGAAATGCTTGTCATTACGCCGCTGCTCGAACGTCTGCCGCGCGAGCTTTCCGGCGGCCAGCGCCAGCGTGTCGCCATTGGCCGCGCCATCGTGCGCAATCCGCGCGTGTTCCTGTTCGACGAACCGCTCTCCAACCTGGATGCGCAACTGCGCGACGAGATGCGCGGCGAGATCAAGCGGCTGCATCAGGACCTCGGCACCACCATGATTTATGTCACGCATGATCAGATCGAGGCGATGACACTCGCCGATCGCATCGTACTGATGCGCGATGGGTTGATCGAGCAGCAGGGCACGCCGTTGGAATTGTTCGAGCGCCCCCGCACGAAGTTCGTGGCCGGCTTTCTGGGATCACCGCAAATGAATTTCATCCCTGTACACCTGATCGATCGGGGCCCAACCGCACTCGCAATGCCCAATGGCCATGTCCTGCCATGGCCGCCGGCGCGCGAGGAGGAAGCCCTGAGCGGCGTGCGCAAGAAGCTGCTGCTCGGCATCCGCCCCGAGCATATGCAGCGGGCCTCGTCCGCGCCTCCTGCACCCGGTGTCGTCCGTCGCAGTGTTACCATCGAACTGGTGCAACCCACCGGTTCGCGCACCTTCATCACCTTGTCGCTCGGCGGCGTTCCGGTCGTCGCCGAGGTCGCCGCGCACGATGCCCAACGCGCCGGCGAGCAGATCGATCTCGATATTGATCTCAACCGCGCCATACTGATCGATGCTTCGAGCGGCAAGGTGCTCGGCAGCGACACAATGCTTAGTCCGCCGCCCCGTGCTGGCGCCTCGCCTGTTGCGGCTGCCGCCGCCGGCGCCGCAACAACCATGGAGCCCGCCATGTCCGCTCACGAACCAAGCCTCGCCGTGAAACTCTTTGGCACCGAAACCGTCGATCCCAAAGGCCGCACCCTGACGGCAGGCGCGCTGACGGCCGTGCTCGACAGCGGCATGTTGCGCTACATCAGGTTCGGCGATACCGAAGTGATGCGTGCCATCGCTTTCCTGGTGCGCGACGAGAACTGGGGAACGTTCACGCCAGAGATTACCAATCTGAAACTAGCCGAGAGCGACGGCGCCTTTGCGGTCACCTATGACGCCCGTTGCAAGGATGCCAAACGTTCGATCAGCTATCAGGCAAAGATCACTTGCAGCGCCGACGGCACCTTGTTGTTCAACGTCAAAGCCAAGCCAGACAGCGATTTTCTCACCAACCGCACCGGCTTCGTGGTGCTGCATCCGCTCACCGGCGTGGCGGGACATCCGGTCGAGGTCGAGCATGTGGACGGCCGCAAGATCAAATCCGAATTCCCCGCCATCATCAGCCCGATCCAGCCCTTCTACGATATCCGCGCCTTGACGCATGAGGTGCAGCCAGGTCTTTCCGTCACCTGTCGCATGGAGGGCGATACCTTCGAGATGGAGGACCACCGCAATTGGACGGATGCGTCCTTCAAGACCTATGTGCGACCGCTGAGCCTGCCCTGGCCCTACACACTGCCGGCAGGTCAGGAGGTCTCGCAGTCCGTGACGCTCACATTTGCTGGCGCGCTGCCGCTGCCGGCGGTGCACACCGGAGCGCGGGCGATCGACGTGCAAGTGGGCGACGCAAGCGGCACCCGCATGCCGCGCATCGGCCTTGGCCTGCCCGCCGAGGAGGCCGCGCCGTCGCTTGCCGTCGCCGATCTGATCCGCGCCGCCTGCATCGATACGCTGATCGCCCAATTCGACGGCCGCAGCTCCGATAACGCCGCCACCACTGCAAACGTTGCTAAACTCGCAGCCGCGACTGGCGCCGGCATCGTCGCCGAAATCATCTTGCCCGCAAAAACCTCGCCGGCCGACGAATTGGCCCCGATCGCGCATGCCATCCGGGCCGCTGGCCTCGCGCTCACCGCTGTCACCGTCTCGCCGGCTCCGCATCTGAAGGCCGTACTCCCAGGCAGCAAGGGGCCGGACGTGCCCCCTTACGAGGCGCTCTACGCAGCAGCCCGTGCGGAGTTCCCCGGCGTGCCACTCGGCGGCGGCATGTATTCTTTCTTCACCGAACTGAACCGGAACCCGCCACCCGCGGAACTGCTCGATTTCGTCACCCACACCACCTCGCCGATCGTTCACGCGGCCGACGACATCTCCGTCATGGAGACGCTGGAGGCGCTGCCCTATGTGATCCAATCGACGCGCGCCCTCATCAAAGGCAAACCCTACCGCGTTGGCCCTTCCGCCATCCCGGCGCGCGACAACCCCTATGGCGCTGCTTCGGCCGACAACCCGAACAACGGCCGCGTGTGCCTGGCCAAGATGGATCCGCGCCAGCGCGGCCTATTTGGCGCGGCCTGGACGCTCGGCTATATCGCGGCCTTCGCCAAGGGCGGCATCGATGTGGTGAGCATCGGCGCACCGACCGGCCCGGCCGGCATCATCGCGCGCAAGACGGACTATCGGCAGCCGCATTTTGACGGACTCGGCGACGATACGGTGTATCCGCTCTATCATGTTATCTCCGGACTTGCGCCAGCCGCAGGTTGTGAGGTGCTCGCAACCACGGTCTCGCGTGGATCGGCCGTCGCGGCGCTGGCCATCCGGACCGCACGGGGCGTCGAACTGTGGCTGGCCAATCTCACCAATGAGACTGAAGTCGTCTCGCTCAAGGGCCTCGGTGGGGGCCAAGTCCGGTCACTCAGCATCGACGCAAGCAGTTTCGTCATGGCAACACAGCGGCCATCCTTTCTTGCCGATGCGGGGCGGGTTCTGATACCCGGCGAAAAAGTGATCCTGGAACCCTATGCCGTTGTACGGGTGACCGCAGCGCAACGCCGCATCTGACACCGCCACGCTGCCTGAGATTGATCGCGCGGACACAGCGTCATCAACCTTGCGCGGTAGCCGTGCTGACGCAGTCCGTGCGACCGCGTCAGCCGGCAGAAAGCTCAGTCCTACTTGCCCATCTTGGCTTTGATGGCGTTGACGTCGGCCGTCGACATCTGGCCAACCGTGGTGGTCTCGCCGTCCTTCATCTTCCACAGTCGGAACGGACCGGTGATGTCGCCGAACTCATCGAAAGTGACGGCACCAATGACGCCTTCATACTTGATCGGCTTGCCGTCCTTGATGAGTTGCAGCGCCTTGGCGAACTCGTCCTTGCCGGCATGGATAACCGTGCCATCGGCCGAGAGGACCTTGCGCATGGCATCCTTGATGGCGGTGGCATCGCCCTTACCGGCTTGGGCGATCGCGAGACCGACAATGGCGCCTGCGTCATAGGCCTGCACGGCGGCCGGACTGCCCGGATCGAGGCCGGAGAAGACCTTGTAGTTGTCGTTGAAGTATTTGGTCGATGGCGTCTCGTCGGTGCCGGACGATGTGCCGTACGCCTCGTTCAGATACTTGGCGCCGACCGCTTCGACAAAGCCCTTGTCGTTCATGCCGTCATTGAGCAGGAACTTGGCCGGGCCACCCTGGCTGATCCAGGCCCGCGCGATAGTAGCGCCATCGACCGGGTAGCTGACGAGATAGAGACCGTCCGGCGCGCCCGCCATGGCGGCTGTCACCTCGGCCTGATAGGTCGGCTGCTTCTCATTATACGGCGTATCGGAGACGATGGTGCCGCCCAGCGCCTTGTAGGCGGACGAGAACTCCTTGACCATGTTGACGCCGAAGTCGTTGTTGACGTGGATGATCGAGAGTTTCTTCAGGCCCTGATCCAGCGCGTATTTGGCCGCCGCCGTGCCCTGCAGAGCATCGGAGGTGATAGTGCGGAAGAACACGCCATTGGTCTTGCCGTCGCGGCCCAGCTGCGTGAGTGTCGGTGAGGATGAGGCTGGCGAGACCTGCACGACCTTGGCCGGCCCTGTCACGGACGTCAGGATCGGGATTGACACCGATGAAATGATGCCGCCGATGATCACGGGAACCTTCTTGACCGTGACCAGCTGGTTGGCGACGTCGACCGCGACCGTGCCCTGACTCTGGCTGTCGCGCGTGTCAGTAACGAGTTTGCAGCCACCTACGCCACCGGCATCGTTGATATCGCGCAATGCCATCTCGATGGACTTGGCGCCAGCCTGGCCATAGGCACCCGCCGGCCCGGTCAGTTCCATGACGACACCGACAGTGATGTCGCAATCAGCGGCATAGGCTGCGCCGGTCATGGCCATCGCGGCCACCGCGGCAGCGACGCCGCCCAAGATTCTCAACTTCGATTGCATGCTAGAAAACTCCTCCCGTTTGGCATTTGACAAATAGCTCATTGTCTAACTGACCTCACCCGGCAACATCCAGGTCTCCTGCAGATACCGCCAGACCATGCCGCGCGGCGCAGTGCCATCCAGCGTCAGCAGTGCACTCGACCGGCGGTTGGTGGTTTGGCCGTCGCGCAGCTGTTGCTCGATATACTCCACCAGGACGGCATCGCCGCGCAACCAGACAGTGCGTTGCCTAGGAATGACGATCTCGAAGCGCCCGCGAACGCTGCCGCGCGCCTGCCGCAGGCGACCGACGATAGCGTCCCGATCGAAGCGATTTCCGTCCGGTGCGACCATGGCGAATTCCGGGGCGAACGCGCTTTCGCAAGCCGCGAAGTCGAGCGCGTCATCGCCAGGATCAGCAAACCAGCCGACAAAAAACGCGTGCAGCGCTTCGATCTCGTGGCGCGCCAGGTCCTCGATTTGTGGTTTGTTGCTCATGCCTTTGCCTGATTGAGGTTGTAGTTCATGATCGAGCCATGCAGACCATTGCGGTCGCGCTCCAGCGCAAACGTATCGCCCACGGGACCACCGTGCCCGGCAAGGATCGCCGCAATCTCAGCATGATCAGCCGCCGTCAACGCTATTGCCGTGATGGCGGCATTGGCGGCAAGGTGGGCTCGGTCGCGCGCGCCGACGATGACCGCCGCCACCATCGGCCGGTCCAGTACCCAGCGGCTGGCGATCGACGCGATGTCCGTGCCGTGACGGTCAGCGATGGTGCGCAGGCACCGCAACAGCGCCTGCAACTGATCCCAGCCGCCGCAATCGTCGATGATGAGTTTGTATTTGGTCAGCGAGCGATTGGCGAACGGGGGCTTGGGCTCCGGTTTGCCGAGCCAGCGATCGGAGAGGAAGCCGCCGGCCACCGAGCCATAGCAGAGCAGGTGCATGTCATGGTGGCGGCACAGATCGGACAGGCCATGTTCTGGCCGGGCATCGAGCAACGAATACTGCACCTGCAGGCTGGCGAGCGGAATGCCCGCGCCCACCAACTCGGCAGTGTACGGCGTATCGAAATTGGTGCCGCCGAGCAGATCGATCTTGCCTTCGCGCCGAAGGTCGTCCAGCCAATGCGCCGTTTCCAGCGCACCCGGAACGTCGTAGTCCCACCAATGGAACTGCACCAGATCGAGCCGCTCACAGCGCAGCCGCGCCAGCGATCGCTCGATGATCGAGCGGACATAAGGCCGGTTGATGGTTGCCAGCTGGTCGAGGTCGGGCACGCATTTGGTGTGCACCTTGATCCGGCCGAGCGCTGCCGCGCCATGGCGATCCGCATACTGGGTCCGGAAGGCGCCGATCAGGTCTTCGACGCCGGTGTAAATGTCGGCGCAATCGAAGGTAGTAAGCCCAACCTCCGCGGCCCTCACGAGATCGGCCACTGCGGCGGTACGATCAACCTCTCCGTGCCCGCCGGCGAGCTGCCACCCGCCGCGAATGACGCGCGAGATTTGGTAGCCCGAGCGTAGGGCAAAGCGCTCAATCGCAATCATGGATTACGCCCCGGCGGCAGTGGCACGGCGGTCACATCGGCATGCTTGAAGTGACGCTTGCCGGTACGCGTAATCCGGAACCTGCCCGGGCAGTTGGGATCTGGGCAAGCGACCTCGGCGTCGGTCGACATCCAGTCGTTGGGATGCGTCGCTCGCTGCTTGGCGGGTAGCAGCGGCAGCAGCGCGGCCAGTGAATAGATCGAGAACGACTGGCCCGGCGGCAGATGCATCATCTCGCCTTTCAGCTCGAAATGATCGCCCACTTTGGCCCCGCAATAGAGCTTGCTGCCTGGGGGAGCCACGACCTCGACGCGAAGGTCATAAAGTTCAAAGCCGTCGTCAACCGAAATTGTCATGGGAACCACTGTCGCTGCGCGGGCCTTGCGTGGAGAACTGACCGACCCTATCGTTCTGAGCCGGTCGCACCCACCCTAGTCAAATCGCACAACCCGCCGCAATTCAAGGACCTTCATGGCCTCGCAGGACATGCTCGAAGTGCGCGCGGTTTCCAAACACTTCGGTGGCATGACGGCCGTCGATGACGTGACACTGTCGATCGCGCGCGGCAGCATCGCCGGACTGATCGGTCCGAACGGCGCGGGCAAAAGCACGCTGTTCAATGTCGTGGCTGGGGTGCTGAAGCCATCATCCGGCGAAATCGTGCTGCAAGGCAACCGCATTGAGGCAGAACCCGCGCATCGCCGGCTGCATCGCGGTCTCGGGCGGACGTTTCAGATCCCGCGGCCGTTTCCTGGCATGACCGTGGTCGAGAACGTGCTGACGGCGGCGCGCTACCAGACTGGCGAGCGGCTGTTCAGCAATCTGCTGCCCGGCCGCCGGATCGGGGCCCAGGAACGGAACAATCTCGATCAGGCCATGACGCTGTTGGAGTTCGTGACGCTGGACAAGCACGCCCAAGCGCCAGCGCGCGAACTTTCCGGCGGCCAGCGCAAGCTGCTGGAACTGGCTCGCGTGCTGATGGCCGACCCTGAGATCATCCTTCTTGACGAACCGGCGGCGGGCGTCAATCCGAGCCTGATCGAGGTGATCATCGAGCGCATCGCGCAAATTAACCAACGCGGCGTCACGTTCCTGATCATCGAGCACAACATGGCGCTGGTGGCGCGGTTGTGCCGGGAGGTCTTTGTCATGGCGCAAGGCCGCCTGATCTGCCAGGGAACGCCCTCCGATGTCGTGCGGGACCGACAAGTTATCGAGGCATATCTCGGTGGGAGCGCCGCATGAGCGCTGCACCATTGCTGGAGGTCGCCGATCTAGTTGCGGGCTACGAGCCAGGCGTGCCGATCGTGCGCGGCGTCAGCATTCACGTGAATGCGGGCGAAATCGTCGTCATGCTGGGGCCGAATGGGGCGGGCAAATCCACATTGGTGAAAGCGGTGGCGGGACTGGTGCCGAAAACTTCCGGCATCGTCAGGCTTGGTGGCGGCGACATCACAACCCTTGCCGCACACAAAATGGTGCGCGGCGGTCTCGCCTTTGTGCCGCAGACGGAGAATGTCTTCACTGCCATGTCGGTTGCCGACAATCTTGCCCTGGCCTCGGCAGTACTGCCGAGAGCGGAGCGCGCGCGCGGCATCGAAGAGATGTATACGGTTTTCCCCGATCTCGCCCAGCAGGCCGGTTTGCTTGCCGGGCGCCTGTCGGGCGGCCAGCGCCAGATGCTCGCCATCGCCCGCGCCTTGATGGTAAAACCCAAACTGCTGGCTCTCGATGAACCATCGGCGGGGCTGTCACCCAGACTGGTTGATCTGGTGTTTGCGCGCCTCAAGGGCATCCGGCAGACCGGCGTGACCATTTTACTGGTCGAACAGAACGCCCGCGCCGCGCTGGCTATCGGCGACCGCGCCTATGTACTGGCCGATGGCCGCAACCGCCATGAGGGCCCTGCCGCCGAACTCTGGAATGATCCCGCCATCGCTGAACTCTATCTCGGTGTTGGCCGCGCGCCAGAGGTCGCCCATCCATGAACCTGCAATTCATCGTTGATGGCCTGTTGATGGGTGGCATGATCGGCCTTGGCGCCATCGGCGTGACGCTGACCTATTCGATCTTGCGCTTTGCCAATTTCGCGCATGGTGAATTCATCACCTGGGGCACCTATGCCACGCTGGCCGTCAGTGCGCTGATCGGCTGGGCCACGGGTAACCATCTCGGCACCCTCGGGCCGTTCTCGTTCGGCTGGCCGGTCTTGCTGGCCGGTGTGGTCGCCATGCTGCTGACCGGCCTGCTGGCGCTCGCCCTCGATGTCGTTTTGTTCAGCCGCCTGCGCGCCCGCAGCAATGCCATCATTATGGTGATGGCGAGCTTCGGCGCTTCGATGGCGTTGCGCAGTTTGCTCGAATTCATCGTCACCTCCGAACCGAAATATTTCAGCCGCGAGATCCAGATTGCGATGCCACTTGGCGCGGGTATCCGCGTGACACCCGATCAGTTGCTGATGCTCGCCATCACGGCTGCTTTCGTTGTCGGCATCCATATCGTCATGACACGCACGACCATCGGCCGCTCCATGCGTGCGGTTTCGGAGAACCCGCAATTGGCCCGCGTCGCCGGCGTCGATGTCGAAGCTGTCATTCGCGCCACCTGGCTGGCTGGCGGAGCGCTGGCCTGCGCCGCCGGCATCATGTCGGGCATTACCGTGCAGGTGCGCCCATTTATGGGCTTCGATCTGCTGCTACCTCTGTTTGCCGCCGCGATCCTCGGCGGTATTGGCAGCGTGCCGGGTGCCGTGATCGGCGGCCTGGTCGTCGGCCTGTCGGAGGCTGCGGCCGTGCCGCTGGTGGGTGGTGGTTTCCGCGCGGCCGTCGCGTTCATCCTCCTCATCGCCGTGCTGCTGGTGAGGCCAACTGGCCTGTTCGGGGTGCGCGAGTGATGCTGGACCTGATCACTTATGGCGCATTCTTCCTGGTGACCGCAGCCAGCTTCGCCATCATGGCGCTCGGCCTCAATCTGCAATGGGGGCAAACCGGACTATTCAATGTCGGGGTCGCCGGCTTCGCCGCCGTTGGCGCCTATACCTCGGCGCTGCTGACAACCCCGGTGGCGGCTGGCCGTGTTGGCGGCTACGAACTGCCGATCGTTGTCGGTTGGGTCGGAGCTGTGCTGGCATCGGGGCTGATCGCCGCCGTCATTGGCGCTATAACCCTTCGGCTGCGGGCCGACTACCTCGCCATCACGACCTTCGGCGTCGCCATCGTCATTCAACTGGTGGCCGTCAATGCCGAATGGTTGTCCGGGGGCCCGTTTGGGATTGCCTTCATCCCGCGCCCGTTCGTTTCGCTGCAAGAGCACGCCCTTGCCTTTAATCTTGCAAACCTGGCGCTGGTCGGAGGCGTCACATGGGCTGTTTACGCTATATTGGAGCGACTGACTTGCGGGCCGTGGGGCCGGGTCTTGCGTGCGTTGCGGGAAGACGAGATGGCCGCCGCCAGCCTCGGCAAGAGCCCGAGCCTCTATCGGCTGCAGGCCTTCGTGCTCGGCTGCGCGATCATCGGTCTCGGCGGAGCCATCCAGGCCCACGCTATCGGCTTCATCGCCCCCGAGAATTATCTCTCGGCGCTGACGTTCCAGGTCTGGGCCATGCTGATTGTTGGCGGGGCGGGCAATAATCGCGGCGCGCTGCTGGGTGCCGTCGCCGTCTGGGGCCTGTGGAGTCTCTCCAGCGGTCTGGTTTCCGAGATGCTGCCACCCGGCCAGCAGGCACGCGCCGCCTCGCTGCAGCTGGTCGTTATCGGCACGCTGATCGCCACCATCCTGGTGCTGCGCCCGCGCGGACTGCTCGGCGAGCAGATGACAGTGTCGCGGTTTTTGCGCCAACCGCGCGATTAACCCACAATCGCCTCGGCCTCGATCTCAACGTCGTACTCGCCCACAAGACCGCCGGCTGCGATCAGTGTATTTGCCGGGCGGACATCGGCAAAGTAGCGGCCGTGCACGCGCGACACCGGCTCCCACATCGCCTGATCCCTGAGATAGATGCGTGTCCGCACCACATCGTCACGACTGGCGCCAAGCGCCATCAGGCTGGCCGAAATCTTGTCGAGGATGTAGGTGGTCTGCGCCGCCGGATCGCCACGCCCGACCACCACCCCTGCGCCGTGCGTCGCCGTGGTACCACTCACCAGCACGCGATCGCCGATGCGCACGGCGCGGCTGTAGCCAGCGATCGCTTCCCATTTGCTGCCGCTGTCGACCCGGACACGTCCCGGCCGTCCCGGCACCGGCGTGGCGGCAAAAACCGGCGAAAAACTCGCCAGATGATGGCTGAGATCACCCGAGGCCGTGAGGAATGGCGGCTTGCGATACTCATCGCCGCAATCGCCCGGGATGGGCGTAAGGCCTGCCAGCGCATCGGCGAGGCGGGCGCGATCCTCGACATCGAGGGCAAATCCGAAGGTCGCGAGATTGGCTGTCCGATGTTCGCTCTCACCAAGGCGCACACCAATGATCGCACCGGCCACAGCCGGATGATCGAGCACCCAACGGGTCGCCACGTTGGCAATTGAGACACCGTGCCGGTCGGCAATGGCCTTCAACGACACAAGCACATTCTGGAACACCCACCAGCCGCCCGCCGCTGCGATGAAGCGTTGGTACTTCATCTTGCTCCAGTCGGTGATCTCGCTTGGCCGCGGCTCCGGCTTGCCCAGCCAGCGCTCTGAGAGAAAACCGCCAGCCAGTGTGCCAAACGCCAGCACTCGGACGCCCCGCGTCAGGCACAGTTCCGACATCGCTCCAGCGGCCCGCCGATCGAGCAGTGAAAAACACACCTGATTGGTGACGATCGGCACTCCGTGCGCCACCAGCAGGCGCAAATGATCGGTATCAAAATTGGTCACGCCGAGATGCCGGATCAGGCCTTGCTGGCGCAGCTTGACCAGTTCGGCCATGGCGTCGAGATAGCCAGGATTCTCGAACTGCCACCAATGCAATTGCAGCAAGTCGATGCGGCGCGTGCCGAGACGACTTAGTCGCTCGTCCACGCCAGCGCGAACGACCTCAGCCGTCATCGGCCCAGGTTCCGGCACCCATTTGGTGAAGACGGTGGCCGGTTTGGCTCCGCGCTTGGCCAGTCGGCCCAGGCAGCGCCCGGTCACCAGTTCGGCACTGCCATAGTGATCCGCCATATCGAAGCTGTCGAAGCCGGCAACAGCGTAGGCTTCAAGTTCGGTCGCTGCCCTGTCAAGATCAATGACCTGACCATCCCGCTCCATGTCGGCGAGTTGCCAAAGCCCCGTCACCAGCCGGCTGATAGTAAAGTCCGGAGCCAGCTCAAATCGGTCCGGTCGGTCAATGGAACTAAGCATGCTTACTTACCAATCTGGCTGCGGGACTGCTGTTCACGCCAAGGATCTCAGCCCTGATGCGATCGCGCAAGACCGCATCGGGTGAAGTGCGTGTTCGTGGCGCACAATCTCGGGCAAGCCTGGCACGACGCCGGATGAGATCACCAATCAGATCATGCACAGTTGAGGGCAAACAGCGAGCTGGTCTAGACTCGCGCGGTCAACCATCACGCGAGACCACCATGTGCCGCAACATCAAGACCCTGTACAATTTCGAAGCGCCAGCGACCGACGACGAAATCCGCGCCTCGGCGCTGCAGTTCGTCCGCAAGCTGAGCGGAACCAATCATCCGTCCAAGGTTAACGAGGAGGCGTTCGGCCGCGCCGTGGAGAAGGTGACGGTGGCCGCGCGCGAGCTGTTGCTCAACCTGGTGACGACGGCACCGCCACGGCATCGGGCCAGCGCAACGACAGTGCCTTGGTAGCGACATCGATCTTGCCTCGGCTGCATGGCTTCAGCGCGCGTGCGATCACCTCTTGGCTGCGGCCGGCGCCGTAAAGCTCCGCCGTATCGACGAAATTGATGCCGCGCTCAAAGGCATGCAGCAGTGTCGCAACCGACTGGTCGGCATCGACCTTGCCCCACTGGCCGCCGATCTGCCAGCCGCCAAAGGCGATCTCGCTCACCTGCCAGCCGGTCCGTCCAAACGGTCGGTAGCGCATGTCATCACCCGCGAGTTCCGAGTCCAACTCTCAATCGCGTTTGTAGCCTGGACATCGACACAGAACAGCTGATTGATGATGTGTTTCCATCAGGGCTGATCTCAATCCGGCATGTTCTCGGTGGTGTACAGCTTGAAGGAAATACCCGATTTGTAAGGCTGCTCCAGCCACATATGGCCGGTATAGCCGAAATGGTGCAGCAGGATGTCAACGGCATGGCGCGCCTGCTGTTCCAGGTTCCGATCGATGACCAGCGCCATCGTGCCGTCTTTGAGCATGGGCCCGGTTTCATGTGTCAGCTCGTGGCCGATAAAGATCGGCGGGCGCTTGAGGATGCCGCTGCGCAGCGCAACGGCGCAGGCGTCATTGGCGGCGATGCTTATCGAGATCGGTGCTGATCCGATCAGGGCGTCCGGGCAGCGTGACATCCTGTTTTGCCATCGCTTCCCACGTCGTTTGTGGTTGCAAACTGCAACGGCTCGACCATCCTTGTCTACGCGGACGGCTTTGGCGGGCCAGGCAGAAACCGGCGATGTCAATGGAGTTGGCGTAGTGGCCTCCCGCCCGGCGATCTGCTATCGGCTTGGCACTATTTTCCACGCCTTTGACCAGGATCCACCATGACCACCCCACTCCGCCCGCGCCTTGCGCTCGTTGGCATCGGCAAGATCGCGATTGACCAGCATCTGCCTTCGATTGCGGAAACGGGGCTGTTCGATCTTGCAGGGGTAGTCAGCCAGCGCGGCATCGCGGTGCCGGGAGTTCCGACCTTCAAGACCCAGCGCGAGTTGTTCGCCGCCCTGCCCGATGTCGAGGTGGTCGCGAACTGCACGCCGCCACACGTCCGTCACGGCTACGCGATCGAGGCGCTTGAAGCGGGCAAGCATCTGTTGATCGAAAAGCCGCCGACCGCCAGCATTGCCGAACTCGCCGACATGGTTGGCGTCGCTGCCCGGCACGGACGGACACTGTTTGCCACCTGGCATTCTCGCTTCAACGCGGGGGTCGATCAGGCGGCCGAAATCCTGCAGTCGCGCGCCATTGATAGCGTCGTGGTGACCTGGAAGGAAGACGTGCGGCGTTGGCATCCAGGCCAGGATTGGGTGTTCGAGGCTGGTGGGTTCGGCGTGTTCGATCCCGGCATCAATGCACTGTCGATCGTCACGGCGATCATGCCGTATCCGGTGTTTGTCGAGCGCGCCGAGCTGTTCGTTCCGGCCAATCGCGCCACGCCGATCGCGGTGGATCTGGCCTTGCGCGGCCCGGCGCAGTCCGGCTTGACGTCCTTTGACTGTGCCTTCGACTGGCGCCAGGAGGGTGAGCAGACCTGGACCATTGGCGTACGCTTCAAGGACGGCGGCAGCTTGGAATTGACTCATGGCGGCACGCGGCTGTTGGTTGACGGTGTCGCCAAAATCAGCGAGCCGGACAGCGAGTATCGCCGCATTTATCGGCGTTTCCACGAGCTTGTGAGCAGCGGCCGGAGCGATGTCGATGCCCGCCCGCTGCAGATCGTGGCGGACGGCTTCATGATGGGCACCTGGCGTGAGGTTGCAGCGTTCAACTGGTAGGCCTGGTCTGCTCATCTGACCTCGATCAGCGCGCGCGACATGGGCGCCATGATCTCGATGCCGGTCGCCGAGACGAGCAGCTGATCCTCGATGATGAAGCCGCCAAGGCCCTTGATGTAGTAGGGCGTCTCAAAGGCCAGAACCATTCCTGGTTCGGCGCTAGCGGTGGCATCGGCTGAGATGAATGGCCACTCCTCGCTCCAGATGCTGGCACCGACGCCGTGACCGAAATGGCCGCGACCATAGGTGGTGAAGCCGGCATTCCACATGCATTCGGCAACTACTCGATAGACAGTAGCAAACGGGGTACCCGGTTTCAGGACCGCCATCCCGGCGTCAAATGCCTTGCGCAACGCATCGTAAACGCGCCGCTCGGCGCCGCCGGCACGGCCCAGCACCGCCGTTCGTCCGCCATCGGAGCTGTAGCCGCCCACCACGCAGCCGACGTCGATCTTGATCAGGTCGCCCAACTGCGCCGGTCCGCCGGGGGCAAAGCCATCGCCCCCGACCGCAATATAAGCCCAGGTTGAATCCGGTGGTGGCAGGGCGCGACGAGCAGCTTCAGCGACTGCGGCTGCCCTCCAGATTGCCGTCATCTGGGCTGCGTCCATGCCGGGTCTTATCGATCGTTCCAGTGCGAGAACGCCTGCCCTCGACAATTCAGCTGCGAGCCGTAGTCGCTCGATTTCGCCCGGCGCCTTGATGGCACGCAGTCGCTCGACCAGATGGCTTGCATCAGCCCAGCTCACATGCGGCAAGGTCGCCTGGAAGCTCGAAAATTCGCGGACGGAAACAAAGCCAAGTTCCAAACCGATCCGGGCCTGCAGCAATCCGCGCTCGGCGAGCACGTCGCCAAGCAGACCAAGCGAGACAGTGAAATCGAATTGAGCGGGCCGCGACGTGCGCTCCCGCTTGCCGATCGCTAGATCGCCGGCCACCAGCGCATGGGCCACGTCAAGATTCTTATTGTCCAAGCGCGAATCGTAGCATCCGGTTTCCACCCAGATCGAGTGTGTACGGACATCCGCGATCCCAGACTGCGCGCCGAACGCATCGGCCTGCAGATCACCGACGACAGCAGCCATCGGCTCGGTGGCAGCGCGCGGCACGATGACAAAAGCGGCACCGGCGCGCCGCCAGTAGGTTGCGACCCCCGGAAACGCGCCGGTGGCATAGCTGATGGTCTCGGGCTGGGCGAGAACAAGGGCGTCAAGCCCCTGTTCCGCCATCAGCTTTCCGGCACGGCTCCGGTCGAGGTAACCGCCAGACAAGGCGCCTACTTCGTCGTCAGGTTGTAGTAGATCACGTCCGAGCTCGAGCCCATGACGAAACCCTTCAGGTTGGCACGTTGGGCCAGCTGCTTGGTCTCCTGGAACATGATCATGAACGGCCCTTCGTCCATGACCTTTTTCTGCAGATCAAGATACATCTGCTTGCGCTTGCCCTCGTCACGCTCGCGCACGGCGGCGTTGGTGGCCTTGGTGATGTCGGGGATATCCCAGGCATTGCGCCAGGCCAGCGGCTTGGATTTGGGCGCATCCGAATTGTCCGGGTTGCGCGCAAAGCTGTCGGCGTTGGTGTGCGGGTCCATATAATCCGGACCCCAATCGATCAGCAGCATCTGATGCTGACGGGCGCGGTACTTGGTCAGCACCGCTTTCTGCTCAGCTTGCACGATGGTCACCTTCACACCGCCTTGCGCCATGGCGGCCTGTACCGCCTGGGCAATGTTTGTATACGGCGCGGTGTTCGGTGTATCCAGCGTCACTTCCAGGTCCTTGACGCCGGCTTCAGCCAGCATGGCCTTGCCCTTGGCGGGATCAAACTTGTACTGAATTTCGTCAGACGAGGCCCAGAAGCCCGATGGCCAGAAGGTTTGGTGCACCTGCGCCTTGCCCTTCAGGAACGATCCGACCATGCCATCATAATCGATGAGATAATGCATGGCCTGGCGGACTTTGACGTTCTGGAACTGCGGTGTCTTCAGGTTCATGGCGACATAGAACAGGGTCGCCTGCGGGATGATCGAAATGGCGAGTTCCTTGTTGCCGGTGATGGCAGTAATCTGGTCAGGCTGCAGGTCGCGAGCAATGTCCACGTCGCCCTTCTCGATCAGCAGTCGCTGCGCCGAGGGTTCCGTGATATGGCGGATAACGACGCGCTTGAGGGCTGCCGCACCACCACGATAATTCGGGTTGGCGTCCAGCGACACGCTGTCATTGGCCTTCCAGGCCTTCAGGGTGTACGCGCCCGAACCGGCCGAATTGGTCTTCATCCAGGTATTGCCGAAATCGCCGGCGGCCTCGTGCGAGACGACGGTCTTCATGTCGACGACGGAGCCGACCACCGATCCGAGCAGGCTGAGCACCAGCGAGGGTGCAAAGTCCTCGGTGATGGTGACCTTGAATGTGGCGTCATCGACAACCGTGACCAGCTTGTCGACATTGTCCTTGTTCCAGCCGAGTTGTCCGATCAGGAACGCCGGGGTCTTGTCGAGCTTGATGACGCGTTGCAGCGAATAGACCGCATCGGCCGCCGTGATCGGATTGCCCGACGCGAATTTTTGGCCGGCGCGGATTTTGAACGTGAAGGTCTTGCCATCGTCGCTCAGCGTATAGCCTTCGGCGACGCCCGGCACCAGCTTGGTGATGTCGGTCGGCTCGAACCGCATGATGCGGTCGTAGGTGTTGGCGATCACCTCGATGCCCGTGAACTCATAGGCTTCGGCCGGATCGAGCGAAATCATGTCGTCGATGGTCTTGGCGATCACCAGTGTGTCCGGCAGGGTTGCCGCTTGCGCCATCGGTGCGAGGGTGAGCAGCACCCCGGCAGCCAGCGCATATTTGAGTCGATTGAACATCCAGGTCTCCCTAACGTCTTTTTTCCATCCGGCTGAGCAACCCGATCGGACCGCCTCCGGAATGGTCGAACATCACATGCCTTTTCCGGCGGCTTGGCAAGCGGCCTTTGTCGAGCAAACCATGTGCGACGGAGGCTTCAGCTGTTGGCGCCTGGGCAATGACTCCGACTGGCCCTGAGCCAAACGGTTACGGGAGCGCGAGCGCCGGACGGTCGCGACGACGTCCCGGAGCGGCAGGCGATGAGAGAATACTATGCCAATACTGTAGTAGTGTTAATATAATAAGTATACCATAGTTAGTATCTCGCAGAACAATACAAACCGCTCGCTCGGCGCCGCGATGACGAAGATCGGGAGCAAGAGGGTGCTTCCCGGGTGCAAGACGCTTGTGTCTTGGACGTACCGGCACTGCGCCGCTGCGGTCCTACGCCCGCGTGAAACCGCGACTGGCGGCGAGCAGGTCATGCGTGTACGCCTGCTTGGTGTTGCCGCGCCGCAAGTCGTCGACTGCTAGCAACTCTACAAGCTGGCCGGCCTTCATGATGGCGATGCGGCTGCACAAATGGGCGACCACGCCGAGATCGTGGCTGACCAGAATAGACGTGAGCTGATAGGTCTTGCGCAGGCGCGAGATGAGATTGAGGATCTCGGCCTGGATCGAGACGTCGAGCGCGGAGGTCGGTTCGTCGAGCAGCAGGATGCTGGGTTTTAGGATCAGCGCGCGGGCGATGGCGACGCGCTGACGCTGGCCGCCCGAGAGCTGGTGCGGGAAGCGATAGCGGTGCAGCGGCAAGAGCCCGACATCGGCCAGCGCCGCGCTGACCTGGGTATCAATTTCGGGCAAGCGATGAATGAGCAGCGGCTCGCGCAATGCATCGTCCACGGTTTGGCGCGGATGTAGCGATCCGTACGGATCCTGAAACACAAACTGCATCAGGCGGCGCTCGGCCTTGCTGCGCCAGCGGTCGGTGGGGCGGCCGTTGATGCGCAAGGCGGGGGCGGTGGTATCAACCAATCCCGCGATGGCTTTCAGGATGGTCGATTTACCTGACCCGGATTCGCCGACAATGCCAAAGGTTTCGCCCGCAGCGACCGTGAACGACATGCCGCGCACGGCATGGATCGGCCGGCCACTATTGCGAAACGTGACGGAAAGATCACTGACCTCGATCATAGCAACCACGCTGGGTCGCGAGTGACGACGGCAAGCTCGGAGGTCGGATGATCCAGCGACGGTGCGGCCCTGATCAGCGCCCGCGTGTACGGGTGCTTGGCTGCGGAAAGCTCTCTGGCATTGCACTCCTCGACGATACGCCCGCCATACATTACCAACACGCGATCGCAGAAACTGGAGACAATAGTGAGGTTGTGGCTGATGAAGATCAACCCCATGCCGCGATCCGAGACCAGATCATCGAGGATACGCAGCACTTCATTCTGCACTGTGACATCGAGCGCGGAGGTCGGCTCGTCGGCAATCAGAAGATCAGGCTCGGCGATCAGCATCATGGCGATCATGACGCGCTGGCCCATGCCGCCCGACAACTGATGAGCATAGAGATGGTAGACCAGATCGGGATCTCGGATCTTGACTGCATCCAGCATGGCAATCGCGCGCTTGCGGGCCTCGCCCTGGGCCGAGCGATGATGCAGCCGGTAGGTCTCCTCGATCTGCTTGCCAACCTTGATGACGGGGTTGAGCGAGTATTTCGGGTCCTGCATCACCATCGACATGCGGCGCCCCCGCAAGCGTTGCCAGTCTGCGTCCGTCAGTGTCCGCAAATCCTGGCCTGCAAGGGTCATGCGTTTGGCGGTGACAACACCGGGCGCGGGAATCAATCCTAAGATCGCGCGCCCGGTGGTGGATTTGCCAGAGCCTGACTCACCCACAATACCGAGACGTTCGCGTCCGAGCGTGAAGCTGGCATTGCGTACCGCGCGCGTGGTTCCGCCGCGGCCGGGAAACGAGACGTTGAGGTCTTCGACCTCTAGCAGCGGGCGCTCGCTCATGTGCTTTTCGGATCGAGCACGTCGCGCAATCCGTCCCCCAGAAGATTAAAGCCGAGGCTGACGATGAAGATCGCGAGCCCCGGAATGGTAGCGACCCACCATTGATCAAGGATGACGTCGCGTCCCGATGCCACCATGGCGCCCCACTCGGCGGTCGGCGGCTGTGCCCCAAGGCCGAGAAAGCCGAGGCCGGCTGCCGTCAAGATGATGCCGGCCATATCCAGCGTCAGCCGCACGATCACCGACGACAGGCACAACGGCACGATATGCCGGAACAGGATGCGCGACGTGGATGCGCCTTGCATGACGACCGCGGCAATGAAATCGCTGCGCGCGATGGTCACGGTTTCGGCGCGGGCAATGCGGGCATAGGGCGGCCATGCCGTCAGCGAGATGGCGATGACGGCGTTTTCGATGCCGGGGCCGAGCGCGGCGGCGAAGGCCAGCGCCAGCACAAGGCGCGGAAAGGCGAGGAAGATGTCGGTGATGCGCATCAAGATGGCATCGATCCAGCCGCCGAGATAACCGGCGGTGGTGCCGACCGCCAGGCCAATGGGCGCAACCACCACCGACACCAGCAGAACGATGGTCAGCGTCACGCGCGCGCCATGGACGGCGCGGGCATAGATGTCCCGGCCAAGCTCATCGGTGCCGAACCAGTGAGCGGCGCCGGGAGCAGCCAGCCGGTCAGCCAGATTCTGCTCGATCGGCGAACGGAAACCGGCCACCAGTGGCGCGAACACCGCCACCAGTGCGAGTGCCACCACGATCAGCAACCCGATCACAGCCGCCGGATTGGCAAGCAGCGTACCAGCGCCGCGGTAGATATTGCCGAGCACGGCCTGCCGGCGTGAGGTCGGCGCATCGCTCGACAGCCATTGGCCGAGCGACAGGCGCGCTAACGGGGCATCGGGGCTGATCTCGATGGTCATGCCGTCCGCAACCTCGGGTCAAACACCTTGTAAAGGAAATCGCACAGCAGGTTGACGCCGATGAACACCGCACCAACCATCAGCGTGCCGCCCAAAACGGCGTTCATGTCGGCGTTGAACAGCGAGCGCGTGATGTAGAGCCCCAGACCAGGCCAGGCGAACACCGATTCCGTCAGCACCGCACCTTCCAGCAGCGAGGCGTAGCTGAGGCCGATGACGGTGATCAGCGGCACCATGATGTTGGGGAAGGCGTGCCCCCACACCGCGCCCCAGAAGGAGCGGCCCTTGATGCGGGCAGCCGTCACATATTCCTGCGCCAGCTGATCGATCATGAAACTGCGCGTCATACGCGCGATGTAAGCCAGCGAGACATAGCCGAGCAGACTGGCAGGCAGGATGAGGTGCGATATGGCATTGCGGAACACGTCCCATTCGCCCGCCAGCGCGCTGTCGATCAGGATAACGCCGGTGCGCGCTGTGACGATGTCGTCATAGCCGATATCGAGCCGGCCGGGGCCACCGACCCAACTCAAACGGCCATAGAACAGGGCAAGGCCAATCAGCCCCAGCCAGAAGATCGGCATCGAGTAGCCGAACAACCCGACAATTCCCACCAGTTGATCCGGCCAGCGCCCCTTCATCGCCGCCGCCGCCACGCCGGCCGGCACGCCGATGGCGACGCCCAGCAGCGTGGCGATGGTGGCCAGTTCGAAGGTGGCGGGGAAGAACTGGATGAGGTCACTGAGCACCGAATGGGACGTCATCACTGACGTGCCGAAATCGCCGGTCAGGACCTTCTTCAAGTAGATAAAGTACTGCTCGGGAATCGGGCGATCGAGCCCCATGGCCAGAAGTGCCTTGTCGTAGATCGCCCGAGTGGCGTGATCGCCCACCACCGCCAATACCGGATCGGTGGGAATGAAGCGGCCGATGCCGAACGTGATGGCGGTGAGACCCAGCAGCGTCAGCAGCAGCGAGCCGAGAAAACTGGCGAGCCGCCAAGACAGCGCCGATATCCAAGCGGTGGCGCTGCCCTCTGTCATGCCAGAGTCCTCGCCGCCAACAAAGCCAGCTTGGCCGGAACCGACAGGTCGTTCTCGATCATGGCCACACGCTCGGGGCTATAATAGTGCGCCTCATGCAGCATGTTGATGGTCGCTGACAGCTCACCTGACAGCACCACCGGCAGATTGACCACCGAGCCACATCCGAGCGCGCCGATCTTCTCGTGATCGGGGAACACCGTGGCGATGTCGGCCAGCGTGTTGGCTACGAACGTCTTGTGCTGCTGATGCACGATCTCGAACCAGCGATCATGCTGGATCGGCTTGGTGCCGGAGACGGGATAGGCGGCCGGGTCGCTGCTGTAGTCCCGGCGGGCGACATCGGCGCTAAGATCGACCGTCATCACCGTGAACAACTTGTACCCGGCAAGCTCTGCCGCCAGCCGCTCCAACGCCTGCCAGCACGCATCCGGCGTCATGGCGCGAGCGATGGCCCGGTCGAACCCGGCGAGTGGCTGTTTGGCAATCCGATCGTTCAACGCTGTTCCGCCCTGATTTTTCTTCTTGCCCATTCATCCCATGCCAATTTTTGCTAGGCTAGCGTTTCTTGCGTCTCGGAATCCATGCTGCCAGAATCGAAAGGCCGCCCAAGCGATGCCCAAAAAGGCTCCCGAACCCATCTTTGACGGCCACAACGACGTCCTGTTCCGCCTCAACAAGAAGGCCACCAAGACCCCCGAACGCGACTTCATTAAGGGCGATGACGAGGGCCATCTGGATCTGCCGCGCATGCTGAAAGGCGGGTTCGCGGGCGGACTGTTCGCCGTCTACGTGCCGCCGACCGAGAGCCTCGAGAAGCTTGATGAGTTGATGCAGGGTGAAAGTTATGACGTGCCGCTCACTCGATTGATGGAGTCCCACCAGGCGCTGCCGACGGCACTGGCCATGGTGGCCACCCTCATTCGCATGGAGCGGGACTCAACGGGCAAGTTCAAGATCTGCCGTACCGCCGTCGAAATCCGGGAGTGTCTGGCCAATGGCGTTGTTGCCGCTGTCATGCATATGGAAGGCGCCGAGGCGATCGACCGCAATCTGCACGGCCTAGACGTATTCCACCAGGCAGGCTTGCGCTCGCTGGGGCCAGTATGGAGCCGTCCAACCATCTTCGGCCATGGCGTGCCGTTCCGCTATCCTTCAACCGGCGATACCGGGCCCGGCCTCACCGATGTGGGCAAGGCGCTTATCAAGGCCTGCAATCAGCTCGGCATCGCCATCGACCTATCACACATGACCGAGAAGGGTTTTTGGGACGTGGCCAAAATCAGCAGTAAACCGCTGATCGCCTCGCACTCCAACGCCCATGCGGTTTGCCCACACGCCCGCAATCTGACCGACCGGCAACTTGCGGCAATCGCCAAGTCGGGCGGCTTGGTTGGGCTGAACTTCGCCACCTGCTTCCTGCGCCCCGACGGCCAGATCGGCGACAGCACGCCGATTGAGCTCATGCTGCGCCACCTCGATCACCTGATCGCCAAGCTTGGCGTCGAGCATGTCGGCTTCGGGTCCGATTTCGATGGCGCCAAAGTTCCCGAGGCCATCGGCGACGTCACCGGTCTGCCGGTCCTGGTGGCAGCGCTGCGCAAGCACGGATTTGACGACCTAACACTTAGCCGGTTGTGCCATCGGAACTGGATCGAGGTGTTGGAGCGCAGCTGGGTCAGTTGACGGCTGTTGGCAGCCCCCCAACAGCATCGTCCTCACTTGACCGAGCCAACTATTGCGCCCTCGACATCGAAATCGTAGCGATAACCGACCGTGACAAACAACTCCGACTGATCGTCTTGCGTGCCCGCTTGCAGCTTGCGGGTGAACTTGGCGCCTCCCTCCAGCTCCAGGTTCCAGTCGCGCGTCCACTGGTAATCGAGCCGCATCGAGGGCAGAACGGAGTACTCCTCCCACTTCAACGTATCGTTGTTGCGATAGGCGACGCGCAGCCGCGGATTGAGCCGCAGCTTGTTGGTGACCGGATAGCGGGCGCTGACGTCCGCAACATAGGTCTTGATGTCAGGCGTCGTTGCATAGCGCAGACCCAACACATAGAGATCGGACGGCTTGAACAGGTCGTTGCCGGTCAGCTGGCCCGAGAAATAATATTCATTGCCGCTGCCAGGTACTGCCGCGACACCACCCGAGCCCGGGCTCTCCGACAGGCTGAACCAGGATGCATCGAGACTCACCTGCAGATGCTCGTTGAGCGGCCGCGAGAAGCCGACGCTGGCGGTATCGGCAAACGCCGAGCGATCCTTGGCGAACTGGTCGATCTCAGCCGGGCTGAAGACCGCGAGCATTTCCGACAGCGAGCCGAAGGGCTGGCCGATCAGCGCGTCGGTGGCACTGAGACTGGGCGAACCGCGATGCTCGACCGATGCCGTGAAGGTGGATTTGTCCTCGAAGGTCCAGGTGCCGTTGGCGATCGCCGCACCCAGCCGCTGGAAATGCGTGTCGTAGTCGAGGCTGACAAAGGCCGACTTGCTGGCATCGGCATAGCGCACTTCGCCGCCGACGGCCTGGCGGTCGATCAGCCCGGCCGTGCGCTGTTCGATGGCATAGAGCGTGGTATCGAATGCTCCGAACAGCGGCCCGAAATTCAGTGCCTCGCCATAAAACAGGCTACCGTTCTTGTACGGCATGTCGCGGCGCAACAGCACTGGCGAGCCAACCACCGTATCGAGCCGCAGGTTCGGCAGCGCCTGCCAACTGACAAGCCCGCCATCAAACCGGCCGAGCACACCGCCGGTATTGCGCGTCTGGCGGCCAAGCTTGGTGGTCAGGCCCCAATCCCTGACGGAATTATCCAGCTCCAGCGTAGCGATGCTCGCGATCTGCCGGTCGCCGGCGCTCAAGCCATTCTCGGACGCGCCTGAGAAGCGGAATTTCGACTGGCTGTCGGCATTGCCCCATTGCGCGGTGGTATCGAAGCTGGAGAGCAACTCGTTCTGGAACAGGCTGTGATCGTCGGGCGCCTTGTTGATCTCGGGTGGCAATGACGGATCGACGAAGGAATGGAAGCCGTCGTCGCGCATATAGTATTGCGAGAAGCTGCCGTTGACGATGTAGCTCGGCTGGCCGGGCGTGCCGAACCGGCTCTCGTGCGAGGCGGACCGGCCAGGGCCGCTGGAGTCGGCGGGAGCGTTGTCGAGTGATGCTAGTCGCTCGCGCACGCGAGTTGCATCGTCGCCAGTCGGATGCAGGCGCAGATAGTCTTGATAGAGAGCACGCGCCTTCTCGATCTCGCCCTTGCGCTGATGCGCGACACCCAGCAGTTCGGTTGCCTCCTGCGTCACCTCGCTGCGCGGATAGCCAAGCACGCGCGTCAGTGCTTTGATGGCGGTGTCGGAGGCGCCGGCGCCCAACGCTTCGCGGGCACGATCCATCAGCGCCGAGACGGCATGGCGGTCGCTGTCGCTGAGCTTGCCTTTGACCGGGCCCTCGCCCGCACCTGTGACGGCCGGCGGCAGCGTCTCGGGAGTAACCGTTGTCGACCACGTGGTGCCGCCATTGGCCGCGATGACCGGCGCGCAGGGCTTGCTGCCCGGCGCCGAAACAGCGATGACCAGCGACTGGAAGTCCTTGGCGGCGGCGACCTTGAAGGCCATCGGATGCTTGAAGGTGATGAGCAACGCCGGCTCGGTGCCGGAATTCGCCTCGAACTCGATGGAGCGAATAGCGGCAAGCTTGCTGCCCGGCGCGGGCACGGCCTCGCGGCGTGCGATCAACTCGTCGCGGGCCTGCGCGGCATCGATAGCGGCGATCTTGATGCTGAGCTGGCTGCCTTTGTCGCCCGGGAAATGGCTGATATAGCGTATCCGGATGTTGAAGTCGACGCGCAGCAGGGAGCACGCGCCCTTTTCGATGATCTGTGCGCCCGACAGGATGCGATCAAGCACTGGCCCGGCCTGGGCTGGTGCTGCTGTGCATGCAACGAGCAGCGCGAGCCCAGTCAGCACGACACCGGCAGAGTATGAATGCTTGGCGGCGATCATTATTACCCCTTGAATTCTACCGCTGAACTAAAACGAGCGTGTGTTGTGGCAGGCACCGCAGTCATTACCGTTGGTGCTTGGATGGCCGCTCGACTTGCCCTTGGCGATGGTGCCGTTGTGACAGTGAGCGCAGGTGCCGGTGACGTCGTTGTGGTTCACCGTGGCGCCAAGCCATGTCGTGGTTGACTTGTGGCAATCCTCGCACACCGTATTTGTCGTGATGTGGCTCGCGACCTTGCCAGTCGCGGTCGCGCCGTTGTGGCAACTGACGCAATTGCCGGTGACATTGGCGTGATTGAATTTCGCACCGACCCAGGTCGCGGTTGACGTGTGGCAGCTGCTGCACTCGGCGGTGGTTGCCACGTGTCCTGACGACTTACCGGTGGCGATGGAGCCATTGTGGCAACTCGAGCAGGTGCCGATCACATCCGCGTGGTTGACCTTGGCGCCGATCCAGGTTGCCGTTGAGGTGTGGCAATCGGCGCAGGCGGTGTTGGTCTTGATGTGCGCCGTCGACTTGCCAGTTGCCGTAGTGCCATTGTGGCAGCTGACGCAAGTCCCGGTGACATTGGCGTGATTGAAAGCGGCGCCAAGCCAGGTCGCAGTCGACTTGTGGCAGCTGTTGCACTCCGCGGTGGTTGCAACGTGACCTGACGACTTGCCGGTGGCAATGGTGCCGTTGTGACAGCTGGAGCAGGTGCCAGTCACTTGTGTGTGGTCAACCTTGGCGCCGACCCAGGTCGTGGTCGAGGCATGGCAGCTCTCGCACAGCGCGCTGGTCTTGATGTGCGTGGCCGACTTACCGGTTGCCGTCGAACCATTGTGGCAGCTGGCGCAATTGCCGGTGACATTGGCGTGGTTGAAGGCAGCGCCAAGCCAGGTCGCAGTCGACGTGTGGCAGCTGTTGCACTCGGCGGTGGTTGCAACGTGACCTGACGACTTGCCGGTGGCGAGCTTGCCGTTGTGGCAGCTGGAACAGGTGCCGACGACGTCGGCGTGGTTGACCGTGGCTCCAGTCCAGGTTGCAGTCGACTTGTGGCAATCTGCGCACTGTGTATTCGTCTTGATGTGCGTTGCCGACTTGCCGGTTGCCGACGTGCCATTGTGGCAGCTGGCGCAGGTGCCGGTGAACTTGGAATGGTCTACGGACGCGCCAGCCCAGGTTGCCGTCGAGTTATGACAGCTGCTGCACTCGGCCGTCGTGACGATATGCGTTGCAGACTTGCCAGTGGCGATCTTGCCATTGTGGCAGCTCGAGCAGGTGCCAATCACTTGCGCGTGGTCCACCTTGGCACCCGACCACGTCGCGGTCGAACCATGGCAGCTCTCACACAGCGCGCTGGTCTTGATGTGCGTCGACGTTTTGCCCGTCGCGGCTGTACCGTTGTGGCAGCTGGCGCAATTGCCGGTGACATTGACGTGGCTGAATTTGGCGCCGGTCCAAACGGTCGTGCCGTGGCAGCTGCCGCAGTCGGCTGCCGTAACCATGTGGCCCGCCGGCTTGCCTGTCGACTTGACGCCATCGTGGCAGCTCGCGCAGGTGCCCGAAACGGCACTGTGGTCGAAGCGCGCTTTGCTGTAGGTCGTGGTGGTGTGGCAGGTGTCGCATTCGGCCGTGGTGCGCACATGGCTCACGGACTTGCCCGCGCCGATGCCGCCATCGTGGCAGCCGCTGCAGCGGCTCGGCGTCGACATCACGACACTGGAGATATGGCAGCCTTCGCACGCGACATTGGCGTGCGCGCCGGTCAACGGAAAACCAGTCTGCATGTGATCGAAGGCGGCAGGCTCGGCGCTTTGCGCCAGGGCCGGCGAGCGCAATGAGAGACCAACCGATAGGATAGCGGCCAGCAACAGACCGGCGACCAGTCCATAGACTCGACCATATCCAGGCATCGCTGCTTGCCTTGTAAAAATACACGCACCGGCCGGCGGCAGGAGAATCCCGCCGCCTGGCTTCTTGCAGCAGCCGTTGCCGATCGGTGTGCTCGGCCCCCGCCGAGCAGTCCCCCCAGTCCCCCGGGGTCAGTCCCCCGTCTTCAGTCCCTCAGTCCCCAACGCATGACATGCCAAAGCATGCCCGATGCAGACGTAGAACGGGTGGGGTAGGCCCCTATTCCCTAATTTTTTGAATGAGTTGGAATGAATACCGGTTCCAGAGCGTTAAACTCTCTTAGCGTCATTCATTATCTCGCATCGGCCCTAACGTCAGAACCTGCGGGTCGAATGGCAGCGGCCGCAATTGGGGCCGAATCTGCCGCGGTGCACGTCGTTCTTCTGGTGGCATGTGCCGCAGACCGTGCTGATCTTTGGCGGGCCGTCCACGGGCTTGGTGTGGCAACGGTGACAATCGAGGCCGACATGGGAGCCGGTCAGTGGAAACTTCGTCTGCTTGTTGTGATTGAAGCTCGATTTCAGCCAGCCGTTCGGGCTGTGGCACTGCGCGCAATCCGGCCCGAGCTTGCCCTGGTGGAACGTATCCTTGTGGCAGGCCTGGCACTGCATCGGTGTATTCTTGAAATTGTTGTCCTTATGACAGTCCGCACACGGTACCGACTTGTGCTTGCCGACCAGCGGAAAACGCGTCTTGTCGTGATCGAATTTGGTGACGGTCTTCCAATCGGTGACGGTGTGGCAGCCCTCGCAATTGGCGCCGAATTCGCCCTTATGTACGTCATCCTTCTTGTGGCAGCCGATGCAGGCGACCGGCAGCTTGACCTTGTAGTCATTGTTCTTGTGGCAGGCATCGCATGCGATCTTGACATGCGCGCCGCGCAAGGGGAACTCGGTCTTGTCGTGGTTGAAGTTGGTCGCCTTCTTCCAGGTCGTGTCGTTGTGGCAGCTCTGGCATTCTGGCCCGAGCCGGCCTTCATGCACGTCGTCTTTCTTGTGACAGGCGATGCAGCTCAGCGGCAGCTTGGCCTTGAAGTCCCCGCCCTTGTGGCAGGCATCGCAGGTGATCTTGGCGTGTGCGCCGCGCAGCGGAAACTTCGTCTTGTCGTGATCGAACAGCAGGTTCAGCCAGCCTTCAGGCTTATGGCAGTCCTGGCATTTCTCACCATTCTTGCCCTTGTGCACATCGTCAGCCTTGTGACAACCGATGCAAAGCACCGGCAGTCCGACCAGCTTGCCGCCGGCATGACAAGTCCGGCACTCGGCCTTGGCATGGGCGCCTACCAGCGGGAATTTTGTCTTGCCGTGATCGAAGCCCCTGCCGATCTTTTTCCAATCGCTGGTGGCATGGCAATCGGCGCAGGCGGTGCCCAGGCGACCCTTGTGGACGTCGTCGCGCAGATGGCAGGCGTTGCACTCCTTGGGAGCCTCGCGGAACTTCTTGCCGGCGAAATGGCATGCCTGGCAAGTGAGCCCGACGTGAGCGCCAGTCAGCGGGAAGTTCGTCTGCGCATGATCGAACAGGGATTGATCGAGAAAGACCATCGAGGCATCGCGGCCCTTGTGGTCGGTGTGGCAACGCCGGCATTGCGAGGTTTTCACTTCGGCATTGCGGCCATGGAAACCAATATTGCCGGTGATGTCGGTGCCGATCGGTTTATGACAATCGACGCATAAGGCGTTCTGGGTTTGACGCGTAAAGGGCGTGTGGCAGCTGGTGCAGGTGGCTTCGAGCTTGGCATGCGCCTCGGCCAGCGGACCGGGATTCACCAAGCGCTCGATGATGTTCTGGCCCACGGCCAGACGCGCGAACGCTGTCAGGCACACCACGAAAACGATCATCGCTGCGAGAAAACGATGCAAGATCACGGGCTGCCTGTAACGTCCCTACCACCCTGAATGCGGGCCAACCGCGGAACTATTGCTGCGCTTGACGGCATCAATGCGGCCTCAAATGTGGCGAGCCGCAGAAACCCTATGGGCCCGTGCACCGCCAGCAATCGACTTCGATCGCTGACGCCGCACGGGCCCATTGCAGTCCCCCCGGACCACACCGATCGCTCATGTCGTTGACTCATTCGGGTCATGACAGTCCGCGACCAGCGGAAAAACATTCTGAAACAATAACGTCCTATGCTTCGGCAAAATTCCGGCATTTTCACGGCGCTGAGGTTGATTCTACTCGATTGTCTCGCGCAATAAACCCAACTCGCGCACTTCGTCCTCGAAGTCCTTGAGCATTGCCGTCAGCCGGCGCATCAATTCATCGCATTCGGCGCGCGTGATGATCATCGGTGGGCTGACCATAATCCAGTCGCCATTGCGGCCACTGGCGGTGCGTCGGCCGTATACCAAGAGGCCGTTGCGCAATCCGGCGAGCTTGAGCAGATCGACCGGCGCAACCTCAGGTGGGAACAGTCCTTTGGTGGCCTTGTCTGTCACCACTTCCAACGCCATGACCAGCCCGAGGCCGCGGACGTCGCCGACCACGGCGGACTTTATCTTCAGCGCATCCAGCTGTTCGCGCAGATAGGCGCCCAGCACCGTGGTATTGCGCATGACGTCGCGCCGCTCGTATTCGTCCAACACCGCCATCGCCGTGGCGCAGGAAATCGGATTGGCGCTGTAGGTGTGGAAGAAGGCGAACCCCACGCCCGCCGCCAACTTGTCGGCCATGCGGGCTGGAATGAGCGTTGCCCCAAGCGGCGTGTACCCCGAGCCGAGCCCCTTGGCCATGACGACCAGATCGGGCAGCGCATCCGGCCAGTTGTGCGCGGCCAGGAATTTGCCGGTGCGGCCGGTACCGCATAGGACCTCGTCGAATACCAGTGCAATGCCGTGGCGGTTGCAGATCTCACGTATGCGGGTGAAATACTCCGGCGGCGGCACATTGCAACCCGTGGCCAACCCGCCAACCGGCTCGATGAAAAACGCCAACACGTTCTCGGCGCCCGCCTTGAGGATGCAGTCCTCCAGCGCATCGGCGCAGAAGCGGGCATAGGTCGCCGCCGTGTGATTGGCGGGCAACCGGTAGGTCGTTGGTGCGGGCACCTTCAACGATGGCTCGGCCATGCCATCGAGGAATGGAGCGATGTCGTTGTCGCCGGACATGGCGAGCGTTGCCATCGTGCCACCGTGATAGGACGGATAACAGGTGATCAGCTTGCGGCGCGTTGGGGAGCCGGTGACCACCGCATGGTGGCGCAGAAACTTGATGGCGCATTCGACCGCCTCGCTGCCGCCCGAGGTCAGGCATACCCGCTCGAAGCCCGGCCCCGCCAGCTCGGATATGCGCGCCGTGAGATCGATGTTGGGTTCATTGCGCGCATGGCTGCAATAGGCAAAGTCGACTTGACGGGCCTGCCGCGCCATCACCTCGGCGACCACTTCGTTGCCGTGGCCGATATTGCTGACCACCGGTCCCGACGACAGGTCGATGTATTCCCGCCCGTCATTGTCCCACATATGGATGCCCTTGGCGCGCGTGATCAGCGGTCGCGGCACCTTGCCAGCCCAGGGATAGAAGACGTCCTGACCGCCACCAATCTCAGGGTGGACTGCGGCGGGTGGCAGATCACGCATCGGGACTTATCTCCGGGGAGCTAGGGGGTGACCCCATTCTCGCGTCAGGCACTCAATTTCCAGCCGCCGCCCGGCCCGTTCGCCAATCGCTGGCTAAGAAACGGCAGCAGCGCGGCCATCTGCTTGGCCAATATCCAGGGCGGATTGATGGCCAACAGGCCACAACCATTGAGACGATGCGGCGTATCTGGGGCGCGCGTATAAAGTTCCATGCGTAAGGTCTTGGCAAGGCCAAGGTCGGCCAGCGAAGCATGAAACGCCTCAACCGGCGCCATATCCTTGACTGGATACCAGATCAAGAACGTGCCGGTGGCGAAACGTTTCAGCGCCGCGCCAAGGTTGCGCGTCAGCCGCTTCAGTTCATCCTCGGCCTCGTAGGGCGGATCGATCAGCACCAGCCCGCGCCTTTCTGGCGGGGGCAACAGCGCCTTGACGGCCACCCAGGCATCGAGATTGAGCACCTTGGCTTGCGTGTAGATCACGTAGCGCTCGACCAGACCGGCATAGTCGGCCGGGTGCAACTCATTGAGCACCAGCATGTCGTCGGGACGCAAAAGCCGGCGCGCGATCTCGGGCGAGCCAGGATAGAACGCGGATGCTGTTTGAGTGTTGATGGCCTCAACGATGTCAAGATACGGCGCCAGCAGCGCGGCGATCTCATCGGGCAACGGTGTCGCGTCTGGCCCCATCAATCTCCCGATGCCACCCAGCCATTCGCCAGTCTTGCCGGCTGCTTGCGAGCCCAGATCGTAAACGCCCACCCCGGCATGGGTATCAATAACGCGAAACGGCGAGTCCTTCAGCTTCATATAGTCGATGACGAGCGCCAGCACCGCGTGCTTGAGCACGTCGGCAAAATTCCCGGCATGGTAAATGTGGCGGTAGTTCATAGGCAGGCAGGCAAGCTGGGGAAAGCACCGGCTGTCAAGGGCGGGCAACATTTTACAGTTGTCGCGAGATCGGCTTTTATACGGTGTCGCAGCTTCAGCAGAGGACCCCCAACATGATCCGCACCGGCGACCAATACCGCACCTCGCTCCGCGACGGCCGCGACGTCCATATCAATGGCGAGCGAGTAAAAGACGTTACGACGCATCCAGCGTTCAAGCCGCTTATCGATATTCGCGCGCGCATCTACGACATGCAGCACGATGCCGAGACGCGCGATCTCATGACCTATCAGGAGAACGGCGAGCGCTTCGCGCAAGGCCTCAAACTGCCCTTTACGCAGGATGATTGGCAGGCCAAACGCAAGGCCGTGGACGCGGTGATGTGGGACATCGGCGGCGTTGTCACGCGCGTTGGCGACGAGACTATCGGCGAGATGTGGTCGCTGTGGGACGGCAAGGAGCTGCTCGCCGAGATCGACCCGCGCTTTGCCAAGAACATCGAGACGCACATCCACAAGGCGATCAAGGACGACCCGTTCCACGTCTCGGCCAACACCGATCCCAAGGGCGACCGTTCCAAACGCCCGCAAGAGCAGGACCCCGATTTCCTGGTGCATGTGGTGAAGGAGACCGATGCCGGCATTGTCATTCGCGGCGCCAAGTACGAGACCGCGGCCGCCTACGCCAACCAGGCATTTCTTAAGCCCACAATCGCCAACTGGGGCGATGCGAAACTGTCAGACTACGCCCTCGGCTGCATCGTGCATATGAACGCGCCGGGTGTAAAACACATCTGCCGCACCGGCTTCACAGGACGGGCCGACGCACGCGATTATCCGCTGTCGAACAAGTTCGACGAGATCGACACGCTGATGATCCTCGACAATGTGTTGATCCCCTGGGAGGACGTGCTGTTCTATCAGCACACGCGCGCGGCGGCCTTCATCCGGCAGACGTTGCATCGTTATTCGGCGTTTCCGTTCGTCCAGCGCACGCTGACCTTTGCCGACATGCTGATCGGTGCGGCGCTGTGGAATGCGCGGCAGACCGGGCTCGACAAGCAACAGGCCGTGCAGGAGAAACTCGCCGAACTGGCGGTCTGGCGCGAGGGCATCAACGCGCATCTGACGGCAGCGATCGCGACGGCGCAGAAGAGCCCGAACGGGCTGCTGATGCCAAACCAATCATTGATGTTCACGGGCCGCGTGCACGCCATGACCAATCTGCCGGCCATGATTCACAAGGCGCGGGAATTGGTCGGCGGGCAGATCTGCGTGACCCCGGATGTCGCCGCGTTCGAGTCGCCCGAGACCAAGCCCTGGCTCGATAAGTTCTATACCATTAGCGATGAGTGGGTGGCCGAGGACCGGCGCAAACTGTTGGCGTTTGCCCGCGATCTGGTGAATTCCGACTACGCCGGGCACCGGCTGACGTTTCAGCTGTTTGCGCAGTCGCCACCGTTTGCTCATCTGGCGGCGGTGTACCGCGAGTTCGACTGGCACGGCCCGCTGGCGTTCGCTCAGCGGGGGGCCGGGTTGTCGGACAGAGTGTGGGGTGGGAAGACGGTGGGGTAGCGGGAGGCGCTATAGACGGCGCAACCGTGTTCGACCTGGCTCCATCACAACCAGATGTCCGTCCAACGTGCTTGTCATGCCGTCAACAACGGTCATTACGCGTTCGACTTCTGCGATGTTGGACAACCGATCCAGCTCCAACAGCAGAACACCCCGAAAAGTAACATCAAATGTTAGACGTACCGAATCTGACTGGATCGGCGCTTCTCGTCTCAATGTTGAGTCGCGCTGAACCGCTTGACCCGCCCTACGGAGCATCTCGATCGGCTAGCCACCGGCAATTGCCCCCACCACCAGGAACGGCTCCGATCCCGACGCGATCGCCTCTGGCAGCATCGCATCTGCCGGCTCCAGCGACCAATCCTCCTGGCAGGCGAAATAGCGCACGAATGCCCTACGCTTCAGGGTGCCATGATCGCGGATCGTGCCTTTCAGCATGGGGTATCTCGCCTCAAGCGCCGACAGCAGCGCGCCGAGTGTCGGCGGGCCGGCCACCTCGACCTGCACTTCGCCCTCAGTGCCAGCCAGCCGCCGCAAATGCGTCGGCAGAACAACGCGGATCATGATAGAGTCTGCACCTCGACCGATTGGACGGCGGGAAGATCACGCACGATGGCGTCCCAATTGTCGCCGCCATCGGGCGAAACGTAGACTTGCCCACCCGTGGTGCCGAAATAGATGCCGCACTTGTCGAGGCTGTCCACGGCCATCGCCTCGCGTAGCACGTTCACGTAGCAATCCTTTTGCGGCAGGCCCTTGGTCAGTGGTTCCCACTCATTGCCGCCGGTGCGGCTGCGGAACACCCGCAGCTTGCCCTCATGCACATAGTGCTCGCTATCGCTCTTGATCGGCACCACATAAATGGTTTCGGGCTCGTGCGCGTGCACATCGATCGGGAAGCCGAAATCGGTTGGCAGATTGCCACTGACCTTCACCCAATTGTCGCCCGCATCGTCGGTGCGCATGATGTCCCAATGTTTCTGCATGAAAAGTGTATTGGGTCGCGACGGGTGCATTGCGATACGGTGCACGCAATGGCCAGTTTCGGCGTTCGGGTCGGGGATGTACTTTGAACGCAGCCCGCGGTTGATCGGCTTCCAACTCTTGCCGCCGTCGTCGGTGCGGAAGACGCCGGCCGCCGAGATGGCAACGTAGATGCGCTTCTTATTGCTGGGATCGAGCAGCACCGTGTGCAGACACATCCCGCCCGCGCCCGGCTGCCATTTCGCACCGCTCGGATGGCCGCGCAAACCCGCCAGTTCGTTCCAGGTCTTGCCGCCGTCGGTGGTCTTGAACAGCGCGGCATCCTCGGCACCGGCATAGACCGTATCGGGGTCGGTCAGCGAGGGCTCAAGGTGCCAGACGCGTTTGAACTCCCAAGGATGCTGGGTGCCGTCGTACCACATATGGGTGGTCAACGGTTTGCCGGTCTTGGCCGATGCGTCGTAAACGAACTTGTTGCTCTCGCCCTTGGGAAATCCCTCGGGTGATTTGGTTTCCTCGCCCGGTGCCGTGCCTGGCTGCTCCCAGGTCTTGCCGCCATCGTTCGAGCGCTGGATGATTTGGCCGAACCAGCTGCTGTTCTGCGCGGCATACAGACGGTCCGGATCGGTTGGCGAGCCCTTGAGATGATGGATTTCCCAGCCCATGAAATGCGGGCCGTCGATCTTCCAGCTCTTGCGGTTGCCGTCGGAGGTGAGAATGAACGCGCCTTTGCGCGTGCCTACCAGCACACGTACTTTGCTCATTGAGTTCTCCATCCAGAAGAACGTGCCACATTGGGGCACTTTGCAAGAACCAGTCTTCCGCAACTGCAGCCACTTGGCAAGTCTGCCAGATCGCAACCGGGCTCAATCGCTTTGGTCAAAGCCCAACCCGGTGTTGCGATAGATGTCGGCAAGCTTCTGGGTTGCGTCGATCGCCGTCGAAGGCAGCTCGTCCGACGCCTTGCGAAGCTTGCGCTCCTTTCACATTTTGGCAGCGGCCTCAATTGCCGCCAAAGCCCAGCGCCTTGGCCGACCAGCTGTCGGAAGTGAGCACCTTGCCCGCGGCTTGTGTCAACGCTCCACCGACAACGCACGGAATGCCCAGTTCGGCGTGGCCCGTTACGCCGGCTACGACGCAGCCTACTGCTATCGCCGTGGCGCCAAGCTCAGTACCCCACGCCGCAGTGCGCCGGCTGGCCGGGCCTTTGGTTTTCAACTCATCTATGGCCGCCAAGGCCTGCTTCTTGATGCGGCCGGTTTCGGCCAGTTCGACGGCGTCGATAACTTCCTTCAGGGGCTTGGATACCTTGACTGGCGCCACCGCGCTCTCGCTCTTGTACAGCTCCAGCAGGCCCTGGTTCTTGGCGGCGTTGGAGGCGAGCGTCCACTTCGCCATGCTGCCGACCACCAGTTTTTCCAGGTCGTTCTTGTCGTCCGAGTAGGGCAGCGCCGACAGGATACGCTGCACTGGCTGGTAGGAGCCGGTCGCC
Organism: Hyphomicrobiaceae bacterium; assembly: GCA_031367715.1. GTDB lineage: Bacteria > Pseudomonadota > Alphaproteobacteria > Rhizobiales > Hyphomicrobiaceae > JANYHF01. The sequence continues at coordinate 9,626 of JANLQJ010000030.1, read as the reverse complement.
ATGTAGTAGCCCCACAGCATGTCGAGCGTGCGCCCCTCCTCGACCCGCATGGCCATCAGCTGAGGCGTGCCGCCAGTCACCAGCTTGTCGATCAGCACCCGCCTTTCGGGCATGCGGGTGACGAAATCGTTGAGGATGCCACGCCAGTTTGGCAGGCCCGAATAGGCCACCGCCTTGATCACCGTCGATTGCGCATCGGGCGGCAGTGGCAGCATGGCACCGATCAGCTTTGCGGCTTTCATCTGGTTGTCGCCGAGCACGCCGGCGATGAAGCCGATATGCACCGCCGCACTCTCCTCATCGCCCAGTTGCCCCAGGTCGGCCAGCGCGCGCACCGCCTCGGGCAAGCGGCCAGGAGCCGGCTTGAGCCGGTATGCTGTCACCCACTGCATGATCTGCTCGCCCGAGACAAAGCGCGGCGCGGCTGCCGCCAGAGCGGGCGCAGGCAAAAACATCACAATGGCGCCGAGCGCGAGCCAAAGGCGAAACATCACAGCAACACGCTCCCGGAACAGTTGTGCAACCGCCCCGACGAAGCACGCCGCGTTGGCCTTTTTCGTGGCGTTTCCTTGTTTGCGCCCGGAAACAACGCGCCGGGGCGCTGGCCGCCGGGCGTGTTCGATGGAGCGGGAGTGTCGCCAAACCTAAAACATTACTGCGCTTCGATGCGCATGTGGCTGATCGTGACTATGCCGCTGGCGTTGCCCGCCTGCGGCTTCACCGACACCTCGACTGGCTTGGTGAGATCGAGCTTGCTGGCGCGCACCAGATCGCTGACATCGACCTGCCAGGCGGTTTTGTAGCCCAGGCCATGGCGCTGATGCATGCCGGCGTTGAACAGGTTGAAGGTCTGCACCGTCTTCTGCTCCATTGCGGTGCCGGCGACCGTTTTCTTCACCTTCACCTGCACCTCGAACAGCGAGCCTGGATTCTTGGTGGTGGCGACGTCGATGACCAGCCAGAACTGGTTGCCGCCATCGCGCGCCAGAGCCTTGGCCTGATCGGCGGGAACGGACGGGGCCAGAGTCATGACCACCGGCGCGTTGCCAGCCGCCACGGTCGCGCCAAGCCCGGACGCAGTCTCGGCCAGGGTCGTCACTTTGACGACGTCGGTTTCGGCATTGGGCGCAGCAAAGGCAATGACGCCGATATTCTGCAGCCGGTCGTAGCGATAGCCCAGGCCCGGCAGCGACAAGGCTTCCGCGGCCTTCTTGATCGAGGCCGTACCGTCGGCGCTGGCGAAGGTGAAGGACTTGTTCAGCCAGTTTGCCGCCTTCGGCGCCTTGGGGTCCTTGGTCGAGGCACCTGCGGTATTGGGGCTGCGCCAGCTCTCCCACAGCCGGTCGATATTGGCGTGGTGCAGCCAAAAGATCGGATCGCGCGCTGCCGTTTCGAACGCCGCCATGCCCGTATTCGCGTCGGTACCGACGCGCACATGCACTGAACCATGCGGCGTGCCATCAAGCGCGGTCACGAACCCTTGCCGGAAGCTGCCATTGCTGGTCGAGAGATCGAAAAAGCGCTGCGTGCGCATGGTATCCTTGGCGAGAATGTCCGTGCTCGCCAGATCGCTCTTGATGGCGCGCAACCCCTGTGTGACAAACTCCGGCCTGCGGTCGGCGAAATGCAGGGCGTTGTCGACCAGCTGTCCACCGATGCGGACTTTCTCGGCCAAGATCGCTTGCGGCAGTTTCAGCTGCGTGAGATCGAGATAGTTCCAATAGGGGAGCGCGAAAGGCTTGCCGAGGACCTTTTCACAGACCTGCTCGAAGTGCCAGACGTAGAGCCGGTGCCAGCTGGTGAAATGGGTTGCGTAGCTGTCGGCCGGCGAACCGTTGAGATTGTCGTGATCGTGCGAGCAAGTCCACCAGATGCCGCCAGCACCAGTACCGTTCGGGCCAAGCGCCAGGGTCCGCATGGCCGACGTCACGCCGCTTTGATTGAACAGCGCCAGCGCCTCAGCCTGCGAATGGGGATGGGCATGGATGTTGGCCTGGAAATTCCAGCTCAGTGGATTGCCCTCGGGCAGCGCCTGCATCTTGGCAACGGCTTGGCGGTAGAGGTCCAGCGCCGCCTTGCCCTGGGTCGTCTTGATGTCGTAGCGCGTGCGCGGGACCGCCGCCCAGGCCTCGCCCAGCGGCAGACCGCCGAGCAGCGCGGCCGACGCAGCGCCGCCAAGTCCTTGCAGAACATTGCGTCGAGACAGACCACGTTTGCGCTCAACTGCCATTATCGATCCTCCCGATCATTTGTTTCATAACACCGCAGCACCGCGATCAGCGATTGGCACGCACGGTACTGCTCCAGGTGGTATTGGGTGGCTGCCATTTGTAGCCGCTGTCATAGGCATCGTCGCGATAGGACCCTTCGACGCGGTTGAACATCTTGCATTTCAGGCTCGCGCGCAGAAACGAAAAGGCAACGCAGCGGTTGCTTTCGAGGCAGACATTGCTGCAACTGCGGTAGTCGGCTTGTGTCGTTTCCAGAAGCGGCTGATCGGCAAACACCGAGTTGAACAGATAGGCGGTTGTCGGCGTCGCGGTCCGCGAGATATTGGGCAGCGCCAGCGGCTTCTTGACGCCGATGATGCCGGCAGGATGCAGGAAGGATTCGCCGGCAATCTCTCCCTTCAGATAGCAAAAATTCTTCCAGCGATTGAAGGTAAAGGCCTTGCAGCTCGGCAGGCCGTAACAGACATGGGCGCAACTCTCCAGCGTCGAGCCTGGAATGCCTGGTCTGCCGGCAATCAAGGCAACGTCGCTGCCATAGATGTCGCGATTCACCTTGATGGCAAACTGACTGAGAATGCTGGGCACGTTCACCGGCACCGAGACATTGGAAAGTTCCGGTGTCAGCTCGCCGGTAGCGTCGGAACAGCCGCGCCCGACCGCGACGCGCCGCTGTGCCAGCGCTGGATGCGTTGCCGTCCGCTCGCGCGCCGCCTGGTCCGGAAAGGCCGAGATGGCGGCCACCACCTTGTCGCAGTCGCCGGTTTTTGCGCCAAGCACGAAGCCAGCATAGTAGTCGGCCTCGATCTCCTGCTGCAGCGGGTCGATGTGGCGCACCGCGTGCAGCGCAATCAGATGCGACAACTCGTGGGCAGCGATGAAATAGAGGCCGAGGTCGGAATGTGCCGTCAGCTGATATTTCTGCATGAAGGCGCGATTGAAGAACACCTCGCGTGACTTGTTGACGGTGTCGTAGGCCGCTGCGGCGTTGGCGGTGGCGGCGGGATTGTCGGTGACGTAGATCTGATAGTCGGCATGCAGGCCGAGATAGCCGAGCAATTCGTCGACCAGCCGCTGGGCGTCCGCATCGGTCGTAAAGGTCAGCCCCTTCAACTTGCCGACATTGTGGAAGGTTTTGACGTTGGCCACGTCCGGCGTTGCGGGGGCTGTCTGGGCCAACGTCATCGTTGCGAGGCAAGCCCACGCCAACGCAAAGGCAAGAACACGACGAACGGCGCCAAACATTACTTCTCCCCCGGAACGCTTCACGCGTTTACCCTAGTGGCTGATAAGGTGAAGCTTGCAAATGGTCAAAGGCTTGGCAAGTGGGGGCTGCGCATGCGTGAGCGATCATGCGCGACGGTGGCAAGGCGGCACCAGTCGGCGGCATCAGAATACCCGTCATTGCGCCTCCGGCAAGCTCTTCAGCGAAACCACTCATGACCAATTGGCACCAATAGAAACCATATTCGATTGACGCGGCTTCGCGATTGGGCACAATCGGCGCAACGTATGGGCGACCAAAGTTTACCCCAAGCCAGAACACTTGCGCTCGACACGGCGAATGCCGGCTGGCGCGAACTTGGATGCTCATGAGCCTGTTTTTTGGGGCACTAAAACCGGGAGTGACGTGATGGCTACGACGACAACGACCCCCACTGAGAGTGGGGGCGAACTGCGACGAACGATCGACTGGACCGGTGCGTTCTGGGTTGCCAGCGGCGTTCCTGCCCTAGTCTTGTTTTCGATCGGCGGCATTGCCGGCACGGTCGGCAGGCTGGCCTTCGTGGTCTGGGCGATCTCGATGGTGATGGGCTTCCTGCAATCCTTCACCTATGCCGAGATCGCCGGACTGTTCCCGAACAAATCGGGTGGCGCGTCGGTTTATGGCGCCACCGCCTGGCTGCGTTACAGCAAATTCATCGCGCCGCTGTCGGTGTGGTGCAACTGGTTCGCCTGGTCGCCGGTGCTGTCACTCGGCTGCTCCATTGCGGCCGGCTATATTATCAATGCGCTGGCGCCGATGCCGGTCTTCACCGCGCAATCGCCCGAGGTCGTCGCCTGGCTGGCCGATACCGCCAACGCCGGCAAGGCAGCGGCCGATGCGATTGCGGCGGTGACGGCATCGCACGCGCCGTGGCTGCAGACATTCAATGCGCTGAGCATACCGGTGCCTGGCCTCGGCACGCTGAATTTCAACTCGACCTTCGTCATCGGCGCACTGCTGATGCTGGTGGTGTTCGCGATTCAGCATCGCGGCATTCTCGGCACCGCAAACGCGCAGAAATGGATCGGTCTGCTCGTCATCATCCCGATGTTCATCGTTGGCGTCGTGCCGTTCTTCAATGGGCAGTTCCAGTCGGTCAACGTGGCCGGCCCATACTTGCCGGGTGTGGGTGACAATGTCGGCTGGACGTTGTTCTTTGGCGGCCTGTTCATTGCCGCCTGGTCGACCTACGGTTTCGAGACTGCGGTGTGCTACACGCGCGAATTCCGCAATCCCGCGACCGACACCTTCAAGGCCATCTTCTATTCCGGTCTGCTCTGCCTGGTTTTGTTTGTGCTGGTGCCGTTCACCTTCCAGGGCGTGCTTGGCATTGATGGCATGAAGGCCCCGGGGATCGTGGCTGGCACCGGCGTCGCCGAGGCAATGGCCAACATGGTCGCCAATGGCAATGTCGTCATCAAGCAGATCTTCGTGCTGTTGATGATCTTGGCCCTGCTGCTGGCCATCATGACGGCGATGGCAGGTTCGTCACGCACGCTCTATCAAGGTTCGCTCGATGGTTGGCTGCCGAAGTATCTCGGCACCGTCAACGAGCACGGCGCGCCGACGCGGGCGATGTGGACGGATCTCGTTTTCAATCTGTTCCTGCTCGCCATCGCCTCAGATGCCGGCGGCTATTTCTTCATCCTGGCCGTCTCGAACGTCGGTTACATCATCTTCAACTTCCTGAACCTGAATGCCGGCTGGATCCACCGCATCGACAGCGGACATATCCCGCGACCCTACCGGGCACCCACCTGGTTGATCGGCGTCAACACCGTCCTGGCCTTCGTCAATGCCGTTTTCATGGGCGCCGGCGCCAAGGTCTGGGGCTATTCCAATGCGTTGTGGATTGGCTTCATCTTCGCCGGTCTGATCCTGCCGGTATTCGCCTATCGGCACTACGTGCAGGATGGCGGGCAATTCCCGGCCGGCGCGCTGGCAGAGATCGGCCTCAAGGGCCAGGACCTGGGCGAGCGCAAGGCGGGCATCATGCCCTATCTGTTCCTGGTCGCCGGCTTGGTGGTCGTGCTGCTCAGCAATTGGGCATTCCAGATGCCGGCCTGATTGGTTTGGCGCGATAATCACACCATGCGAAGGGCGGCCCGAGAGCCGCCCTTCGACATCTTTCAAGCGATCGTGATCGACTGCGCCTAGCGCTTGACCAGCGCGTTGCGGATTTCCTCAAGCAGGACTTCCGAGCGCGGCGGCGGTGGCGGGGCGGCAGCCGGAGCCGGCTTCATTGCCAGCGCCTTGGCATGATTGACCGCCTTGACCAGCATGAACACCGCGCCAGCGACGATCAGAAAGCTGATGATGTTGTTGATGAACTTGCCGAGCGCCCAAATGATGGCGCCTTTGCCGTCCGGTCCGGCCGCTTTGAGCGTCGGGCCGATGGACGAGAAATCAACGCCGCCCATGGCCACGCCAATTGGCGGCATGATGACGTCGGCGACCAGCGAGCTGATGACCGTTCCGAAGGCTGCACCCATGATGATACCGACCGCGATGTCGATCATGTTGCCCTTGATGGCAAAATCCTTGAATTCGCTTAAGAGTCCCATTGTCTTCCCCGTCGCTTCCTGAAGTTTATCGAGTCGAACGCCAACTCGCCTTATCAGACCAGCCCCACGACCGTGCGCGGAGCCTTGATCTGATTGCAGATGAGTCGCGGTACAAACCATAGAACATGTCAAGTACGCTCGCAATGCCTTGGAAAAGACAAGCTTTACGCGGAACCCGTCAGGGTGAATTCGGGAGAACGGCATGGCGGACGGCATTGAGCGCAAGCCTTATTGGCGCCAGACCAAGGTGTTGATGCTGGTCGTGCTGTTCGTGCCCTGCCTGCTGCTGGTGGGATTGCCGTATTGGATCGCTTTGATCGGCCCCTATGCGATTGCCGGACTGCCGATTACTTATCTGATAGCGGTGCATGGCATCGTACTGGTCGCCATTGCGGCGGTGGCCCGTTTTGCGGCGGTCCAGGAGCAGATTGACCGCTGGCACGGCACTCATGAGGATGGCTGATCCGAGCCGGCCTGGTCTTGCTTCTCGCGCGCTCCGGAGACCGCATCAGTGTCTGTAATCGTTCCTACCCGCCAGCGTTCGCTGCCGACCTCGGTCGCGGGCTATTTCGCCATCCTGGCCAGCGCATTCGTGTCGCTGGTGCTGCTGCTGTTGATCTTTGACCAGCTGGGAACCACGCAGAGCCGCCTGACTCTGGCGCAAATCGCCTTTCCGGGCTTGGCCATGCTGGTGATCGGAGTCCTTTCCACCGCCAACACCGGCGCGGGCTGGCATGCCTGCAACCGCGCCTGTCCCCCGGCCCTGAGCGCGGTTTCGATGCTGGCGGCGGTGCTGGGTGCGACCGGCTTCGTCGCCCTGCCCGGCGCCTTCTTCTTTCTCGGCTTTGACGCCCTGCCGTTCACCATCGGCATCATGCTCGGATTGCTCCTGCACGCGGTGCTGATCGCACCGTTTGCGCGCAAGGACGGCTCGTACACGCTGGCCAGCTATCTGGGCCGGCGCTTCGAGAGCCGCCTGCTGCGCCTTGCCGCCGCCATCGCCCTGACGCTGCCGTGCCTGTTGCTGCTGGTCGGCGAGTTCAAGATTGCTGCCTTCCTGCTCAGTCACATCCTTGCCATCGATCCGGTTACGCTGGTGATGGCGCTGGCGGTGGTCGCCGGCACGGCAGTGATCCTTGGCGGCATGCGCGGCGCCGTTTGGGGCGGGGCGGCCGGCGGCCTGATCGCATTGCTCGCCCTGTTGGTGCTGCCGGTGATCGCAGCCATCCCGCTCACCAATCTGCCGTTGCCGCAGATTTCATACGGCATCGTCAGCGCCGAGACCGCGCAGCTGGAAGCCGCCGCCGGCATGAACACGCACCGCGCCGCCGCCATGGTGCTGACCCTGCCCGGTTCGGCGCCCGCCGCGCTGGTCAAACCCTTCCTGCAGCCGTTCGTTGCCAATGACCCGATCAGTTTTGCCCTGCTGACGCTGACCATCGCGCTCGGTGTCGCCTCCATGCCGGCCCTGTTCAGCCGCGCCGGTACCTTGACCAGCGTGGCGGCGCTGCGCCGCTCCTCGGTCTGGTTGATCTGCCTGGCCGGCGCGGTCGCCATCACGTTGCCGGCGGTGGCCTTTCTGACCCGTCTGGCGGTGCTGCACGCGCTGCCGGCCAACGGCCTGACGGAGGTGCCCGATTGGCTCAATCTGCTCGGCCGGCTGCAGCTTGCCGACTTCGACCGCGACGCCAGCACGCTGCCGCTGGCCTCGGTGCGTTTCACCCGCGACAGCGTCAACCTGCTGTTGCCGCTGGCGCTCGGCATGCCGCAGCCGCTGGTCGACGTCATGCTGGCCAGCGCCGTGGCCGCCGCGCTGGCCGCCATCGCCGCCGAGGCCGCGGCCTTGGCCGGGCTGTGGTGCGAGGACGCCGTGTTTGCCTGGTCTGGCCCGGCCGAGCTGGAAACCGTCCGGTTGCAGGCCGCGCGCGCGCTGGCGGCGGTCGCCATCACGCTGGGCGCGGTGCTGTCCTTGCGGGTACGCGCCGATCCGCTGACGCTGTTCACCTGGGCCATGGCGCTGGCCGGCTCGTCGGTGTTTGCCCTGCTGGTCATGTCGGTATGGTGGAAGCGCATCAACCAGTGGGGCGCGGTGGCCGCGCTGATCACCGGCAGCCTGGCCGCCCTGACCCAGATCCTGATGTCGCTGAACGGCTCGATGCCGCTGGTGTTCGGCGTCTCGGGCGCCATCGCCTCGATCGTGGCGGTACCGCTCAGCCTGGTCGTCGCGCTGGTCGTGAGTGTCGCTACGCCGGTACCGCAGCGGCGCATGCTCGAACTGGTGCGCGATCTGCGCGTGCCGGGTGGCGAGACCGTCTACGACCGCGAATTGCGGCTGGCGCGCATCCCGCATTCGCCGCCCGCGTAAGCCGAATTTACGCCCCTGGGGCAAGCTGGCCATTGGCGCGCCGGCCGTCCTCGCCTAAGTTGCCTCCTACCCTTTTCGGAGCCGCACCGGCCATGACGCAAGACACGCGCCTGACACTCTATCCGGCCATCGAGCCCAACCGCACTGGTCACCTTGCGGCCGGCGACGGCCACGACATCTATTACGAGGACTCCGGCAACCGGCGCGGCAAGCCCGTGGTGCTGATCCACGGCGGACCCGGCGGCGGCACCAATCCCACCATGCGCCGCTATCACGATCCCGAACGTTACCGCATCATCCTGTTCGACCAGCGCGGCTGCGGCCGCTCGACGCCGCATGCCAGCCTCGACCACAACACCACCTGGGATCTGGTCGCCGACATGGAGCGCTTGCGCACGCATCTGGGCATCGAGCGCTGGCAGCTGTTCGGCGGTTCCTGGGGGTCCACCCTGGCGCTGGCCTACGCCCAGACCCATCCGACCCGCGTCATCGACATGGTGCTGCGCGGGATCTTCACGCTGCGCCGGGCCGAACTGAACTGGTTTTACCAGGAGGGTGGCGCGCAGTGGGTGTACCCGGACACCTTCGAGGCCTACCGCGACCACATCCCGCCCGCCGAGCGCGGCGACATGATCGCGGCCTATTACAAGCGGTTGACGTCGCGTGACGCGGGCGTCCGCCTGGCGGCGGCCAAAGCCTGGAGCATGTGGGAAGGCTCGGCGCTGTCGCTGATCCCCGATCCCGAGCGCGTGCGCCAGTTCGGCGCCGACGACTACGCGCTCGCCTTTGCCCGCATCGAGAGCCACTACTTCGTCAACAAGGGGTTTTTCGAGACCGACGACCAGCTGCTGCGCAATGTGGGGCGGATACGGCACATCCCCGGCGTGATCGTGCACGGGAGATATGACATGTGCACGCCGCTGAAGATCGGCTGGGAGCTGCACCAGGCCTGGCCCGAGGCGGAGTTCCGGATCGTGCCCGATGCCGGCCACGCCATGAGCGAACCGGGTATCGTGCACGAGCTGATCGCGGCCGGGCGAAGGCTGGCGGGGTTGGCGTAGGTTGGGTTAGCGCGCCACGTTGCCTACGGATCAAGCCGTGGACGAATTTCGCGCGTAACCCAACGATCCGGGCGCGTACCGTTGGGTTACGCGCGAATTGGGTCTGGTCGTCCCTTGGACTATGTGGCGCGCTAACCCAAC
>JANLQJ010000010.1:0-6010 GCA_031367715.1 Hyphomicrobiaceae bacterium | reverse complement strand
CAGAGTGTCATGCACCACCTCGCCGCCGCGCAGGGCCTGCACATTGGCGGCGGCGTTGGCGAGTGTGTAGCCCCAGATGCCCGACGCGGCGTCGAAGGTGAAATCGCCGTAGGCGCCGAACAAAGTGTTCGGGTCCGCCAGGGGTCTGAACACGCTCTCGCCGGGATCGGGATCGTGCACGGTCAGCAGGCCGCCCGCGAGTAGAGTTGCGCCGTCCTCGACCAGCGCGGCGGTCGCCACGCCGGTGATGGTGGCGGCGTGAATGCCGGTTGGGTCGCCGATCAGGTTGCCTGGAATACTGCCGCCCGGTCCGGGGACGATGTCGCTGACCAGCTCAGTGATCGCGCCATCCGTGCGGAAAAGTTCGAAGCCAGAGCCGCCATTGGTGGCGGTGAAGAATAGAAAGCCACCGGAAACGGTGAGGTTGTGGGGGTTGGAGGCCCCCACCGGATTGATGTCGGCGACCTGCTCGACGACGTTGGCCGCCGTGATGCGCCACAGTTCGATGTCGGTGCCGACCCGCGCTGAGAAATACAGCGCGCCGTTGAACACGACGGGCTTTTCGTTGATCTGCTCGGAACCGGTCTCGAGCTGGCCAGACAGGATTTCGAAATTGGTCTTGAACTCCTGGGGAACGCCGCCGCCGGGTAGAACGCGCCAGAGCGATGGCACGCTCGACGCCGAGCCCGGTGCGTCGAACCACAGGGAGCCGTTGAAAGCGGTAAAGTTAGAGTTGGCGATCAGCCCGTTGTCGGCATTTTGCGTGAAGTCTCGGACGAGTTCGATGTTGCCGGCGGCATTGACCCGCCAGAGTTCGATGCCGGTGGCGGGCGAGGAGGCGGTGAAATAGACAGTGTTGTCGAAGGCGACAAAGCCGCGATCCACGAAGGCTGTGTTGAAGCCGGTTGGCGCGCCGGGAATGGTCTCGACGGTGCCGGTGCCGGTCAGCCGGGAAATGCCGCTGCCGGTATCGAAATAGAGGTCACCTCCAGCGACGGCCATTCGATGGACACCGGCGCTGGCGCCCCCTAGCGGCTGGGCCGTTCCGGCGGCGTCCAGGTGGTAGACTTGGCCGCCAATGCTGCTCGTGAAGTACAGTTCGCCGTTGAACGGCGTGTAGTTGATGGAGCTGACGCCCGGCGGCAGGGACGAGAACAGCTCGGCATTGCCGGCGGCGTTGATGCGCCACAGATCGTCGCCGGTGTTGGCCGGGTCGCGGACCGTGAAGTAATGCAGGCCCGCGAAGTCGAAGGACTGGCTCGAACCGGGCAGGGCGGTTGGCGCGCCTGGCACCGGTTCGATGACGCCCGCCGTCGTAATGCGCTGTATGGTGAAGCCCGCAAGCAGGTCGCCGGTGGCGAAATACAGCGCCCCATTGATGGAGGTGACCAGCACCGCATCGAGCGGAGCGCCCGGCACCAGCTCCGCAGGCGCGCCATCGACGCTGCGCCAGATTTTGTTCCCGCTGCCGTCGTTGGCGACGAAATACAAGGTGGCCATGGCTGGAACTCCTTACGCAGATTGCGGCGCCGTTCGAGCAGCGGTGTCGCGGGGTTAGCAGAACGGGCTATGGACCTGACGATGTTCGACGATCCGTCGCGATTGATGCGCACGCGATGGAGGCGCGCATCAATCGTCCGTATCATGCCGGGAAATTTATGTTGGAGGCTTGGTTAACGCCCGTCTTGGACTGGCGCCCGGGCAGAGGCGCGGTTTTGGCGAATCGGACGAACCCTAGGCAACCGCCAAGCGCTGGCTTTTTCGATACGCGCGCTCAACCAGAACAACTGCCCACAGTTTTCCGGCGCAGAACAGCCAGAACGCCAGCACGCCAAGTCCAATGTTGAAAATATGCGGATACAGAGCCAAGAGCACGCCGACAATATCGCGCGAAAACCACAAGAACAGGCCTGCAGTTGCCCAGATATTACCTCGGTAGCTCAAGTAAATCAGTGGGATGTAGACAACTGAATTGATAATAAGCAATATAACAACAGCTTCGCCGGTGGTAAGTTGGGCTCCATCGAGAAAGAAAATGGCCGCCAGTCCGATCACCGAGGTGACAGTGAAAAAACCCAACATTATCATCGCCGCGACGCCGCGCGCCGATTTGTTGAACGGCAGCGATTGGTAGTTCGCTACCTGAAAGGCCAACGCCTCGCCAGACAGTGTGAAATGACTGAACATGCCAAAGCCAGTTGCGCGGGGTGACAGCGCCGCCAGACTGACACACAGCAGATGGGCGCGCATCAATCGTCCGTATCATGGCGCCGAGTCTTATCTCGTGATGGTTTACACGCGCTGATCGCTTGGGCTCAGCGATGCCCATCCGGCGTGCCGTTTACCGGCGGGATTGATCGCGCCACCAACTGCAGCAGTTCCGCCTGCCGTGAGGTGCCGGTCTTGGTGAAGATGCGACCCAGATGCGTCTTGGCGGTCTGCTCGGCGATGCCCAGCATTTCGGCGGCGGGTTTGATGGCAAGACCGGTGGACAGCGCCATCAGCACGCGCAATTCGGCGGCGGTCAGGCCGTAGAGCCGCGCCAGCTCTTCCCCCGGCAGCGCCGGGCCGGTGGTTGGGTCCTGCACGAACACCGCGCTGACGGCAGCGAACGGGGCCAGAACATGGCGGCGCGCGCCATTGCCGACCGGCAGCACCGAGGCGATATAGCCAGCACCAGCTGCGCTAGGCAGCGCGATCGTCCCACCGTCGATGCCAAGCAGAGCGTGCTCACCCTCGGCGTGCACGGTCATGAGCGCCAAGCGCTCGGCCGCCGCCTTATCGGTCGGATGCAATCGCTGATCGGTGATGCGGATGGCGTCACCTGTTGCGATCTGCCGTTCGGCGGCGGCATTGAGGTAGGCCACCCGGCCCTGGCGGTCGATCAGATAGACGCCCACAGTCAGTTGATCGAGCATTCCCTCCAAGAGGTCCGAACGCACGGTCTTGAGGTCGAGCGCTTCCGAGATGGCGAAGCTGCGGCAGATATGCGGCGCCAGCAGCTGCATCAGCCTGACATCGGCGACCCCATAGCGTGGCTGCGTGTCCTTGCGCACGGCCCCGGAGAAGGCGACACGCCGGTGCGAGCGGAACACCAACAAGCCCATGCCGTCGCGGAAGCCGAACGGCGCGCCGCACTCGCGGTAGTAGCGGCTGGAAAACAGGTCCTCGTCGCTGGTGGCGTCGGCCATGGTGATGACCTTGCCGGGCCCGGCCAGCATCGCCGCGGCGATCAGCGGGCTCTCGTGGCCGTACTGCGCTTGCGCGGGCCAGAATGTGGGGTCGAAGCCGTGATCGGCCAGCCGCAGCACCTGGCTACTGTTGATGTCGTGCACCAGGACGCCGCCGGCCGCGCTGGCGGTCACCGCGATGAGTTCGCCACTGACGTCCGGCCAGCGGCCAGGATCGAGCGCGCAATCGTAGATCGCGCCGATCAGGTCGGCCAGACGTTCGGTCGAGAGAGTGATTTCCAGCGAGTGCATCGCGTGAACTCCAATGGGGGATTGAAGGTGTCTTCGATGTCAGGATCGGGCCGATGGGTTGCTGGTCCCCATTTGACACTATCGGAGCACGGAAAGGCCATGGGTATTTTCAGTTGTCGGTTGCGAACTGCGGAATGACTTCCGGGAGCCGCAACGCCGTGTCTGAGTCCCCTCGATCGGTGTTCGTGAATTTCCGCCACTGCAATCAGCAAGCGGACAGCGGGGAAGCATCTGAAGCGATGCGATCACCTGCGGGCATTAGGTTTCGAAAAGCAAAGGCGGCGACGGCATTGACTTATTTGCTGTGGTCGACCTCCGACTTGGTCTTTTGGCCTACCGACCGTTACCCGCCAGGGCCGAGACCCGTGGGGGCTCGGTCGCGCGGGCCGGTGGGCCGGCGCGATAGGGCGGGACGGCGGCCGTTTCGGCTGCCGGAGGCCCCAAGTTCTCTAATTCTGCCTACGAACTATCGGGACAATCCCAGATCGCGCCCTCGGGCGAGGGCAAGTGTGATGGCGCGATCATTGACCGTTACGCTGATGTCTTTGCCGTGGAATTGCGCGAGGTCTTTGCGCCAAGGCACGAGTGTGAAATCGGTCCGTCCGGCGATGACAGCGAGCCGCGCTGACGGGAGTTCGACGGTCTGGATGTGTTTGCCGGTGATCCGTTCGCCCTCGGCGGCCGGACGGTAAACGCGATCCAATTGTTCGGAGAGTTGGGATGCGAGCCGTGATTCCGCCAGCCGGTCCAAGCCGCGAAGCATGCCCGGCTTGGGCGTGATGGTACCGGGTCGCTCGGTGATGGCATGACCGGTTGCCACCAGCCAATCGGCGCGCTTTCCGAGCGCTGTCGCGACCTGCGCACCAAAGCCGCGCTCGCTCAGGACCGGGATTTTGTCCTCGACAATCACTTTGTCGAACCAGGTCACGGCTTGAGCGTCTGGCAGTCGCTCCAACGGCCAATGCGATAGAACCTTGACCTGGGCGCTCTGCATCTTGGCTTTCTCGCCGCCGCCCGTGATCGCCACGATCACGCCGACCTCGGGCGCCTCCTGACCGGCCAGCTTGCCTATCACGGCATAGTGCAGTCGTCCGTCCACACCATCGACGACGAGAAACTTGCGATCCGTCATCTCGTCGGCGATCCCAACCTCCAGCACGCGGCCGATCACGGGCTCGGACGCCTTGGCGCCGTGGAAAATGGCGAAGTCGCCCGCCGGACGGTCCATGCCGTGTTCATGCATGACCTTGTGCATGGCGACCATGATGTCGCCGCGCTCGCCAAGGCTGCGCAGCTTGGCCTGCAGGTCGTTGTCGATATGCCAGACGCCGGTGTGCGGTTCCTTGGCCAGCCCCATTTTTTCGAGGTGCCGCAGCCGGCCGATGCGCCACGCCTCGCGCTGACGGTCGCCATCGGCCCGCGCCGAGATCACCAGCACGTTGTTTCTCGCCTCCGTCACGATGCCGTAGTCGATTGAGGTGAAGCGCTCGGCCTTCACTTCATTGGCGAGCTTGACGGCGCGCTCGAACGCCAATTCCGGGCCGAGCTCAAAAGTGACGAGATCGCGAGCTCGGTGCCGGATGCCGTGGCTGATATAGTGTCGGGCCATGACGAGGTCTTGGCGCTGGTCGTCACGGCCGGCGATCACGACGTGGGTGTGCGGATGGCCGGTGTTGAAATGATCTGCAGCCACCCAATCGAGCTTGGTGTGCAGATCACGCTCCATCTTGATCATGAGATCGCGCACGAAGGGTTTCAGGTCGCGCAGGCGGGCGCCGTCTTCGGCCGCGACAATCATTCGGAATTGGTAGGTGTCGCCCTTTTGTCGCTCCAGGAAGCCGCCGCCATCGGCAACATCCTGATCGCGATCATAGAGTTGTCCGGGACCGCCTGTGCCCGTGACGCCGTCACGCATGATGTAGTGCTGATGGGAGCGGGCAGCGCCAAGATCGGAGGCGCCGTGACGGGCGATGCGGACTTTGACGATGACCCGGCGCCAGCCGGCAGGTGGCGTCGCCAATTGGTAGAGTGCGCCCTTGCCGCGCCCAAGCTCGGCGACTGGCCGCTTGGTCAGCGCGTTGGCCCAAGGTGATTTGGATGACCGGCGTCGCGCGGCGGCTTTGACGATCACGCGCGTCACGCGACCGGCGTTATCCGTCGAGCGGGAGCGCGGCTTTCCGACTTTTGGTTTGAACTCTGACGTCGACATAGTTGACCACGTGCGGCGATACTGCGTGGTTTCATGGGCACTCTCTTTGTGATCAATTGAAGGCGGCGATGTTGTCTATGCCGCCTCAGGTGATGACCCATCCTTGCGCAGCGAAAATAATCTTTGACGTCAACGATTGCGCCTAGTCTGCGGGCTTTCGCGTCACCTTGGTGACGCCTATCTATCTTGCCCTATGACCCAACACTCCAACCTCCTCCTGAACCTCTCGACAAAATACGCCGCCACCATCATTTCAAGATCGGCACAACGAGAACAAGACGATAACGCAACCTGATGTCTGGACTTTAGGTTGTGGATT
>JANLQJ010000444.1:0-14633 GCA_031367715.1 Hyphomicrobiaceae bacterium | reverse complement strand
ACCTATCGTTTGACTCGTGCTCGCAGGCGTAGGGGCGCCCAGCAGTGCGCCCGGCCAAGAGCTTTCCGCGCAGCCAGACGGGCGCACTGCTGTGCGCCCCTACGCCATGACCACTGTCACGAACCTTCAAAGTGACAGGTCAAACCATAAGTTGGCTGGAATCACATGTCAAAACAGCTCACTGGCGCGTTCGCCGCGATGACGAGCCTTCTGGGCACCAAATGATTGTTACCGAACACTATTTGAGTCCAGAAGCGATTGTTCGAGAAAAATCGAGGTCAGAGGCATGCGCTCTTTCACCTATCAAGGCCTGCCGGCGCGGGTGATTTTCGGCAGCGGCACGCTGGGGCAGTTGCCTGCCGAGGTCGAGCGGCTGGGGCTGCTCCGTGCCCTGGTGCTGGCAACGCCGCAACAGGCCGAGCAGGCCGAGGCCATCTCGGCCAAGCTCGGTAGCCGCGCGGCCGGTGTCTACGCCAAGGCCACCATGCACACGCCGGTCGAGGTGACGGAGGATGCCATGCGCGTGGTCGTCGAGCGTTCGGTCGATGGCGTGATCGCAGTGGGCGGCGGTTCGACCACCGGGCTTGCCAAGGCCATCGCTCTGCGCACGGACCTGCCGCAAGTTGTTGCTCCCACAACCTATGCTGGCTCCGAGATGACGCCGATCATAGGCGAGACCAAGGGTGGCGCGAAGGTGACGCAGCGCAGTCCGCGGGTGCTGCCCGAGGTGGTCATTTATGACGTCGACTTGACCCTGACACTGCCGGCTGGCCTGTCCGGTGTCTCGGGCATGAACGCCATCGCCCATGCGGTCGAGGCGCTCTATGCGCAAGACAGCAATCCGATCGTCGACCTGATGGCGCTCGAAGGCATTGCGGCGCTCGCCCGCGCGCTGCCGGTGATTGCAAAGAGCACGCATGATCGCGAGGCGCGCTCCGATGCGCTCTTCGGCGCCTGGCTGTGCGGCATCTGTCTGGGTACGGCCGGCATGGCGCTGCATCACAAGCTGTGCCACACCCTGGGCGGCACCTACGATCTGCCGCACGCCGAAACCCACGCCATCGTGCTGCCCCACGCGGTTGCTTTCAACACGCCGGCGGCCAGTCCGGCGATGGCCAAGGTGGCCCGCGCGCTAGGCGCCCAATCGGCCGCGCAAGGGCTTTATGATCTCGCCGGTCGCATCGGCGCCAAACGGGCGCTGCGCGATCTCGGCATGCCCGAAAGCGCTATCGACGGGGCGACCGATCTCGCCATGGCCAATCCTTACTGGAACCCGCGCCCTCTGGAGCGCGCCGGCATCCGCGACCTGATTGCGCGGGCCTGGGCTGGAAAGGCGCCAGCAGCATAGATCGGGTTTGCTTCACGCAATCTTACGTAATCAATCGAAGAGCCCTGAATTAACCAATATATATTTTTATATTGAAGTATTTAAAGTACTACTATAGTATTGAATTATCGCCTGCCGCAACGGGACGCCGTCATGACCGTCGTGCGCGTGGCAGGGGACGGCGGTGGCCGGATGCTCGGGGCCGTGCGCGATGAGCGCATGGACGGACCCAGGAGACCCGGACTCCGGAGGCTGTTCTCTCCAATGGATGGTTCCAGCAATGGAGTTGCCCGGCGGACGCCCTGAAAGGGGCAGAGAGGGGAGCAATCCCTGATTGCCGAACAGTCACGGAACCAATCTCCGCAGTGTGGGCGCCGGATGGCCGCCTTGTAAAATCTACCCCCCGCGGCTGTCCGGTGCTCGCGCTCCCGTCACGCTTGGCCCACCGGCCACGTGCGGTCACTGGTCGTGCGCAATGCGCCCGGCTTGCCCCGATGCCGGGTTCCGCCCCTGGGGTTGCGCAATACCTCTTCGCCACTAAGATGCGAAAAAACTCACGGGGAGGATGAATTGATCGAGACCGATGTGCTGATCGTGGGCTCGGGCCCCGCAGGGTCCTCGGCGGCGGCGCTGCTGGCCATGTACGGCGTCAAAACCATGCTGGTGACCAAGTTCAACTGGACCTGCCGCACGCCGCGCGCTCACATCACCAACCAGCGCACCATGGAAGTGCTGCGCGACATCGGCGTCGAGGCCGACGTGATGGAGAAGGCGGCGCCGCAAGCCGTCATGGGTAACAACGTGTTCTGCACCTCGCTGGCCAGCGAGGAGCTGGGCCGCCTGCGGACCTGGGGCACACATCCCAATCGCCAGGCCGACTACGACCTCGCCAGCCCCGGCAAGATGTGCGACATGCCGCAAAACCTGATGGAGCCGATCCTCATCGGCGCGGCAGGCCGGCGTGGCGCAACTATCTGTTTCAATTGGGAATATCTGTCACTGACGCAGGACGCGGACGGCGTCACCGCCAAGGTCAAGGACCACGTTTCCGGCATCGTCCACGACGTGCGCGCCAAATATCTGCTCGGCGCCGATGGCGGACGTTCCAAGGTCGCCGAGGACATCGGCCTGCCGATGGAAGGCAAGATGGGCGTGGCCGGCTCGCTCAACATTGTCATCGAGGCGGACCTCACGAAGTACGTCGCGCACCGCCCGAGCGTGCTCTATTGGGTGCTGCAGCCCGGCTCCGACGTCGGCGGCATCGGCATGGGCGTGGTGCGCATGGTGCGGCCGTGGAACGAATGGCTGTTGATCTGGGGTTACGACATCAACCAGCCGCCGCCAGTGCTGACCGACGAGGCGGCGATCCAAATCGCGCGCAACCTGATCGGTGACCAGACCATCCCGATCAAGATCAAGTCCACCAGCGTGTGGACCGTGAACGATATGTATGCGCTGGAAAACACCCGTGGCCGCGTCTTCTGCATGGGCGATGCCACGCACCGCCATCCGCCCTCGAACGGGCTTGGATCGAACACGTCCATTCAGGATGCGTATAATCTCGCCTGGAAGCTGGCCATGGTGCTGCAGGGCAAGGCCGCGCCAGCGCTGCTGTCGACCTACGATAGCGAGCGCTCCCCGATCGCCAAACAGATTGTCAAGCGCGCCAACAAGTCGATCCCGGAATTCGGGCCGATATTCGATGCGCTGGGCCTGCTCTCGACCCAGGACCCTGAGCAGATGAAGGCCAACATGGCCAAGCTCAAGGACGCCAATCCGGCGGCGGCCGAGCAGCGCGCGAACTTGCGTAAGGCCATCGACTTCAAGTCCTACGAGTTCAACTGTCATGGCGTGGAGATGAACCAGCGCTATGCGTCCAATGCGGTGATGACGGACGGTACGGCTGAACCCGCCTATGCGCGCGACCGGGAACTCTATTATCAAGCCACGACCTGGCCCGGCGCTCGGCTGCCGCATGTCTGGCTGGAAAAGAACGCGCAAAAACTCTCGACGCTGGATTTGTGCGGCAAGGGCCGGTTCACGCTGATTACCGGTATCGGCGGCGAGATCTGGGGCGAGGCGGCCAAAGCGATTGCCACCGAACGCAGTATCGAGATCGCGATGGTCGTCATCGGCCCCGGCCGTGACTACGAGGACAATTACGGCGATTGGTCCAAAGTGCGCGAGATTTCCGACGCCGGTTGTCTTCTCGTGCGTCCGGATCAGCACATCGCCTTCCGCTCGATGCAGGCGCCGGCCGATGCGCGCCGGCAATTGGCCGATGCGTTCGGGAAGATCCTCGGACACCCCAAGGCGTCGGTTTCCGCTCAGGCGGCCACGGCGTCGGCTCCCATTGCCACGCGGGCCGTCGCCGCTGCGCGGGCATGGATGAAGTACCCCTATTTCGAGGAAACAACCTCTGCCGAAGTGGTTCTCGCCCGCATGGCCAAGGACACCAATCCTCGCCTGAAGCAGGTCATGACCTCGGTGGTGAATCATCTGCATGCCGCAACCAAGGAAATCCGTCCGACCCATGAGGAATGGCTGGCGGCGATCCAGTATCTGACCAAGACGGGTCATATGTGTACGGACTGGCGGCAGGAATACATTCTGCTCTCGGACACGCTCGGCGTCAGCATGCTGGTCGATGCCATCAACAACGGGCACGGTGGGGAGGCCACCGAGAACACCATCCTCGGCCCGTTCTACGTCGAGAACCCGCCGCCGCGCGCGAACGGCAGCAATATCTGTCTCGATGGCAAGGGTGAGCCGCTGCTGGTGATCGGGCGTGTGCTGGACATAGCGGGCAATCCGATCGCTGGCGCCAAGGTCGATGCGTGGCAGACCAACAATGATGGCTTCTACGACGTGCAGCAGAAGGGCATCCAGCCCGAGATGAATCTGCGCGGCGTGTTCACCACAGATTCGACCGGCGGCTACTGGTTCCGCAGCGTCAAGCCGCGCCACTACCCGATCCCGAACGACGGTCCGGTTGGCGACATGCTGACGGCGACGGGGCGCAACAACATGCGCGCCGCGCACGTCCACTTCATCGTCTCGGCGCCGGGTTACGAGAAGGTGATCACGCATGTTTTCCCGCCCGATTGCCCATATCTGGAAGAGGACGCGGTGTTCGGCGTGAAGGAAAGCCTGATCGGCACGTTCGAGAAGATCGACGCGCCCGCGGCGGCCAAGTCGTTGGGGTTCAGCAATCCCTATTGGTCGCTGAACTGGGATTTCAGATTGGCGAAGGGGTGAGTATTGGGATGGGACAGCGATTATGGCGTAGGGGCGCGCCGCGGTGCGCCCCTACGCAATGGCGCTGGTACGCGATCTCACGCCACCCGCTTCAACGGCTGGCACATGCAGTGCACGCCGCCGCCGGCCCAGGTGAACATGGTCATGTCGGGATCGTAAACGGTGAACCCGGCCGCGCGCATCTTGGCGTTCAGGTCCTTGGCCCCCAGTGTCGACAGCACGCGGTCCCTGCCGAGCGCCACCACGTTGCAGCCAAGCGCCATGGTCTCCTTGAAGCTCGCCGGAATGATCTCGATCTTTTTGCTCTTCAGCCAGTCCACCACATCGTCCTCGGTGGTTTCCAGGCACACCGCCGCGCAATGTTCGTTCAGCATGCACACCATCAGATCGATGTGCACATAGAACTGGTCGATCGGTGCCCATTTGATGTCCCAGCCCTCGGCCACGAACCAATCGGCGATCTGTTTGGCGGCGACGTGCTCGCTACGATGATCCGTGTACCCGATCAGCGCCGCCTTGTCGGCGATGATGTTGAAATCGCCGCCCTCGAAATTGCCCGACGAGACCATGTCGTAGATCGGGATGCCCTGTTCGAGATAGAAACGCAGGCACGCCGCATATTCGCCGCGCCGGCGCGGATTGGCCATCTGGCACAGCACGGCCCCATACGGCGTCATGAAGGAACTGTCGCGCGCATAAACCTGGTACGGGTTGAATTCGTCCAGCGGCAGGAAATGCGTCGTCACGCCCGCGCCCTGATAGGCCTCGACCATCTCGCGGTGCTGGCGCATGGCCAGCTGCTTGTCGAACTGGTAGCCCTTGCGCATGGTCTCGCGCACCAGCGACGACCAGGCCGCGTTCTCCTCGCCCATCCAGCGGAAACCCTCGGCCGGCCCGAGCAGCACGTCGGTCAGCGCACCGG
Source organism: Hyphomicrobiaceae bacterium (assembly GCA_031367715.1). GTDB lineage: Bacteria > Pseudomonadota > Alphaproteobacteria > Rhizobiales > Hyphomicrobiaceae > JANYHF01. The sequence continues at coordinate 9,126 of JANLQJ010000444.1, read as the reverse complement.
CCTCCTGGCCGATCGCCCAATCGGTGAGTTCCGGCGTGCCACCGCCCTCGATACGGGCGCGCAACGGGACGGGTTTGCCGGGGATGCCGGTGGCTTTGGATTGTTTGGGCATTTGTCTCTCCACGATTGTGTCGACTGGGACCCTAAGGCAACTCGCTCCAATAGGGAACCGGACTGCCGATGGCGTAGGGCCGGGCCGCGCCCCTACGGCTCGACGGTCGATCGGCTGCACTTGGCAGCACCAGGCCGTCATGCGATGCCATTGGATATTCCCTTGCCGCTGAAAAGTCTGCCTATGCAACCCGTTCGCGATCCCGCCAAACTCGGCTTCGACGCCAGCCGGCTGGCGCGCATCAAGCCCTGGATGCAGCGCTCTATCGACCACGGCCTCATTCCGGGCGCGGCGACCCTGATCGCGCGCGGCGGTGAATTGGCCTATTTCGACTGCGCCGGTTTTGCCGATGTCGAGGCCCACGTGCCGTGGCGGCGCGACACCATTGCCCGCATCTATTCCAACACCAAGCCGATAACCTCGATTGCCCTGATGGCCCTGTATGAAGCAGCGCTGGTCCATCTCGACGATCCACTGGAAACCTTCCTGCCGGAGTTCAAGCACCCGAGGGTGCTGGTGCCGGGTGCAACGTCGCTGGCAGATACAGTAGCGGCAAAAACACCTGTCACCATCCGGCATCTGCTCACGCACACGTCGGGTCTGTCCTACGGCATCCAGGCCGGGCTGCTCGGTGAGGCCTATGCCAAGGACGGGCTTGGCGGAAAATTCAACTATGGCGGACTCGACAAGATGGTCAAGCGCATCGCCGAGCTGCCGCTGGACTGTGAGCCGGGCACGCGCTGGCACTACAGCGTCGGCATCGATGTCATTGGGCGGATCATCGAAGTCATATCGGGCCAGAGCCTCGACCGGTTCCTGGCCGCCCGCATCTTCGAGCCGCTCGGCATGACCGAGACGGCGTTCGAAGTGCCGGACAAGCTGATCGGCCGCTATGCCGCCCTCTATACGGCCAAAGCCGGCGGCGGCATGCAGCTGGCCGAGACGGCGCAGGCGGCGGCGCAACGGCAGGGCAAAGTCGATACCTATCTCGGCGGCGCCGGCCTTGTCGGCACCATGAACGACTATTGGCGCTTTGCCGAGATGCTGCGCGGCGGCGGCAGTTTCCGCGGCCAGCGCATCATCAGCCCACGCACGCTGCAGCTGATGACCAGCAATCATCTGCCCGGCGATATCGCCTCGATGGGGCCGGCGTCCTGGGCCGAGACATCGTTTCACGGCGTCGGCTTTGGCTTGATGGGCTCGATCATCCTCGACCCCGCCCGCGCGCAAGCTTCGGCAAGTGCCGGCGACTATGGCTGGGGCGGCATGGCCAGCACCGTTTTCTGGGTCAGCCCGAAAGATGACCTTGTGGTCGTTTACTTCACACAATTGGCACCCTCGAGCGCGCTGCCGATCCGCAAGGAACTGCGCGCGCTGGTGCATCAAGCGATGGTGGATTGAGCATGTTGAGCGATAGCGAACTCCAAGCCGCCTCGGACAAGTTGTGGCACTGCTGGCAGGACGGCACGGTGATCGATGGGCTGCCTGCCTCCCTGCGGCCGGGCTCGCGCGCGGAGGGCTACGCCATCCAGGCGCGGCTGATGGCGCATAGCAAAAAACCGCTGTTTGGCTGGAAGATCGCCGCCACCAGCATCGCCGGCCAGAAGCATCTGAAGGTGGATGGCCCGATGGTGGGACGCATCCTGGCCGAGCGGTTGGTGCCCAATGGCAGCGAGGTTGATCTCGGCTCGAACCGCATGCGGGTCGCCGAGGCTGAGTTCGCCTTCCGCATGGGAAGCGATCTGCCGCCGCGCGGTGCCGACTATGCCCAGCCTGAGGTGCTGGCGGCCATCGAAACGCTGCATCCGGCCATCGAAGTGCCGGATTCGCGCTTTGCCGATTTCACCGCGGTGGGCGCACCGCAGCTGATTGCCGACAATGCGTGCGCGCATCTTTACATGCTGGGGTCGGCGGTCAAGAGCGATTGGCGGCAGCTGGATCTGGCCGCGCACAAGGTGATCGGCAGTATCGCGGGGCGGCGTGGCCGGCATCTGCGGCATGATGGGACGGGTGCCAATGTGCTCGGCGGGCCGCTGAACGCCATGACCTGGATCGCCAATGAATTGTCGCGCATAGGAGCGGGTCTCAAGGCCGGCGAGATCGTCACCACCGGCACCTGCATCGTGCCGCTGCCCTTGCACGAAGGCGACGTGGCGCTGGCCGATTTCGGCAGTCTCGGGCGCGTCAGCCTGAGCTTTGCCTGACCGGGGAAAACTGCCATGGCCAGCCGAAAAACCAAGAGCATTGCCAGACCTGCGGCGACGCTGCCCGAGCCCGGCCTGAAGAACACCATCGCGCTGATCTACGATTTCGACGGTACGCTCAGTCCACGTCCGATGCAGGAATATACCTTCCTGCCGCAGATCGGCGAGGATCCGGCCAAGTTCTGGGCCGAGGTGAATGCATTCGCTAAAGAGCACCATGCGGACAATCTGATCACATATATGCATCTCATGTACAAGAAGGCGAAAGCTAAGGGCGTGCGCATCGATCGCGCCGATCTGGTGGCGCAAGGGCGCACGGTCGAGCTGTTCGACGGGGTGCGGGAGTGGTTCGCGGCAATCAGCGCATATGTGAAAATCGCCGCCGAGACGCCGGTCGCCATCAAGCACTATCTGGTATCGTCGGGCCTGCAGGAGATCATCGAGGGCACCAGCATCTATCCGGAATTTGCCGCGGTGTTCGCGTCGGAATATTTCTTCGAGGCCTATGATGTTCCGTACCCCAAGCGTGTCATCACCGACACTGGCAAGACGCAGTATCTGTTCCGTATCAACAAGGGCGTCGAGGATCTCGGCCGTTCCATCAACAGCCACATGCCCGAGGCTGAGCGGCCGATCCCGTTCTCGCAGATGGTCTATTTCGGCGATGGCGACACCGACGTGCCGTCGATGGCGGTGATGCGCAAGAATGGCGGCTATGCCGTAGCCGTGCATCCACCAGGCGGCGGCGAGGCCAAGTGCGCCGATCTCTACCGCGCCGGACGGGTAGATTTTTTTGCGCCGGCTGATTATCGGCTCTCGTCGCAATTATTCAAGCGGACTTGTCTGATCCTGGATAAGATCATCGCCGATATTCGTCTGCAGGATGAGCGGTTGCGGATAGAGCGGGGATTGAAGGGGTAGGGATTTTTCTCCTCTCCCCATTTTCACGGGGGGGAGGAGACGTTCCTACCGCTGGCTGGTCCGCCAGTTCGGGTTGATCCATGGTTCCTGGTTCGAGGCCGGCAACGGGTCCTTGCCGAGGATCATGTCCGCCGCCTTTTCCCCGGTCATGATCGAGGGCGCATTCAGATTGCCGTTGGTGATGCGCGGGAAGATCGATGAATCCGCCACGCGCAAGGCCTCGACACCGATCACACGGCACTGCGGGTCGACCACCGCCAGAATATCATCGGTACGCCCCATCTTACAGGTGCCGCAGGGATGATAAGCGCTTTCGGCGTGGTTCCGAACGAAGGCATCAAGATCGGCATCCGATTGCGCGGCCACCCCAGGCTGGATCTCAGCGCCGAGATAGGGCTGCATGGCGGCTTGCGCGAAGACCTCGCGAGCGAGGCGGATCGAGGCGCGGAAGTCGGTCCAATCATCGGGATGCGTCATGTAGTTGAACAGAATGGCTGGCGGTTCCGCCGGATCGGCCGAGCGCAAGCGGACGTGGCCGCGCGACTTCGCCCGCATCGGTCCGGTATGCACCTGAAAACCGTGACCCTTTACCGCCTGGCGCCCGTCATAGCGGATCGCCCCGGGCAGGAAATGATATTGGATATCGGGGTAGTCCTCGCCCGCCTTGGAGCGGATGAAGGCGCAGCTCTCGAAATGATTGGTGGCGCCAAGGCCAGTGCGCAGGAACAGCCACTCAGCGCCGATGCGCGCCTTGGAGATCAGGCTCAGTCGACCATTGAGCGTAATCGGCTCACGGCATTCGGCCTGGATGTAGACTTCCAGGTGATCCTGCAGATTTTCGCCAACGCCCGGCCGATCGGCGACCACAGGCAGCCCGTGCGCCCGCAGCTGCGCCGCCGGCCCGATGCCGGACAACAAGAGCAGTTTGGGCGAGTTGATGCTTGACGCCGCAATGATCACTTCGCGCCGGGCACGGATGATCTCGGTCGCACCGCCAGCCGTGCGGATCTCGACTCCGACCGCGCGCCGGCCGTCGAGCACAATACGGGTGGCGAGCCCGTTGACCAGCTGCGCGTTCGCCCGCTTCAGCGCTGGTCGCAGATAGGCTTTAGCGGCCGAGAACCGCTCGCCTTTCCAGATGGTCTGCTCGAAGGCAGCAAAGCCCTCCTGGCGCTGGCCGTTGTAGTCCTCGGTCACGCCGTAGCCCGCCTGCCGGCCTGCTTCAATGAAGGCGCGGTAAAGTGGGTTCTTCATCTTGGCCCGCGATACGTGCAAGGGGCCGTCGGTGCCGCGCCAGCCCGCTTCGCCGTCCTCGGCCGCCTCCATGCGCTTGAAGTAGGGCAGCACATTGCGAAAACCCCAGCCGGCGGCACCGCTCTCCTCCCAGTGGTCGAAGTCGCGCGCATGGCCGCGCACATAGACCATGCCGTTGATCGAGGACGACCCGCCGACCACTTTGCCGCGCGGGGTGACCAGCCGCCGCCCGCCCAGGCCCGGCTCGGGTTCGGTGCTAAAGCCCCAGTCATAACGGCGCATGTTCATCGGATAGGACAGCGCCGACGGCATCTGGATCAGCGGCCCGAAATCGCTGCCGCCATATTCGATCACGATGACCGAATGCTTGTCGTCTTCACTCAGCCGGTTAGCCAGCGCCGAGCCAGCTGAGCCAGAGCCCACCACCACAAAATCTGCGTCCCGCATGCCGATCGTCCCTGCCGCACCCGCGCGCGTCTGGATTGCCGGCCCAATCCCTGCCATGACGTGGTGCCATAGACCTCGGCCCGAAGCACGAGAATGGCAGGCGCATGGATACTCGCACAATAGTCAAAGACGACACCAAAGACCTCCGCAGCGACCAACCGAGTCTCAAGCATGCTCCGGCCCGCCATCCGGCGGTGCGGTGCGGGCGCATCGGCGTGCTGATTGTCAACCTCGGCACGCCCGATGGCACCGACTACTGGTCGATGCGGCGCTATCTGCGCGAGTTCCTGTCCGACCGCCGCGTCATCGAGGTCAACCCGCTGATCTGGCAGCCGATCCTCAACCTGGTCATTCTGTCGCGGCGGCCGCAAAAGAGCGGCGTGGCCTACCGCTCGATCTGGAACCAGGAGCTAAACGAGAGCCCGCTGCGCACCTTCACGCGGGCGCAAGGCGAGAAGCTGGCCGCGCGGTTGGCTGCGCTGGGGCCGCGCCTGCAGGTCGATTGGGCCATGCGCTACGGCACGCCGTCGATCCCGGAGCGGCTGAAAGCGATGCAAGCGGCCGGCTGCGAGCGCATACTGGTGTTCCCGCTTTATCCGCAATATGCCGCCGCCACCACAGCGACCGTCAACGACAAGGCCTTCGAGACGTTGACGAAAATGCGCTGGCAGCCGGCCCTGCGCACGGTACCGCCCTATCACGACGACCCGATCTATATCGAGGCGCTGGCCAGTTCCATCCGCACGCATCTCGCCGGTCTGGCCTGGCAACCCGAAGTGGTGCTGGCGTCCTTCCACGGCATCCCCAAGAGCTATTTTGATAACGGCGACCCCTATCACTGCCACTGCATGAAGACGACACGGCTGCTGCGCGACGCACTGGGCTGGGACAAGGAGCGGCTGCGTCCGACTTTTCAGTCCCGTTTCGGTCCCGACGAATGGCTGCAGCCCTATACCGACAAGACGGTCGAGGCGCTGGCCAAATCCGGCGTCAAGCGCATCGCCGTCGTCACGCCGGGATTTACCTCCGACTGCCTGGAAACGCTGCAAGAGATCGCGGTCGAGAACGCCGAAATCTTCCATCACCATGGCGGTGCCGAGTTCAGCCACATCCCCTGCCTCAACGACAGCGAGGACGGCATGCGGGTGCTGGAGGCGGTGGTGCGGCGCGAGCTGATGGGGTGGGTGTGAGGCGGCCCAAGTAGGCTCGTGTAATCTCACGAAAACTTCAACGGCTTTGATTGGGGTTGTCTGGACCGACTTGTGGTATGTCCATAGTGTACTTGTGGCGGCAAACTCCGTCAGAGATCCATGACGGCCCGAGCCGCCGGGAGCGCCCATGACACTTAGCGACGCAAAAACGATCTCTGTACACCCTGGTCTGGTGCGCCTTTGGCACTGGATCAATGTGGTGGCCATGGTCATCATGATCACGAGTGGCTGGCGCATCTACAATGCCTCGCCGGTGTTTCCGCCGTTTGTCTTCCCGGACGCGATCACACTTGGCGGTTGGCTCGCTGGCGCCCTGCAGTGGCATTTTGCAGCCATGTGGCTATTGATGGCCAACATGCTGGTCTATGCCGTCTATGGCCTGTGGTCCGGGCATTTTCAGCGCATGTTCCTTCCCGTATCAGCCAAGGCCGTCCTGCGCGATCTCGGTCTGGCGATGCAATTCAAGTTGCCGCATGACGTTGGTGTCTATAACGCAGTGCAGCGGACGTTCTATATCGGTGTGCTTGGCGCCATCGCTGTCACCATTCTTGCCGGCCTGGCCGTTTGGAAGCCCGTGCAGCTCTACGAATTGGCCTGGCTGATGGGGGGTTACGACGGCGCGCGGGTGGTACATTTTCTCGGCATGACAGCGATCGTCGCGTTCATCGTGGTGCATCTCGTGCTGGTCGCCTTGGTGCCGAGCACCTTGCTCCCGATGTTCACCGGTGTTGCAAAACTGACCGGCCATGCTGCGTCCAGCGCAAGGAGCAAGTGACATGAGTCTGGAGCCACCGAACCGGCGTGAGCTTCGTCAGCTGGCAAAGGACGCCGCCCCCGAACTCAAGAGCCTGGAGCGCCGGCTGTTCATGCGACAGGGCCTGAGCCTGGGTGCACTATCGCTGGTCACCGGCACCGGTTTGACGCCGCCAACCACCCTTGAGACGATCCTTGAGCGAATGTCGCAGTTCAACAACTGGGCTCAAGCCGCTCTGTTCAACTCCAATCGCCTCGCCCCGACCTTCAGCCAAGCCGACATCACCAAGCCGTTCCCGTTCAACGCCTACTATTCGCAGGGCAAATCGCCGGTTGTCGACCGCGCCACCTTCAAGCTCGAACTGAGCGGCATGATCGCCGATCGCAAACCCTGGACGCTCGAGCAGTTGCGGGCCCTGCCGCAGCAATCGCAGATCACGCGGCACTGCTGTGTCGAAGGCTGGAGTGCCATCGGCAAATGGGGCGGCGTGCCTTTGCGCACCTTCCTTGAAAAGACCGGTGCTGACCTGACAGCCAGGTATGTCGGCTTCAAGTGTGCCGACAACTATTATTCAAGTATCGATATGGCGTCGGCCTTACATCCGCAGACGATCCTGGCCCTGACCTACGCCGATCAGGAACTGCCAGTTGACTACGGTTTCCCGATGAAACTGCGCATCCCGACCAAGTTGGGGTTCAAGAACCCCAAACACATCATGGCCATCTATGTCACCAATGTTTACCCGGGCGGATATTGGGAAGACCAGGGCTACAACTGGTTCAGCGGCATGTGATATGAACAAGCCTGGTGACGTTTCAAGATCTCGGTTCGCCATTGTTGCGCGGGCTGCAGTCATTGTGCTTGCGGCAGCGGCGGCCATCCCGGCTTTTGCCCAGACAGATATGACAGATTGCAAGTCGGCCGCCAGCAGCGGGGTCGCCGCAGCTCCGATGCCGCCGCCGCCCATGCCCGATCTCAAGATGGGCGAGGCGATGCCAACCGGCATGGCCAAGGACGCGACGATGCAGGGCGATGTTACCCACATGGCGGCCATGCAGGACAAATGCATGGACAAAGTGCTGACCGATGAACAGGCGAGCATGCCGAAGAAATAGGCGCCCAACCCGTTACAGTCGACGCGCGACGGCTGCTAGCGGGCGACGTCTGAGGGCCCGACGGATTTTGACTGATCGCGACGTTTATCAGGGCAAGCGTGACGCCAAGCTCCCCCGCGTCACGGAACCAGGAGACCCCGATGACGCGTTTTAGAAAATTCATTGTTCCCGCCGTGCTGGTGGCCTCGCTGGCGGGCGGCTTTGCCATCGCCCAGACGGTCATGCACGGCCGCCATCAGATGCCCTCGCCCGAAACCATGCAGCGCATGCAGGACGGGCAGATCGCTGGGGCGCTGGCCGCACTGAAGCTCAGTGTCGATCAGATGAAACTCTGGACGCCGGTCGAGCAGTTGATCCGCGCCCGGCAGGCCGAACATATCAAGAGGATGCAGGACCATATGGCGGCTCAGCAGGATGGCGCTGCCACGCCAACGCCTCCGATAGCCGTCGCGTTGCCCGACCGTCTCGACCGCATGGCTGAACGGATGGGCAAGAACGCCGAGCAGATGAAGGCCTTCGCAACCACCTTCAAACCGTTCTATGCCTCGCTGACCGACGCCCAGAAAGAGGTGGTCGGCCCGCTACTCGCTCACATGCAGCGCGGCGGCAACGGTGGCGGCATGGGTTGGGGACACGGTCATGGCAAGCATGGCGGCATGGGCGATGGCCCCGGCGGCATGATGCAATAGGTATCGGATGTCGTATCGGGCCGTCCGTCTCGCTCCCTGCGGGCAGGACGGCCCGATACTGTTGCCAGGCTCCCTGCCCCGCGCTCGGGCGGCATGAGTGATCGCGCCGCCGGCAGGAATGATACCGGTTATGGCCCCGATGAGCATGCAAGGTTCACAACATTCACGAATTTTTGACGGCTCGTTACATTGCCGATCAATGATCCATTGCTAATTCAGGCTCGTACAAAGTGGCATCGGTGGCGGGCAAGGTGAGGCAAAAACCTTGGTATAGATCATGTGGAATATTGTGGCTTCTCTGGTCGTCGTGGCCGCTTTGGTGGCAACACCGGGCGATCGTGCCGCGGCTGCAGGCATCATGGAACCCACGACTTGCGACGATCCCACCAGCGGCAGAGTGCTCGATGACACCGAAACGG
>JANLQJ010000393.1:0-8960 GCA_031367715.1 Hyphomicrobiaceae bacterium | reverse complement strand
TCCGCCCCGCTGCGCTGTGAGTCATTGCGTCGCATTACATGGGCACAATAAGGTCAGATCAACAATGCTGATCGCCGCCAAACCCATTGGTGCACAAGAGAAATCGCCCCCGCGGGCTACGCTGGAGTGCAGGAACTTCGGTCTAGCTGCACGGCAAGCGCTTGGACGGGCGCACCGCAGTGCGCCCCGCTTGCGAGCACGAGTCAAACCATAAGTTGGACGGTATTACTCGCGCCGCATCGATAGGCCGCAGTGCTCCTATCGGCGTGAACCCTTAGGTTTGCACTCATGCCAGCACCCCCCGCAGAGGACATCTACGATCCGGTCTTCGTGCGTGACGTCTTTGACCGATGCAGCGTGCGGTACCGGTATTGGAGCCAGATTGCCTCGTTCGGCATCATCATGCTGTGGCGGCGCTACTGCGTCGATACCATGCCGGCGCTGCCAGCTGGCGAGGTTGCCGGACTGGACCTGATGGCCGGCACTGGCGAAGCCTGGCCCTACCTGTTGCGGCGCCGGCCGCAGATCGCCTGGATCACCGCCGTCGACATATCTTCCGAGATGAACAAGCGCGCCCTGGACCGTCTGCACCGCAGCCGCAGTCGCAGGATCAAGCTGATCGAGGCCGACGTTCTGAAAAACACGATCCCGGCAGCGTCGGCCGATTTCATCATTTCAACCTTCGGATTGAAGACCTTCAACCACGATCAGCAAAAACAGCTGGCGCACGAATTGGCGCGTGTGCTCAAACGCGGCGGCGTGTTTTCATTGATCGAGGCCTCCGATCCTAAGGGCTGGCTGCTGTACCGCCTATACCGGTTCTATTTGAGTCAGGTGCTGCCCCTGATCGAAAAGACCGTGCTCAATGGCGCCCAGGATTTCAGCATGCTCGCGATCTACACGCGCAATTTTGGCGATTGCCGCTTCATTGCCCAGTGTCTTGCCGACGAAGGACTGGACGTTGAGTTCAAGACGCACTTTTTTGGTTGTGCGACCGGCGTGGTCGGCCACAAACCTTGAGCCTGCGGCCTGCTGGCCTGACAACTCAGTCCGCCCGCAGCACAGCTATCCCAGCCAAGTATCGTAATCCGACACCAGCAGATGCAGTGGCGCGACGTCTTCTTCGATCTTGGAGAAGCGGCCGATCTTGTCACGAAAGACGTTGTCAGTGAGATCGTCGTTCACCGACGAGACTTCGCCGATCAGTACGTCTTTTTCCTCGCCCCAGAAGGCGTGCCAAACGCCGGGCAATAGCGTCAGGCTCTCGCCGGGGCTGAGCGTGAGTTTGCCACCGGCGGGCAGCCGGCGCTCGCGACCATCGGTCAATACGCGCACCTCGGCCTTCTCATCGATGCTGCCGTCGTCCTTGGGCATGAACAGCTCGAACACCAGCTTGCCGCCGCCGCGATTGATGATGTCCTCACCTTTGATGTTGTGGCGGTGCATGGGCGAATACTGCTTGGCGCGCGAGATCATGATTTTCTCCGCGTACACCATGCCTTTGCCCTTGGCGAGGTCGGCCGGGCTGCCGTTGCGCGTTGTCAGCAGCACGAGGCCATACTCGGCAAAGCGTCCCTCGCCGAAATCGGTGATGTCCCAGCCCAGGCGCGAAGAGAGGATAGTCGGGCACTCACGCATCGAGGACTTGAGCTCAAACGGCGACCAGTGCGCGAATGGCGGCAGCAGGAAGCCGAACGAGCCCATGAAGGCCTTGGCGTCGGCGACGATCTTGTTCACTTCGGAACGGCGCATGGGTGGTCTCCTTCAATGAGGCGTAGGCAGTGGCCTACCCAGCCAATATCACATGCAATCGCCGCGGCCCATGGGCGCCCATGACGATGGTCTGCTCGATATCGGCGGTGCGCGAGGGGCCGGACACCCAGTTGACCGTGCGCGGCATCGGCATCGCCCGCAACCGGTCCCAGACATCCTCATAGCCGCCAACCACATCGGCGCCGCGCACCACGACGATATGTGTCTCGGGCAGGAAGTTCAAGGTAGTCGGGTTGTCCGGGCCGGAGGTCAGTACCAGCGTGCCGGATTCGGCGACACCGGCATAGGCCTTGCTGAGTGACACCTCGTCGGAAGCCTGAGCGCGCCCAGGCATGACTTCGAGCGGCGCGACGGTGCCCCATGGCAGGGCGCCAAGTTCCGGGTCGGCACCCATGCGCAGCCGCGCTGGCAAATTGAGGGCGCGCAGATATTCGGCCACGAGCTTGGGCACGTCGGGCAGATGCGCCGCCTCGACCACGGTGACACCCTGCGCTTTCAGCCGGGCGACGAACGCGATCATCGCCTCGCCGGCCTGCACGCTGGCACGGGCCGGAACGGTACCGCGCGCGTGGGCGGCAATGCGAGCCTCGACAGCGGCGCGGCGTCCGGCATCCACGCTGCCTGCGCCAAGCGATTTGCGGATGCCGGACAGGATGCCGTTGCGCGATCCGGTCATGATCCGCCGCGCTGTCTTTGCCGCTCGGCCCACAGATCATGAAACGTGCGGCCCTCGGGCGCCGGCATGTCGCGATGGCGGGTCCAGCCGCCGCCCAGTGGCAGTCGCCGCATCCGGCCTTTCGCCCCGCCCATCATCTCCAGCACGCGGGTGGCGGCGCGGGTGGCCAGCCGGTAGGTGCGCGGCCGGGCGGCAAGCCAGGCCCATATGGCGAGCCCGACGCGCTGGCCGGTCGGGGCCTTGGCCATGGCAACCTGTTGTTCGCGGATGTGGCGCATCATGCCTGGTAGTGGGATCTGCATCGGGCAGACCTCCTCACAGCGGCCACAAAAGGGCGTCGCGTTCGGCAGGTCCTTGGCCGCCATCACGCCATCCAGCGCCGGCGTCAGCACCGCGCCGATCGGTCCGGCGTAGACCGAACCATAGGCATGCCCGCCGATGGCCTGATAGACCGGGCAATGGTTCATGCAGGCGCCGCAGCGGATGCAGCGCAACACCGGCTGCAGCTCGGTGCCGAGCATTTCCGAGCGGCCGTTGTCGAGAATGACGACGTGATACGCTCCCGGCCCATCGGGGTCGGCGGCCCGCTTCGGCCCGGTTGAAAACGTCGTATAGGTCGAGACATCCTGCCCGGTCGCAGAGCGCGCCAACAGCCGCAGGATGATGCTGACATCCTCCAGCGTCGGGATCACCTTCTCGATCGAGGCGATCACCACATGCACCTTGGGGAGGGTTTGCGTCAGATCACCATTGCCTTCATTGGTGACGATGACCGACGTGCCGGTCTCGGCGATCAGGAAATTGGCGCCCGTGATGCCGACATCGGCGGCCAGAAACTTGTCGCGCAGGATGCCGCGCGCCTCGTTCACCAGCTCGCTGGGTTCTTCCAGGCTGCGCCCCTCCGGAAGATGCGTGTGCGTCTTACGAAAGTCGGCCTCGACCTGGGCCTTGGTCAGATGCACCGCCGGGGCGATGATGTGGCTGGGCAGTTCGCCGCGCAGCTGGATGATGTATTCGCCAAGATCGGTCTCGATCGCGACGATGCCGTTGGCTTCCAGATGCTGGTTGAGGTGGATTTCCTCTGCCACCATGCTCTTGCCCTTGGTGACAGTTCGTGCGCCAGCCTTACGGCAGATGCCAAGGATGATGTCGCGCGCCTCGGCGGCGGTCGCGGCCCAATGCACTGTGGCGCCAGCGGCGGTGGCCCTTGTCTCATAGGCTTCCAGATACACATCGAGATGCGCCAGCGTGTGGTCCTTGATGGCCTTGGCGTCGTGCGACAGCGTGCCCCATTCCGGCAGCGCCGATTTGGCGGCGGCACGGCGGGCGACGAAATTGGTGCGCACATTGGCGAGCGCCTGCTTCAACCGCGGATCGGCGAGCGCACCGGAGACGCGTGAATTGAAGGTAGTGCCATCGGCGGTCATGAGCGGGATCCCTCGCCGATGGCGGGCAGGTCGACCATGCCGGCCAGCACCTCGGCGACGTGGCGCACCTGCACTCTCGAGCCCTCGCGCTTCAGCTTGCCCGCGATGTTAAGCAGGCAGCCGAGATCGCCCGAGATCAGCAGCTCGGCACCGGTGGCGGCAACGTCCGCGGTCTTTTTCTCGACGATGGCATTGGAGATATCGGGATATTTCACCGCAAAGGTACCGCCGAAACCGCAACAGGCGTCGCGGTCGCTGAGTTCACTGATCGTTAATCCTTCAACCGAACTGAGTAGCTGGCGCGGCTCGGAGCGCAGGCCCAGCTCGCGCAACGCCGAGCAGCTGTCGTGAAAGGTGGCGTGCGCTGGAAAGCGCGCGGACACGGTCTTGCGGCCGAGCACATGGGTGAGAAATGCCGTCAGCTCATAGGTTTTGCCGGCCACCGCCTTGGCGCGTGCCGCCCAGTCCGCATCGCCCGCGAACAGCTCGGGATAGTGCTTGCGGATCATGCCGCCGCACGAACCGGACGGCACCACGACATGCTGGTAGGGTTCCAGCATCTCGATGACGCGGCGGGCAATTGCAGTGGCCGCCGCGCGGTCACCGGAGTTGTAGCCGGGTTGACCGCAGCAGGTCTGCCCCGGCGGCACCACCACTTCGCAACCGGCATCCTCCAGCAACTGCACCGTTGCCATGCCGACGCTGGGCCGGAACACATCGACCAGGCAGGTCACGAACAGCGCCACGCGCTTTGAGCTGTTGGGCGGATTGGATATGGCCAATGTCGAGAGTTCCAGCTGACCAATGATGGTACTATTATTGGCGCTTTGTGGTCTGGCTCGCGCCAGCCACGCAACTATTTCGAGAACGTCTTCAGATAGGCGATGATGTCGGCGCGCTCGGTTGCATCGGCGAGCTTGAACGGCATTTTGGTATTGCCGGCAAACAGCTCGGGCTTGCCTTTGCCAGTCAGGTACGTTTTCAGAAACGCCGATGGGTCGGGGAGATAGGCGAAGATGTTCTCCTCGGTCCACACCAGCCCCTGCTCGCCGGAATTGTGGTTGGTGGCCGAATAGCCATAGCCCTCGACGGTGCCGGCCTTGCGCCCGACCACGCCCGTCAGCACCGGACCGACGCCATTGATCGCGCCCTCGCCGACCTTATGGCAGGCCATGCATTTCTTGAACAGGGTCTTGCCGTTCTCGGCATCGCCGGCCGCTTGAGCTGGCGCGGCGGTCATGGCGGACAGTGCGAGCACGGCGGCGAGTATGTGGCGTGACATTGAGTAGCTCCTGAGGCGCGATGTTCAACACGATCACTAGCACCTGGGCGCGGTCAAGTGGCTCGTGGCGTATCGCAGCAGGCGGCGATGAACCGTCCAACCGATCTTTTGACCGGTCGCTTGACGCTGACCGAAGGGCAGCGACCGTGTTTTCAGACTGACTAGCGATAGGACGAGGGTGCCCCATGGCGTAGGGCGGCTTGCAGCCGCGCTGTCAGCGCACGCACCGTGCACGAGGGCGAGCGCAGCTCGCCGACGCCATGAATGCCGACCGAATCCATATCCAAGTCTGAATGAAAGTCAGCGGTCAAATATTTCGCGGGTTGCTATTGGTGGGCCAGGGGCCAAGGTGGCCAGGTAAAGTTTGGGGTGCCTTGGGCTTACCAGGCCGCAATGCACCATCCACGGCAATTACGTGGCGCATTCAACGGCATCAGGCCGGCAGCACACAAATTCGCGCCTCGAAACGGTGCGATATGGCCGAGCGGCCTATCGCACCCTACGGCGTGGCCACCGCCGTGTTGGCCGCCGGGGGCGTTGCTGTAGGTTTCAGTTTGACCGTTTTCTTTTTGTCAGCCTTACCCGCCACCGTGTCGGCAGGCGCTTGAGTGCTGGCTGTGCCACTGACCGCAGGGACGGCTGCCTTGACCGCCGCAGGCTGCACTTTGGCGGTTGCGGTGCCGGCAGCAGTGGACTTCTTGCCAGTGGCGGCTGCCTTGTCCTTGCCGGCAGCAGACGGAACAGCTGCCGTCGCGACATCGGTCTTGCCCGCTTTGCGCTTTTCAGCCCGCGCCTTGGCCCGCGCCTCGGCTTTCGCCTTGGCGCTGTCATGAGCAACGCACGACGACACTTCCTTGCGCAAGCTGGCGGGCGTTGCCGTATCGGTCGGCGCGCCTTCCACGGTCTCAACCGTGGTCTGGTTGAACAGCGTCTTCCAAAGATAATTCTGGAACCCGAAATCCAGCATGGCGGCTGCGCGCACATTGCGGCTGGCCGACGACTGTTCGCCCAGCACCACCGCCACCAGCCGGTGCCCGTCGCGCGTCGCCGAGGCCACGATATTGTAGCCGCTGTCGCAGATGAACCCGGTCTTCATACCGTCCGCGCCGTCATAGGTTTTCAGCAGCGTATTGTGCGTCTCGACGTCCTTGCCACCGACCTTCACCGAGGCCATCGAAAACAGAAAGGCCTGATCCGGGAAATCGGTGATGATCGCCTTGGTCAGCAGCGCCAGATCGCGCGCGCTGGTCAGCTGCGCGTCGTGCGGCAAGCCGCTGGCGTTGGCGTAGTGCGATTTCGTCATGCCCAGTCGTTTGGCCTCGGCGTTCATCAGTTCGGCGAACCCGGCCTCGCTGCCGCCAAGCGTCTCAGCGATGGTGATGGCCATGTCGTTGGCCGACTTCACCACCATGGCCTTGATGGCAAGATCGGCAACGATGGTGTCGCCAACCTTCAGCCCAAGCTTGCTGGGCGGGGCCTTGAAACCGTTCTGGCCGACAGTCAGCTTCTGATCGAGCTTGAGCTTGCCTTCCTTCAAAGCCTTGAAGGTGACGTACGCCGTCATGAGCTTGGTGAGAGAGGCCGGATGCCAGACCTGGTCGACGTCCTCGGAATAAATCACCGCGCCGGAAGCCGCATCGAACAGCAGCGCGGGGCCGGCCAGGGCCGGTTGGCAAAGGGCGAGCGCCGACAACAATGCAACGAGAGCCAGCCTGAAACCGTACCGCATGCCGTCTCCCAAGCTGCCTTACAATCGCCCGGCCCGAAAATGAGTGGTGCCCCCGGCCCGACTCGAACGGGCACATCCGAAGACAACAGATTTTGAGTCTGCCGCGTCTACCGATTCCGCCACGGGGGCAATCTGGTGCGGCGTTAGCTGCCCCAGAATCGGGAAAACCTTAGCGGACGATTGTGGCAGCGTCTATCTTTCGGTTGTGCGGCCCGTCTGGCGGCCGACGCGGCAAAATAGGCGGCGGGAGGGGCTGGCCGATGTCGCGCCAGCATCGACGGCGGTGGTAAAATTGTGCTTGAGTGTTGCCGACGGGAGCGCGGCTCCCGTCATTCCCCTCCGGAGCGCCCATGGGCCGCCTGACCACCCACGTTCTCGACACCAGCGCCGGCCTGCCGGGGCGCGGCATCCGCATCGAGCTGTTCCATCGCGATGGGCCGGTGCCGGCGTGCCTGGCCGATATGCGCACCAACGCGGACGGGCGCTGCGATGCGCCGCTGCTTGAGGGCAAGACCTTCAAGCCGGGAGTTTATGAGCTGGCGTTTCACGCTGGCGACTATTTCGAAGCGCGCGGTGTTGCGTTGCCGAACCCGCGATTCCTGGATGTGATTGTAATCAGGTTCGGCATATCGGAAGGCGATGCGCACTATCATGTGCCGCTGCTGGTGTCCCCGTTTGGCTATTCGACTTATCGGGGGAGTTGATGGCGGCCACGCGCGACCAGGTGAGTTTTCTGCTGAACGGGGTGCGCCACGACGTGCCGCGCTCGGTGCCGCCGACCCGCACGCTGCTGGATTACCTGCGCGAGGATCTCCGCCTGACAGGGACCAAGGAAGGCTGCAACGAGGGGGATTGCGGGGCGTGCACGGTGGTGGTGGGGGAGGTTGTTGATCGCGGGTTCATCGCCTATCGTGCCATCAATGCCTGTATCACTTTTGTGCCAATGGTCGATGGCCGCTCGGTGGTGACGGTCGAAGGTCTGCGTGGGCCGAACGGCGAGCTGCATCCGTGCCAACAGGCGATGGTGGAATGCCATGGATCGCAGTGCGGGTTCTGCACGCCGGGATTTGTGATGACACTTTACGCCGGGCATCGCCAGCGACATGACGAGTTGGAGGGAGGGGGTATCCAGTACGCTGCTATCTTGCCCACCATCGACGACATGCTCGCCGGCAATCTCTGCCGCTGTACAGGATATGGGCCAATCGTGACGGCGGCCAATCGATTGTCTGATTTGCCTGAGGCAAGTTGGGACAAGTTGCGCTGGCATCGCGAAACCGCACTGCTGCCGGGGCTATCGCACGGCAGTTTGAAGTTGGAGCATGCCGCTGGAGTCTTCCACGCACCCGAAAGTATTGAGGATCTGGCGGCGCTCTGTGTGCAATACCCCGATGCGACAATCATCAGCGGCGCAACCGACATCGGATTGTGGGCCACCAAGCAACTTCGAGTTCTACCTGTATTTGTCTCTACGGGTCGCGTCGCCGCCCTCAAGCGGTGTGATCTTGACTATAACAGCAAGCGATATTGGATCGGCGCTGGCGTCACCTATACTGAAGCCTTGAGCGCACTGGAACTTTATTGGGGCGACCTTGGTGAACTCGCGAGACGGATCGGCTCAGTTCAGGTTCGCAATTCAGGTACTGTCGGCGGCAACATAGCCAACGGCTCGCCAATTGGAGATATGGCCCCGGCACTGATTGCTGTTGGTGCGTCAGTGGTGTTGCACAATGGTGGATCGCGGCGAAGTCTTCCGCTCGAAGATTTCTTCATAGCGTACGGCAAGCAGGATCGGCGGCCGGGAGAGTTTGTCGAGGCGTTTTCTGTGCCGGTTGGTGCCGCGGTAAAAAAGCCCCTGCGCTGCTACAAAATCTCCAAGCGCTTCGACCAGGACATCTCCGCCGTCCTCGGATGCTTCAACCTGCACATCGAGACCGGCACTGTCGCCACCGCCCGCATCGCCTTCGGCGGCATGGCGGGCATACCCAAGCGCGCCAAGGCCGTCGAGGCGGCGCTGCTCGGACAACCCTGGACCATGGCCACGGTCGAAGCGGCGCTGCCGGCGTTCGAGAC
>JANLQJ010000316.1:0-3760 GCA_031367715.1 Hyphomicrobiaceae bacterium | reverse complement strand
GATTTCTACCACGCCTACAATCTGTTCCGCTTCGCCGCCATCTGCCATGGCATCCGCGGACGGATGCTGCGGGGGAATGCGAGTTCGGCGCAGGCCGAGCGCTATTCGCAGCATGTCGAACCGCTGGCGGCGCTGGCGGTGGAGCACGCAAGGCGGGCTGGGTGCTAGGGCGGTTTGCGATTGACTTGGATCATCCCGACACTCGACGCTAGCAGAAGTGGGGTCAGACCCCGATTTAGCGCCGACACAGGGTTTGGCTCGAATGGGGTCTGACCCCACTTCTGCGGCCACCGCTGATGCAGATGTGGTGCAAACCGCCCTAGTGTCGTGACTTATTCAATTGGTGCCCATCAGTGGCATCCTCGAAACAAGCCCAAGGATGACATATGGCTAGCATTTGATTGGTACAGAACGCTAATTGGCTGAGGAGTTGGTAAACCGCGCGGGACGGTAAGGGGCGAGCAACGCTTGCGAAGCGTCGTTCGGGCCCAGAATTTCGACCGCGGCAAGCTCGCTGACCAGCGCGGCAAGTGTCATGCCGGAATGCATGGTGGCGACATACAACCCATCGGTGCCCGGCACATGACCAATGGCGGGCATGTCATCGCCGGGGATTGGGCGCTGCCCGATCGTGGTGAAGGCCAACCGCGCCGGCTCAGGCAGCCGCAGGACTGCATTCATACGTTGAAGAAGATGCGCGGCGGTCTCATCGCGCGTTCCGATCAACGTTCCTGAGAAATCGACGCTGGCAATCAATCGACCCTGGCTGGACTGCCGCAGATCGAGTTTCGGCGCAATGATCAGCCCGTTCAACACGGGCGGCAGTGGCTCGCTATGCGCCAGCAAGCCCTCGGGCGTTTTCATCGGCAGATTAAAGCCAGCGCTTGCCAGCAGCTCCGGCGTGCCAATGCCGGCGGCGCAAACGACAATGTCGGCAGCGATCGGCCCGGCGTCCGTCGCGACGCCGGCGACGCGGCCCCCCTTGTGGATCAACCCTGTCACTCGCGTCCGAGGCTGCAATCGTGCGCCGAGGGACAGCGCCTGTTGCCGCAACAAGCGTGCCGAAAGGGCGGGTTCGGCAACCCCTTCCCCACCGCACAGCGCGGCTTTGTCGGGCACCTCCCGCAAGTTCGGCTCGCGGACGCGGATCTCGTCCGCGCCGACGATGCGGATCGGGTAGTCAGCCGCCGCATGCTGGCTGGCGAAGGCCGCAAGATCAGTGGGCGGGAGGTCGTAAGTGAGGCTGCCGCAAAAGCGCAGCGGCAACTCGGGGAGTTCCATCGCTAATCGCCGCCAGGAAGCGAGCGCCTGCCTGCGGAAAGCGGCGTAGGATGGTGAATTGCCCCAACTGGCATTCAGCCACGCCCACGACGCCGACGTCGCCAACCCGCCCTCGCCATCGCCAGCATCGAGGATCAGCGGCGGCGCGCCAGCCTTGGCCAGTCGATAGCCAATCGCCGCGCCAAGAATGCCGGCGCCGATGACAATGGTCTGCTTGACTTCACTCATGGGATGTCAGTCCTGCCGCCCGACGCCCAGCTCGGCAAGCGTGGCCATTTCCGTCATGATGGCGGCCGCGGCATCCAGCATCGGCATGGCCAGCAGCGCTCCGGTGCCTTCGCCGAGCCGCAGCGACCAGTCGAGCACCGGGGTGAGTCCGAGCTTGGCGAGCACATGGCGGTGGCCCGGCTCGGCCGAGCAATGGCCCGCGATCAGCCGCTTGGCGCAAGCGGGCACGAGACGTTCGGCGATCAGAGCTGCGGCGCCGGAGACATAGCCGTCCAGCACCACCGTCGCGCCAACCTCGGCTGCCGCGGCGTAGAAACCAGCCATGGCCACGATTTCAAGCCCGGCGACTTCGGCGATGGCGGCCTTGGCATCCGTTGCCAATAGCGGTCGGGCGCGGTGCACCGCGGCATCCACCACGTCACGCTTGATGGCCATGCCCGCCGCATCGCTGCCCGCACCGGGGCCGACCGCGCGCTCAAGCGACAGATCGGCAAGCAACATGGCCAGACACGCGCTGGGCGTGGTATTGCCAATGCCCATCTCGCCGGCAGCGACCACCTTGCAGCCATCCGCGACGGCGCGTTTGGCCTCCTCGGCGCCGAGCGCCCAGGCCGCATTGAAGTCGGCAAGTGACATGGCAGGCCTAACCGCAAGATTGGCCGTCCCCGACCGGACCAGTGCGTAGCGATAAAACGCCGGCGCCGGATCGAGCGTGGCGCCAAGCGTGCCGACATCCACCAGCCGCAAATCCGTGCCGGTAGTGCGCGCCAGCACACTGCTGGCGGCCTTGCCGGCGGCAATGGTCGCGACCATCAGCTGTGTCACCGCCGAGGGCCAGGCCGTCACGCCAGCCGCGACGCAGCCGTGATCGGCCGCAAACAGCACAATGCGGCGCGGCTTGGTCACCGGCGTCAGCGTGCCCTGCGTTTCGGCCAGACGCGCAGCCACCGCCTCCAGCGCCCCAAGGCTGCCGCGCGGTTTGGCGAGCGCGTCGAGACGGGCCAACGCGGCAGCTTGATCGATCGCCTGACCTGACATCCTTGACCTTCCGGGCGCGAGCCCGTAGGCCGTGCGCAACCAATTCATTTTTCGGATATGTCCGGCAGCCGAGCCGGAAGAAGGGCTTTTAGACCATCGTGTCCCAGAAGCAAATCACCGGGCGAGTGCTGCTGGTCGGCTCGGGCCCCGGCGATCCGGACCTGCTGACCGTGCGGGCGCTGCGCGAGCTGCAAACTGCCGATGTGGTGCTCTACGACACCTTGGTGGCCAAGCCGATCCTGGCACTGATCGGCGCGCAAGCTGAACGGATCCATGTCGGCAAGAAGGGCTACGGCGATACGCGCCCGCAGGACGAGATCAACGCACGCATGGTGGCGCTGGCGCTGGCCGGCCAGCGCGTGGTGCGTCTAAAATCGGGTGATCCCTTGATTTTCGGCCGCGCCGGCGAGGAGATCGAGGCTTGCCGCGCCGTCGGCGTGCCCGTGGAAGTGGTGCCCGGCATCACCTCGGCACAAGGCGCCGCAGCCCGGCTGACGGTGTCGCTGACGCACCGGCTCGAAGCGCGGCGGTTGCAGTATGTGACGGGGCACGACAACACAGGTGGGCTGCCGGAGAGTTTGGATTGGTCGGCGATTGCCGATCGGCAGGCAACCACGGTGGTCTACATGCCGCGCCGCACCATCGGCGCGCTGGCACAGCGTGCGCTAGCGGCGGGGATGGATCCGGCAACGCCGGCGATCGTGGTGGTGAACGCGACGCGCCCCGATGAGGTGATGGTGGCAACCACCATGGCGGCGATCGAGGCTGCGGTGGCACGGACCGATACCCCCGATCCGACGCTGGTGTTGATCGGCTGGGCGATGGCGCGGGCGGTGCTATGAGCGGCTCGGTGCGACTCGTAAACGTGACCCGGGACGACTCTTGAGATTTCGGCCTCGACCGTCGTGAACAGTTCACGGGATCGTCGATCGGTTCCCTGACTCAACACATGTCCATAGGGGATGTTCCGTCACAAACGTGGTTGTCGGGTCTCGCCAGTGGTTCGACCCGACCTATGGGATCGGTTCCCTTGCGCAGCTCCGGCCTAGTGTTCTGTAACAATCATTTGGACCCCCGAAAAATCGTCATCCCGGCGAAGGCCGGGACCCGTCCAAGTCGATGCGAGGCACTCAGGACGTACGCGGCAAGCCTCTGTTTCAAAGCACTGTTTCCGAATTGCCAACTGCTGCAGGTCCCGATGGTTGGACAGGTC
>JANLQJ010000228.1:0-3379 GCA_031367715.1 Hyphomicrobiaceae bacterium | reverse complement strand
GCGGTTCAAGGGTGTTCGTGCAAGAATCGCGGCGGAACGAGGCCCGTCTTCTTGCAAGGGGCGCGTCAAGTCGGTTGCAATCCAGCCGGGCGGAAGGCAGAGCAATTCATGACCTCCTGACAAGGCGGATGGCTTTCCATTCTTGCTCGGCGTTGACACTTGCCCCGCTTGATCAAATTGTGCCGGATGGCATCGGTGACGGCGGCGAAAAGGGTAACGCCCCCTTTGGTCGCGTAGACGGTGGACAGGGTTTGTCCGAGCAGCTGCAGGCCATTGTCCACGACACTGAGGAACAAGACGCCAAAGAAGACGCCGGTGACCGTGCCCTTTCCGCCAAACAGGCTGACGACGCCGATCACGGCCGCTCCGATCACGTCCAGGAGGATTGTCTGGCCGAGAATGGGCGTTCCCGCCCCCAGCCGCGCGGTATAGATTGCCGACGAAGATGTCATGACACTCCTGGCTGTCGTCATGGCCGAGATGCTGGCCGCCGGCACCCAGCTGATCGACGGGCTCGGCGCGACCCTCCTGGTCGATGTCGGTCAGCATTGGCAGCCTGACGCGACGTTTTTCGAACTGGCAAAGGACCGCGAAGCCGTATCGGCAATGCTGGTCGAGGTCATCGGCGAATCCGCAGCCAACGGTCATCTCACCGACAGCGGCAGCCAGAAAAAGACCATCATCAAGATGGCAGTGGCTGGAGACGGCCGCAGCAAGGTCGAAGCCTGGACACCACGCTACATGCAGTTTCCGCAAGCGGCCTATACGGCAAGGCCACTGACGGCCGTCGCCCGGTTTGCAGCGTAGGCGGCACAAACGCTGGTGCGAACGGCTTCTGCCGTTGTGGATCGTCAGTGAAAGCCCGAGCGGGTGCGCTGACGATCCCATCGGAACTTTCCCGCGATCTCCTCGCCGGTCCCGAGACGTCCCACCTTTCCCCCTGATATCCCATTCCCTTTCGTCTGGTTGCGCCTGCATCCTGACGCCGTCATCGCGCCAAGCGCCGAACGGAGATCAGTGATGCCACGCGCCCCGTCCTATCTGTTGCAGGTTGCCTCCTCCGCCGTAGCGGCCACGAGCTGCCTGTGGGCCTCAACCCAGTGGGCCGCCGCCATGCTGGGCAATCAGCCAGCGCTCGGGCCGTCCTGGATCACGCTCGCCGGATGGCCGGTCTACAAACCTTGGCAACTTTTTCCCTGGTGGCTTGCGTTCGACGCACAAGCCCCAACCATTTTTGCCGAAGCTGGCGCGATTGCGGCCTGCGGCGGTGTTCTTTCCAGCCTCATCGCGTTCGGGGGCGCCGCCCGGCGGGCCAGCCAAAACAAGACCTTAACAACCTATGGCTCGGCCCGCTGGGCGGACAAATCGGAGATCGCCAAAGCCGGTTTGCTCGGCGATCGCGGCATCGTGCTTGGCGCCTATGACGGCCGCTATCTTCGGCATGACGGTCCGGAATACGTCATCGCCGTTGCCCCGACGCGCACCGGCGAGGGCGTCGGGCTGGTGTTGCCAACGCTGCTGACGTGGACCGGCTCGTCGGTCATCCATGTTGTCAAAGGCGAGAACTGGCAGCTCACGGCCGGATGGCGGTCGCAGTTCTCCCATGCCCTGCTGTTCGATCCCACCAACCCCGTCTCGGCGCGCTTCAATCCGTTGCTGGAAGTGCGCAAAGGACCGGCCGAAGTCCGCGATGTCCAGTACGTCGCCGATATCTTGGTCGATCCCGAGGGCGCGCGCGAACGCCGGGATCACTGGGAGAAGACTGCGCACGCCTTGCTGGTCGGGGCCATCCTGCACGTGCTTTATGCCGAAGATGAGAAAACGATTCCCCGCGTCGCCAGCTTTCTCGCCGATCCCTCGCGTTCCATCGATCGCGCGCTTAAGATCATGCTGTCGACCAATCATCTCGGAACGGCTGAAGCTCCGAAGGTCCATCCGGTGGTCGCCTCCGCCACCCGCGAACTTCTGAACAAATCGGAAAACGAACGCTCGGGCGTCGTTTCGACTGCTATGAGCTTTCTCGGTCTCTCTACCGCGACCCCGTCATCGCCGCAAACACGTCCCGGTCGGATTGGCGCGTCGCCGACCTGGTCGCCGCCGAGCGGCCGGTCTCACTCTATCTGGTCGTTCCGCCGTCGGATATTTCACGCACGCGGCCGCTGATGCGCCTGATCCTCAATCAGATCGGCCGCCGCCTCACCGAACACATCGATCATGTCGATGGCGAGCATCGCAAGCACCCGCTGCTGTTGATGCTCGATGAATTCCCGGCCCTCGGGCGGCTCGATTTCTTCGAAACGGCGCTGGCGTTCCTGGCCGGTTATGGCGTGCGCGCCTTCCTGGTCGCCCAATCCCTGCACCAGATCGACAAGGCCTATGGGGCGAATCATGCCATTCTCGATAATTGTCACGTGCGCGTTGCTTTCGCGCCCAACGACGAGCGCACCGCCAAGCGGCTGTCCGATGCGCTCGGCACTGCGACGCAGCTGCGCGAACAGCGCAACGTTTCCGGCAATCGCAGCGCCGCGTGGCTCTCGCACACGTCGATTTCGGAGCACCAGACGCCACGGCCGCTGCTGACGCCCGGCGAGGTGCTGCAGTTGCCGAGGGACGATGCGCTGGTGCTGGTGTCTGGGTTGCCGCCGATCCGGGCAAAAAAGCTCAAATATTTCGATGATGCGAATTTTCGGGCGCGGCGGCTTCCTGCACCCGTGCTGACCGCCGGATCCTTCGCCGATGCCCCGCCCGCCCGCGCCGATCATTGGACCGGCCGCACACGCACGACCGACCCGCGACTTGAGCAGGTCTGGTCGGAGATGGTCACGACGCAGTCCGTCGAAGAGGAGTGACTGCGGGCGCGAACGCTGGTCAGACCGGGGGCGAAGAGGAAGGCAGATAGGGAGGCCGACTTGCCGCTATTCGCCGCGCGTTCAGCGGATCGGGACGTGGCGAACCAGCAGGATACCAGCGAGGCGACGGCTGCCGAGACGGCTTTGGGTCAGGTCATACAGTTCGGCGGATTGAGAATTTGGTAACTGCTCACCCCCTCGCGCCCCGTAGCTAAGATGAGTTGAGCACGGATCGGCCGGCGAGGCAGGTTTGGATGGCGTCGAGGGCGGTGCGGCCGTGCAGGGCGCCGGTGGCGGTGACGGAGCAGATGTCGGCGTAGACCTCGCTGCCCCAGACCGAGCGGAAGCCGTTCGACACCTTACGGTTATGTGGTGCAGCGCATAACCGTAATTATGCGGCGCACACGATTATGCGGAGTCCGCGACGGGAAGCGTTGCCCGCCGCGGTTTTTTCGTAAGTCTCACTCCGCATAATTCGACTTGCGCCGGGCCGTGCTCAGCATGGCCAGGAGCTTGTCGGGCGCGCGGAA
>JANLQJ010000201.1:0-16110 GCA_031367715.1 Hyphomicrobiaceae bacterium | reverse complement strand
ACGAACCGCCGACGCGAGCCGGCTGCACGGGCCGCCACGCGTGGCTGAAGTCGCGTGCTGGTCGCACGTCCGGCGCGGCTTCTGGGACGAGTGGGCTTCGCACAAATCGGCGATCGCCAAGGAGGCGCTCGATCGCATCGGCGCGCTGTTCGACATCGAGCGGACGATCGCTGGCCATTCGGCCGACATCAGACGAGCCGTGCGGCAGCGAACGGCGCGGCCGAAAATCAACGAACTGGCGACCTGGCTCGACGCACAGCTCCAGAAAATCGCCGGCAAGAGCGATCTCGCTGGCGCCATCCGCTACGCCCGTTCGCGGTGGGTAGCGCTCACACGCTACCTCGACGACGGCCGGCTCGAGATCAGCAACAATGCCGCGGAAAACCAGATCAGACCGGCAGCAGTCGGAAGAAAAAACTGGTTGTTCTGCGGCTCGGACTCCGGAGGCGAGCGTGCGGCCGCGTTCTACACGCTCGTGCGAACCGCCCGCCTCAACGGCGTCGAGCCCGAGGCATGGCTCACCGACGTCATCGCGCGCATCGGCAGCCATCCGATCAACCGGCTCAGAGAACTGCTGCCCTGGAACTGGTCGCCACCGGCGACGCAAAGCGTCGCCGCCTGAGCCGGCCTCCGTCAAGCAAAATGAGCCGTAGTCTCGGACTCTCGCTTACGCAAGATCGGTGGTCGAGGGTCGGCGTGGCCTCAATCGAACGTACGGTTTCACGATCGATGGCCATCCGATAACCCGCATGATGACCTCGGCGTGGGAACGTGGTCGGCAAAGGATCGGACTACCGCAAATCCGGGTGCACGACCTGAAGCATACCTTCGGCAGACGATTGCGAGCTGCCGGTGTCACGTTCGAGGACAGGCGGGACTTGCTCGGCCATCGCGCCAGGCGGATCACGACACACGACTCGGGTGCCAAACTGTCACGACTGATGGAGGCAGCGGAGCGCGTTTGCGAGAACAAAGAGGGACGCCCGGAACTGGTCGTGCTTAACGGTGTTCTGCAAAGGTCTCCCGCAAAACTCCCGCAAAGGAACGGGAAGAGAACGGTAATTGCAGGCTAAGTCCTTGAAATCACTGGTGCCGACTGCAGGACTCGAACCTGCGACCCCCTGATTACAAATCAGAAATCGTGCAAGAATGTCACACAACGCAAGAACTCAAATTTTTCAGAAATATTCTCTCATATCAGATCGTTAGATGACTTTCCCGGAGCTTGCTGGAACATCCAAACGCTCGACATTTTGTTACCCCAGTGTTACCCTGGAATTCAACTCGCTCACTCGAGTTTTTCAACCAGATGGCCCTGACGGCGCTAACAGACCTGTCCATTCGCAAGCTCGCCGCGCATCCTGACGAGCGCGTCGAAGTGTTCGACAGCAAGCTGCCAGGGTTCGGCTTACGGATTTTCCCCTCGGGCGTGAAATCGTTCGTGGTGTTCTATCGCCATCAGGGTGTGCTGCGACGCGTCACGCTGGGGCGATACCCGGTGCTGTCGCTGACCGAAGCGCGACGCAAAGCGCTCGCGGTGCTGAGCAAGAACTCCCTTGGCGAGGACCTGAAGCCCAAGAAGCCTGACCCACTATCAGAACGCCATTTCGACGTGATGGTCGAAGAATTCGTGCAGCGTCACTGTGCTCAACGCAATCGGCCGCGAACCGCTCGGGAGACCGGGCGCATTCTCCGTGTGACATTTGTCGGTGCTTGGGGCGATCGCGACATGCGAGCCATCGAAAAGAGCGACGTAAACACTGTCCTCGATGCCTTGGTAGCGAGGGGCAAGCCGAGCACTGCCAATCATGCGTTGGCTGCAATCCGCAAATTCTTCAACTGGTGCGTTGCGCGGGACTATATCGCAATTAGCCCCTGTGCTGGCATATCTAGTCCGGCTATGACCACGTCGCGCGATCGTATCTTGAGCGACGACGAACTCCGCAGCATTTGGCTGCGCGCCAATGGATTTGGCTTTCCTTTCGAAATCATCGTAAAGCTGTTGGTGTTGACGGGACAACGTCGCGGAGAAGTGACCGGAATGTGCTGGGACGAGATCGATCTGGCTGCTCGAGTGTGGTCGATTCCAGCTGAACGGACCAAAAGCAATCGTACTCAAATTTTGCCGCTTTCTTCTGTAGCAGTCTCAGTACTTCTGAATGTGCCGCGATTAAGTGACAAACTCGTTTTCCCGGCCTTGGGACGGGACGCAGGAAGCTTTTCGGGATTTAGCAAAGCCAAGCGTCGCCTCGATAGCGTGTCGGGAGTGGCAGAGTGGACGCTACACGACATACGGCGAACAGTTGCCACAGGCTTGGCGCGCCATGGTTTTGCGCCGCACGTTGTCGAGCGCATACTTAATCACACCTCTTATTCTCTAGGAGGCGTTGCAGGAATTTACAATCGATTCGGCTATCTGCCAGAGATGCGGATGGCGCTTGACCTTTGGTCAGCACACGTGTCGACACTGGTAGAACCCCGGGCCGAATGAAACCAGTCATCAGTCAAAGGGATGACCACCAACGCAGACATCATCGTGGGAAAGTGTTGCGCTCCTCGATACGCGCAGCAATCCACTCCTCAACCTCAGATAGCAGCCATGCAACTCGATTTTCACCGAGCCGAATCCGAGATGGAAACCGGCCAAGCTTCTCCAACCTGAGGATGTGTTGCGGAGTGTAAGGGATAATTTACCTGAGTTCGCGCTTGGTAATCAAACGCGGCGGAAGAGACGCCGTCGCCCCATAGCTTTTGTCTATCACTCGGAGAACCGTATGCGGCGATTTCGAAGGTCGCACTGTTTTTTTTAATCCGGTCATTTTACTACTTTTAGATACCTCATATTGAACTTCGATTGATCTGGCGCTCATCTAGTGGCGTCAACTAATTATGAAAATACTTTGTTTGTCTTTTTGATAAAAATTTCTAATTCAGCATAACTACAATCGTCTATTATCTGTATGCATACTTTCATGGTAAACCGCTTCCTGTCCGCACTAGCGCCAATATAATCAGCACACGTCAGACCTCGACTGAAGCGATTGCCGCGAGACGCCAATTTGCCAAATGCGCATCGGCGTCGGCAAGTCGCGACTGCCACTCCAGGCGAACGACACGGTACGGACTGTTTGGTGGCCGGGATTTCTCGCGCAGAAGATCAACCCTTGCAATCTCCGGATGCCGGGGAACCCCGAGCTGCCACCTCTCCGGCCATGCAGACCAAGCAAAGCTGGCGACTTGCATTGCCAGCGTCGCTGCTAAGGCGATCTGATACGCCCCGGCCGGATGCTTGCCGGCAGTCATTGGCCACAGATCGACAAACGGCGCTGCAATCGACAAACGGCGCCAATTGACCATTGCGCTGCGAAGGCAAAGCTCAAATGCATCAGACTGAGCGCGGAGTTGGCACGCCCCGACGCTTCCTGGCGGAAGTATCCTGGCAGAATGGTGTGAATGAGTGTCGTCGTGGAGCAAACTCAGCGCGACGGCCATGACGAAAAGATGCCCAAGCATGGTTGCTCGATCATATCGTAATTGCTCACCCCCTATGAGCGTTCTATGCGACGTCCTGACTCGGGCGCGCGGGGTTGATCCGACCGCAGCGGGCTGATTCAAACTCGGGATGGACCCCGATTCGCTTGGCAAACTCGACAAGTCGGAGCTGATCACACTGATCCTGGCGCTGAACGCCCGCGTCGCCGCCCTAGAAGCCAAACTGAACATCCCGCCCAAGACGCCGGACAACTCCTCAGCGCCGCCCTCGACCGGCCAGAAGGCCAATCGTCCCGAGACGCCCAAGCCGCCGCGCAAGGGCCGGCCGGGCGTGACGCGCGCGCTCAACCCCAATCCCGATCATGTGCGCGAGGTCTACGCCAAGGCCTGCAACGGCTGCGGCGCCAGGCTTTCAAAGGCTGATCAACCCGGCGTGCACGCCTACGACCACATCGATCTGCCGCCGATCCGGCCGGTGACGACACGGATCAATCTGCATCGTTGCGCCTGCCCGCGCTGCGGCACGCGCGTGACCGCCACGCCGCCCGCCGACATGCCGGTTGGCAGCCCGTTCGGCCATTGCTGTCGCGGCTTGCCGCGGAGGCATCAAGCCAAGGTATCGTGGCGCTGGTGGTCTATCTGCATGCGTGCCAATTGGTCAGCTACAACCGGCTGGTCGAGATGCTGCACGGGCTGTTCGGCCTGACGCTGTCGGAAGGCGCCATCGCCAACATGCTGGCGCGCGCCGCCAAACCGTTCGCGGTTGCAGGCCAGGACATCGCCGCCGAGGTGCGCGCCGCCCCCGTCATCGCCAGCGACGAGACGTCCGCGCGCGTGCAAGGAAAAACCCACTGGCAATGGGTGTTCAGCTGCGCGACCGCCGTCGCTCATGTCATCGCGCCCAGTCGCGGCAAGGCCGTGGTTACCGACTTCCTGGCTGGCGCCAAGCCAAAGGTGTGGATCTCCGATCGCCTTGCCGCGCAAGCTGGCCATGGCGAACAGCATCAGGTCTGCCTGGCCCATCTCATCCGCGACGCTCAATATGCCATCGATGCCGGCGACATCCTGTTTGCGCCTGGCTTCAAAGGCCTACTCAAGCGAGCTTGCGCTATCGGCCGGCGTCGCGACCATCTTGCTGAAACGACGCTTGCCTTCCACCGCCGCGATCTCGACCGCCGCCTCGATGCGCTGCTCGCCACCTCGCCCAACGGCAAGGCCGGCCTCGAACTCAAATGGGCGATCGCGGCCAGCCGCCAGAAGCTGTTCGTGTTCGTCACGCGCCGCGATGTTCCAGCTACGAACAATGTCTCGGAGCGCGCGCCGCGGCCCTCCGTGATCTTCCGTAAGGTGACCAACGGCTTCCGTTCCGCCTGGGGCGCCGAAGTCTACGCGCACATCCGCTCAATTGTCGCAACCGGCCAACTCAAAGGCCGGAGCGCCCTCACTGCAATCCGACAGGCTCTCGACGCCGGCGCCGTTGCCGCCGCGTGATCAAGCGGCAGGGGGTGAGCAGTTACCAAAGAACGATATAGGCGAAAAAGCGGCTAAGTCCCAACCGGTGCCGCCTTGCGCTGCGCAGCATGACGCTCATGTGTGTTTCCCGATCCAGCTAGGCAAGCACATCGATGCTCCACTTGACATGACGAGATCGCACAACTCTATGCCCCATTTGCCAGCCGCAGCGGTAAACTCGTCACTGATCGAATATGGCGCGATATCTGCGTTTGGAGGCCCCATGTTAACTATTCGCGAGGCGCACAAGCTGCATGCCACTTGGAAAATAACCTCAAGATGACGGGCTACCGGTGCTTCCAACCCAGATCAAATATTCGTACAAAGATCGTCCGGTAGACATTCTGGATCAACGTCGTTGCTGTGTCGCCTACGCGAAGCCAGATCGGCCCGATGACCATGTAACATACGCTGGCCAGGGCGAGGGACCCGAGCATATCGAGCGGGAAATGCACGCCGAGAAATATCCGGGACCAAGCGACGGCGAGGCCGGCGGCCAGCGTGGCCAATCCCGCCCGCGGCGCTCGATCCCGCCAGAGCGTCAACCCGATACAGGCGAAGACCGTGACGTGATCGCTGGGAAACGATGAGTCCGCCGCATGCGGTATCCAGGTGTGGCCGAGGCCAATCATGAAGGGACGCGGGTGCGGCCAGGCCTGGATGATGATCTGGGTCACGCCCATGGCAAGCAAGGTGACCAAGCACGCCTTGATCGCGGTGCTGCGCCTCATCCAGTCGCCGCAAATCCAGAGCGCCGCAAGCATGGGCGCCAGCAGGAAGATCACGTCGTTTGCGAGAAAGATCGCAAAGTCGATGAGCCATCGCGAGGTTCCATCGGCGGCGTTCATGCGCAGGAAGATGGTTTGGTTCAGATGCTCTATCGTATTCACAGTCGAAGGTCCTCATCAACAGCGGCGACTGGCGGCAAACTGAACGTCTTCACGCCATGCTTGCCGCTAGGTTGATCGTCATGGCGAGCACCATGGTGTTGAAGAAGAACGAGACTGCCGCGTGCAGGGTCACCAGCCGCCGCAATCCCTTCGTGCCGATCGTCACATCCGAGGTTTGCGAGGTCGCGCCGATCGAGGTCGCGAAATAGAGGAAATCCCAGTAGTCGGGATTGGGTTCACCGGGAAACGTCAAGCCACCGCGGCCATCGCGCACCTGGTGGTGCGGGGCGTAGTGCTCATGGGCATAGTGGAGCGTGAACGCGACCTGCATTACCGTCCACGCCACGACGATGGTTGCCGCCGCCAGCGCGACGTAGAGCAGCTTACCGCCGCCCGCTGCGGCCTTGGCCTCGGTGGCCAAGCCGAGGATGGCGGCGACGCTGGCGAAGATGGCGAGCAGAATAAGCGCGAGGATCACCATTCCGCTGTCGTCGTGCAGGGCCGCCCTGGACCGTATTCGGTCGGACTGGCATTGGCGCATCACGCGATGGGCGAGGATGAGATAAGTCGCGCCGGCCGCACACCAGGCTGTGGCGCCGCGCACATCCGGCGGCGCCGATCGTGGCAAGAGCAGCAGAACAGCGAGGCCGACCAACGCGCCGACATAGATCCGTGGGCGCATGACGATGGATCGCCAGATAGAGCGGGGATCGTACCAGGGCATGCGCACGCGCTCGCGGGCGGCAGGATCGCTTAGACTCAAGACCGGGGCTCCTTTCAGTGATTTGCCAGCGCGAGAAGCCAATAGCCCCCGCCGCTCGCGGCCGCCAGTCCGGCGGCGCCGAATAACCATGTCCTGCCAGTAAGGATCGTGACGGAGGCAAGGCTGATCGCGATTTGCAACAAAGTCAGCGCCATGCCGTAGCTCTGCCAGGGCTTGCGCAGCAACGTGCTGTGGGCATCGGCGGCCTTGACCTCGTCTTCCAACGCGTTGGCCTTCACCTGCAGGTCAATCTTCTGCTGGGCATATTTTTCCAGCTTGGCGTCGTACTCGCCAGTCTTGATCTGAGGCGCCAGGACCTTGGCCAGTTCCATGAGGTGGGCTTTGGTGCTGACCTGTTGGTAGTAGGCCCATTGATTGGAGGCTTCGGTCTTCTTCAGGATCGCTTCGTTCTTATAGAGGATTGCTTCATTGGCCGACAGGCTTGATTCGTGGGCAATGATCGCACCGAGCGTCGCGACAATAGCGGTGAAGATAGCGACCCACTGCGACAGGCCGTATTCTCGAACGGCTGCGTGATGAGGCGTATGTAGTTCGTGCTCACTCATGATGCGTTTTCCCAGATTCCTCGACGAGTCGGTGCGAGCGGCACAAAGTCGCGCGCACTGTGCTTGCGTCTAGTCGGCAACTTCGGCGCCGCCTTTATCCTTCTTGATGTCGATCTTGGCCGGAGCGAAGCCCGGGATCGCGATCTCGACGCGAAGCATCTTCTCATTCGGCGTCTTGTAGAGCGCCGAATTCGGGTTGGCGCGGAAGTGGTCGGTCGCCGCCGCGAAGTCGAGGGATCCCTTGGGCAGGAAATGCAGGACCGACGTGCCCTTCTTAGGGATCGTGAAGCCCGCCAGCTTGCGATAGGTGTTTTCGGTCGCGCCGGTCACGCTGTCCTTCAGCGTCAGGAAGAACTCGACGCCCTTGATGTCGGCGTCGGTCAGGTTTTGCACCTCGAGTTCCAGATGATCATCGGTAGCCTTGCCGGTTCCCGGTTCGACATTGTTCTCAACGATGCCCGACTTGAGGGCGATGCCGCCGGGCTTGCCGCCCTGTGGGATCGGATTGGCCATTTCGAGCGGCTTGGAATCGGCCTTGTCGTTCAGGCCGTCGCCATCGGTATCGGTCACCAGCGGGTCGGTTCCAAGCAGCGCTTCGGCGGCATCGGGAATGCCGTCGCCGTCCGCGTCGACGCCAGCGGCGTGCGCTGGAGCCGACGCGCCGAAGGCGAGCAAGGCGACCGACAGGGCGGCGAGGGAGAGGCTAATCTTAGGGGTCATGACCATCGGTCCTTTGTGAAACACGAGAAATGCTCGGCGGGGACGCCTGTTCGACGCCGTCGCGGATGGTTTCGTAAGTCTTGAAGGCGGCTAGGATCGCCTTCTCGTCCGGCTTGGCGATGACAAATGTTCGAAACACGCCGCCTGCCACCTGATTGTCCGGATCGAGCGTATCGCCGATCTGGGGTGCGATCGGCCCGCTGCGAAGTGTCTCCGGGGGTTTCGCGACAGGACCTAGTGGGTGGCGTTGGCGTGATGACACTCGCGCGGCATTTGGCATCACCGTCGCCCAAGTGGCGCGTGCGGATCATTGAGGCGTCCGGGGCAGCTTGCCTGCCCCGGCACCGGCTGGCGAAAAGTCTGATCAGTCCTTCTTGTCGTTCTCGGCCTTGTTGTTCTCGACGGCGACACTGACGACCTTGCCCGACTGCATGTCGATCAGCACTTTTTGCGGCACGCCAGCCTTGTCGACCGTGACATCGTAGTAGATGGCCGTGTCGTCCTGATTCTCGATGCCGTTTGCCGTGGCCTTACCGCCAGCAGCTTGCTCGGCCGTGGCGATGGCCTGCTTCAGCGTGACCTTGGCTGCGGCGATGGCTGCCTTTTCCTTGGGGCCGTCCGCGCTTTCTTTTTCGGCGGCGATCACGAACGCATTGAGCCCTGCAAGCGCGGCTCCCGCCGACAAAGCAGCAATGATCAACTTCGCTTTGGTACTCGTCATCATATCAACTCTCCTGTGGATTGTACGGCCAGACACCAAAGTGGCCGCTTTGTTCACGGCTCCGATTGGCTGTTGTTCCTTGAGCCAATGCAGCGCCTTGATGTGCATGGTGGACTTCAACACTTAGGGGCCACTTAGTCGTGCAAGGTCTTTTTTTGAGAAGCGAACGAATTCGATTAAATGTTGGCAATGTGTCATCTGATCAAAAACCAAGAAAGGCCGGTACGCTTTCACGTACCGGCCCCGCCAACCTCCCAAGGCGCTCGCGGGGAAACGCCTGGGCGGCAATTTTACGATCTCAAAACGGGCTTAGCCTTGTTTGCCGTTGCCCTGGCTCTCCTGACCTTCGTTCTGTTCGTTGGTTTCTGCGCTTTCATTGCCCTCGTTGCCGTCGTTGGTTTCGGCGCCTTCGGCACCTTCGTCGCCGTTCTCGGCCACAACGCTGACGACGGCGCCGGTCTGCATGTCGATCAGCACTTTTTGCGGCGTCCCAGCCTTGTCGACAGTGACATCATAGTACACGGTCGAACCGTTCTGGTTCTCGATGCCTGAGCCGGTCGACTTGCCGCCGGCCGACTTCTCGGCAATCGAGATCGCCTGCTGCATGGTGATCTTTGCATTGGCGATTGCGGCCTGCTCCTGGGCGTCGCCGCCCTGGTTTTCGGCGGCCAAGGCGGCTAGACCCACTCCGCCTACCGACACGATTGCCGTCAGTGCGACAACGGCGAGTGCACTCTTCTTGGACGTCATGATCGTACTCCTGGTTGATAAGTTCCCAATCCCCGCGCTGGTTGTGGGCCGCAATAGTGCTCGTATCGTGTTATGACTATTGCCAATTCTAGGTCTTTACCGGATCCGCGGCAGGCATTTCGGACCTGGGTCAGAAATGCCTGCCACAGTGTTCTTGCTTCAGGCTTCCTGCGGAGTTTGAGGTGCGCGCTCCTCACCACCGCGCGACATCGTCATGTAGATAACGACAGCGGCGATAACACCGATGAAAATGTAACTTGTGTAGACAGTGCCAAATCCAAGGCCACCGTACTTTTGGCCCTGTGACAGGAAATCACCAAAGCACGCGCCAAGTGGGCGGGTGAGGATGTAGGCGAGCCAGAAGGCGAGGATGCCATCCAGGAAGCCAACATAGTAACCCACGGCGATCAGTGCGATGATCGCGCCGAAGAAGAGGCCGGTATAAAGGAAGCCGAGGCCGATGACTTCAGCGCCCAGGTCGCCTGCAGCCGTGCCCAAGGCAAAGGTGAACAGGATCGCCAGCCAATAGAAGATTTCGCGCCTGGTGGTGTAGATCGTGTGGATCGACAGGGTGCGCTCAAACGCATACCAGATGCCAAAGGTGATAGCCAGAAGCAGCGAGAAGAGGACGGTGCTGGTTGCAAAGCTGACGCCCATTTTTTCGAGATTGTCCGTGATCAACGTTCCAACGATGCTGATCAAAACAACTGAAACCCAATAGCTCCAGGGAACATAACGCTTCTGAGCGAACTGAACTGTCAGGGCGACTGCCAAGAGGGCGCTGAGTATCCAAGCCGTCTTGACCAGACCCAGTTCCAGATCCAGATTCATGTAGTCTGCCGCGGTTTCGCCGACGGTGACCGCCATCAGTTTGATCAGCCAGAAATCGGGGGTCACCTGCGGGACGCGGTTGTAGGCAGTCTCAGCTCTCCCGAGCGCGAGTGCCGTCATGATAATATCTCCGTTCGGAAGAGCTGTTGTGAGGTGTGGGAGTTACTTCTTGACGCCCATGATCTTCATGGCGTCGGCAAAGAAAGCGTTAGCGCCGACGTCATCGTCGGCCTTGCAGCGCTCGACGCCCTGCTTTTCGAGGTCGGCAACCTTTGTGGCATCGGCGGGCGACAGCTTGGCCGTCTTGAAGGCCGCCTTCTCGGCTTTCATAGAGTCTTCGCACGGCGGCGGCACGGCGGTGGCGGCAAAGGCGACTGCCGGCAGAACGCTGGTCAATGCGAGGGCGGATACGGCGGCGGCGAGAATAAGTTTGCTCATGATCAAAACTCCTTCGAGATGGTTTGGTTTTCCAACGAAACAGGGCGCAACAAGCATTGCCTGAGCAGGCTGGAATGAATTGCAGAGCCCCGTCCCGTCACTTCGTTTGCCGACGCGACTCATGTCACGTGACTGGCTTGACGATGCCAGTCGACACTTAGGGGCGACTTAGGAGGTGGTGACCATTTCATGGCCGCTGAGGGGCGAACCGGGCCTGCCGCTCAGTCCTCAGACTTGAGACAACGCGGCCGGCTCGCAGGGAGTTACGCGAGCCGGCCTGCCGGGGCAGGACCCGGCTCGTCTCCCGTCGCCTGCGGGGCGTACAGAAGATCGATGTTCGAAGTCTCCGGCATGCGGCTCGGTGGAAACATGCCACAATGCTCGCGATATTGTAGATCGTTTTACTGATCCTATAAAACAGCAGATCAGGGCGGACCCGGAGGACTGTTGATTGCTGGCCCCAGAAGTTTGCCAAAGCGGCCAATTTTCACGCCGTAGCCGTCGGCAACTGGACCCTGTGAATGCCTGATGTTGATCCAACGTCCGTTGAGGACTTGCACGATCGAGAAAACAAACATCCCGACGAGTGCAGACTTTACTGCCGCTCGAACCAGCATGTGAATTCGTTTCTGTTGCACGAGACTTCCCATGGACCGTTGCTCTTGGCGCAAAAATACTCAAGCCGAGCGGCGCGATGGGCCACCCGGCTCTTGGTCTTTCGTCCTCAAAACGATCAGACGATCTAGCGCTGGTGATGAGTGCGCATCTTGCGAAGCATGCGGTGCTCCTTACGCTCCATGCCGCGGCCTTCGGCGCCTTCGTGGGATCGGCTTTCCTCCAGGCCAGTCTGTGCGAACCGCGCCGACGCCATGTGATGCTTGCGCATCTTGGCATCGGCCGTACCGACGGCGCCGCCGAGGGCGATGGCGCTGATCAGGGCAGTCAAAACAATCTTGTTGGCAATCATCTGAGTTCTCCTTGTTTGCACAGCGCACCTGTCCGTCAATTGATTGGAGAAGGGCGCTCAGGTTGTTGTCGAACAACCTGACGCAACATTAACCTTGGAGACTTAGGGTGGACTTAGGAGACTGTGACCATATCAGCGCGTTGGAAGATTATTCGAGCGATGAGTCCCGAGCGATCAGTTCGGTTCACAAGGGTAACCTTGATGCCATAGCGCTCGGCAATTCGGGCCGCAATCGACAGACCGAGGCCGCTGCCTTCGACTGTGGGAGCGGCTGCGCGAAAAAACGGCTCGAAGACGCGTTCAATCTTTTCAGCCGCGATGCCCGGCCCGGTGTCCTTTATCTCGACTGTCGCGGTTCCATCTTCAGACTTTATGGCGATGTCGATAGCGCCATCCTCAGGCGTGTGACGGACTGCGTTTTCGACAAGATTACCGATCAGAACACGCAGGTCATCGGCGTCGCCAAGGACTGTGACGGCATCGGCCTGCACCAGCCCCAAATCCTGCCCGCGATGATCAGCAATTGGAAGAACATCACCAATGATTGTTTTTACGAGGTCAACAAGATCGACCGGCCTCGAGTCCTTCTTGGCATCTTCCAATTGATAGCGTGCAACTTTCAATAGCTGATTGATCAGGCTTGATGCGCGCCGGATACCTCTGTCCAAGTCGTCGAGCCGGTTGGGTGGCGACGCCGTGCTCTCGCCATGGCGCAAATTGGTGATCTGAAGCTGCAGAGCGGTAATGGGGGTGCGCAACTCGTGTGCAGCGTCCGCCATGAACCGCTTCTGCGCGGCCAAGGCCTGGTGCAGCCGATGCAACAGGTCGTTCATGGCCCGGACCATCGGCCTGATTTCGGCGGGAACCTCGGAGGCCGGAATTTGTGCTGGTTCGCCTGGGGTCTGTTGCGCGAGGCGGACAACAACGCTGTCCAGGCCTCCGAGAACCCTGTTGATGACGACCCCCAAAAGCAACCAAGCCAATGGAATGATGATCCCCAAGGGGATCAAGGCCCGCAATGCGGCATCCTGTTCAAGTTCTTGCCGGACCGCCAATTGCTGCGATACCTGCACTGTTTGTTTGGCTGTCACAATGGTATAGGTTCGCCAGCCGACGGATTGAGTCTTTGTGTTAGTAAATCCTGTAACTGTTTGCCGGGCAACGTCGTTCTCAGGGAGTGACGACCGTAACGGGGCGCCAACACTATCCCAGACCTGCACATTGAGATCATCTTCGATGTCATGTGGAACCGGGTCACCAGTGATCGGCGATGGGGCCTGGCCAGTTGGGCCGAGATTGACGGCAAACTGCCGCAGCTGATGATCGAAAAGGCCTTCCATCTCGGCGCGCGTATACCAGTAGGACGTTGCCGCCGTTATGAGGCCGACAACCGTCAACAGCCCGAGCACCCACAGCCGAAGCTGAGATTTAAGAGACAAGTCACGGTTCATCGATCCACCAGCCAGCCAGCGCCGCGCACGTTTCGAATGATGTCCTTGCCGAATTTCTTGCGGATCGAATGAATCAACACCTCGACGGCGTTGCTCTCGACTTCCTTGCCCCAGCCATAGACCCGCTCTTCGAGTTGGTCGCGCGAGAATATTGCGCCGGGGCGCTCGATCAGGGTATGTAAAAGTGTGAACTCGCGTGCCGGAAGGAGTTCGGTGACCCCCGCGCACGCGACTTCGTGGCTGGTCAGATCGAGCGTGATGCGGCTGCTGCTGAGAAGCGAGGTGGCGTGGCCGCTCTGGCGCCGCAGCACGGCGCGCATGCGCGCCAGCAGCTCGTTCATTTCGAACGGTTTCACCAGATAGTCGTCGGCTCCGAGGTCAAGCCCGGCAACCCGGTCATCGGTGGACTCGCGCGCGGTGATGACGAGGAGCGGTGTCCTATCGCCGCGCTTGCGCAGTGCGCTTAGCACCGCCATTCCTGGCTTCCCTGGCAGTCCGAGATCCAGCAGGATCATAGCATAAGCCCCCGCCTGGATCGCCAGTTCGCCATCCTCGCCATCCTTGGCCCAATCAACGGTCATGCCATTATCGCCGAGGGCCTGCGAGAGGCTCGCACCGATCATTGGATCGTCTTCGATCAAGAGTATTCGCATATTGCAGTTTCCAAGTCATCACAGCCGGCAGCCACACACATCTCGCCGGTTCGCATCCTAAGCTATCCACGTACAGACGCAGAGATTTGTCCAAATGATGCCAGAACCCGAGTTTTGAATGAGTTGTGCTCGGGGAACCCGTTGAACTCAAATGCGAAGACGTCGCCGTTTGTTTAACGGCGCATCCGTCAATCCAAACAGCCGTTGACTGATCAATAGCGTCAGTCCGGTGTGTGCAGTAAAATCACATTAGGTCGCCAAGAATGTGAGCGGGCGTTGATAACCGCCCGCTCGCATCCCAATTAAACTTGCCTCTCTCAAGTCTACTTTGTGAGATCTTTCCTGCACTTGGCCCGGAACAATTTGCGCGCCTTCGCATGGAGACCCTTTGCGTCCGCTTGCTTTGAGCACTCGATCGAGATCGCCGTGCGCGACTTCGCCTGGTCTGCGGTTGACGCCACCGTCTTCGGCGTCATTGTACCAGCGACGGAAGCGCCTGCGGCTGGTGCGGGCGTTGCGGCCGTCGCCAAGACCGTGCTCGCCGACAGGACGCTCAAGGCAATTCCGATGATGAGTAAGTTACGCATGTCTTCTTCCTTTCGATTGCATCTATTGTTGTTTGCATGTTAGATAAATGTCACCTGACGACCGAATGACCGTCAGATGGTCAGTATCGACAGTCGCGTCGATTCAGTATGCCGAATCGTAAGAATCGGCAGCGTCGTCAGCTGTGTCATCCTCCGCGTCCGACTGTGCGTCGTCTTGGGTGTCCTGCTGGGCTAACGCTTCGTGGTCTCGCCTGGCCTGATCCGTCCCCGCCATATTGGCCGGGCTGGCATGCGCACTGCCACCGAGCATGTCGCGAAGAGCGCCTGCAGCAAGCATCCCTCCGGCGACGCCCGCAGCCGTTGTCATCGCCGAGCGCATGAAGCCGCCCGATGCAGGCGCGGCGGCTGCCGGAACCTGCTGCGGAGCCGCCGCTGGCCAAGGCGACGGGCCGGCGGAGATTGGCGAGGCGCTCGGAGGCGCAGGCTCGCTGGCGCCGCGTCCGCCAAACAACCCACCGAGGAAACTGCCAGACCCTGACGGGCGCCCTTTCAGCTCTTCCTCAAGCGCCTGTACGCGCGCTTCCACAGTCTTGAGTCGGGTTGATGCGGCTTCAAGGGCCTGCTCTTGGATCAGCGTCGATTGCACAAGCAGGTAGGGCACGTCAGGCATGGCTCGTACGGATGAATTGATGAGTGCCTCGGCCTCTCGGTCCTTCTCGGGCGCGCCGACTCCGCGCAGACGATCAAAGAGGCCAGCGATCAGTTGTTGTTCTTGCGGTGTCATGGGACTTTCTCGGGGTTGCAGCTGTGTAATCGTTTGTTAGATGTCGTGGCCTTCACGCTTATCTGCGCATGGTGACGCTGGCGGGTCTCGCGTTGGCTTCGGCCCTTCGCCAACCACCACGTAGTCACCTTCAATGATCAGTGGGCGATGCACTGGATTCGGCCACTGCCGACGGAATTCGGTACGCCTCAACGGCGCCGGCGCCTGCTTGCGCCGCAAGCGACTGAGGCCGCTGGCCACGACTAGGATGGGAGTGATAAGGATCAGCAAGCCAAGCCATAGAACTCCTGCGAAGGCGACAACCGTAAGGGCAGTAGCCGCCGTCAAAAGCAGGGCCCAAGATGGCAATGAGTTGTATTTGAAGTGGACGTGGCCGAACGGGACATTGATCATTTCCTGCTCCTGAAGTCTGTTTGTTTGTTACGAAGAAGTCATTCGGCCAGAAGCCGGCTTCGAATGGGATGGACCGACCAGCCCCCCCCAAAAGACCCTGACCGGCCCGCCGGGACAGAGCCCGGCGTCCTTCTGCCGCCATTTTGGCGGTCAGAAGTGCATCACCGGCGATGACGATGTTTCATCGCGTACTTGCGACGCTCCCGTCGCTCCGCCATGCGGCTTTCAGTGCCTTCATGGGTGCGGATTTCCGCCAGCCTGGTTTGCATGACTTGCGAGGACGACAACTGATGCTTGCGCATCTTGGCATCAGCCGTTCCAACCGCGCCGCTGATGGCTATGGCGGTCAAGGCGATCTTATTCGCGATCATCTCTGTTATCCTCAGTGACTCAGCGCGCCTGCTCGGTCTGTTGACCGGAGCGGCCGCCCAGGCTGCTTGAACAACCTGAGGCACGCTAACCGCGCAGACTTAGGTGCGACTTAGCTGGTTGTGGTGATTTTGTGGCGACCAAGATCATTTCACTCGGCAATCCCACATCGGGCAATTCATTTGGCGGTGTAACCTGATGTCTGGAAATTGCTCTTGAGGCAATGAGGCTGTGGACGCGCTGTCCGCCCCCGCGGGGGCGG
>JANLQJ010000180.1:0-6212 GCA_031367715.1 Hyphomicrobiaceae bacterium | reverse complement strand
GGCGAGGCGACGGTGCTGGAACTGGCAAAGCCGTTCGACATGACGCAGCCAGCCATCTCGCGGCACCTCAAGGTGCTCGAAGGCGCCGGCCTGATCATCCGCCGTGTCGAAGGCACGAAGCGGCCGTGCCGCCTGGCGCCGGACGGCATCAAGGAAATCGATCGCTGGCTGAGCATGCTGCGCGACGCCCTCGAAAAGAATTACGACCGGCTGGACGACGTTCTGGCCACATTGAAGCCCAAGCCAAGGAAGGACCGACGATGAGCACGATGACGCTTAAGACCGCAAGCAACCGCAAAGCGCACACCGCGAAAGGACGCACGATGAGCAAACTCACCCTCAAGGCCGAAGGCGACCGTCATGTCGTCGTCACGCGGCGCTTTGCAGCCTCGCCCGAAGCGGTCTATCGCGCCCACACCGAGCCGAAGTTGCTGCAAAAATGGCTGCTCGGCCCCGACGGCTGGACCATGCCGAAATGCCTGTGCGAGGCGCATCCTGGCGGAAAAATCCGTTACGACTGGGCCGACGGCAAGGGCGGCGGCTTCTACCTCACCGGTGAATTCGTCGAACTCGACCCCTTCAGCCGGATCGTTCATATCGAGCGCATGCATTTACCGGACGCTACGCCGGACGGCCATGTCGAGACCAGATTCGAAGCTGACGGAACCGGTACGCTTATGACCATGCGCATGACCCTTCCCGACAAGGCGACGAGGACCGCCATGCTGGCGAGCGGCATGGAAAGCGGCATGGAAACGAGTTATGTCCGGCTAGAAACTATTGTCTGAGTGAGGGCAGTGAGGTGCATGGCGAAGTCTGTTCACCCTACGCCTCCGGCAGCCGTCGAACACTCTGACCAGTCGGAGTTTTTTACCTCGGCGTGATTGGCACTGTGCCAAATCCACCCCCGGTAAGGCCTGATATTCGACGCGCCAAGAAAAGGCGCGCCGAATTCGGGAAAGCTTGGGGGCGGGTCCGTCAACATGCCTTGAGACTTTCGCTCAACGGCGTGAGCGGACAGTTATCAGCACCTCGGGTTCCAGCAGCAGCAGCGCCGATTTCACGGCCGCCGCCTTCTCCCAGCCGCCCGAGGCCAGGATGATGCGGCGCGCGCTGTGCAACATTTGCGGTTCGGCAGAAATCACGCGATCGTTCAGCGGATGCGCAGCGGCGCTCGCCGGCATGCTCTGCGCAGGCATGATGCAGACCGCCCGCTACAACTTCGGCACCGGGGCGGAACTCGCCGCCATCGCGGCCGTCATCCTGGGCGGCACGAGCCTGTTCGGCGGCAAGGGCACGATCATCGGCACGTTCGTCGGCGCGCTGCTGATCGGCACGATCAACAACGGGCTGATCATCATGGGCCTCGACGTCAGCGAGCAGAACATGGTGGCGGGCGCCATCATCGTCCTGGTGGTGGCGTTCGGCCGCAAGCCGGCGATTTGAGGGGAGCGGGGCATAACGGTGTGTTATACGATTAAACCGGAAACATCGTATAACGTGCTGTTATACGACAAAAGTTGAAAACTCGTATAATATGCGGCCGCTGCCTCTCAACCTCCAGACGCTCTACGCTGACCTGCTACAGCGTGCCGACCCGTCTGGCGTCCAACCTGGCGCGATCAGCAAGAAGAAGGTACGTGGCCACGAGTACCTGTACCTCGACGCCAAGGAAGGCAAGGGCCGGCGCCAGACCTCTCTTGGACGCGCCGACAATCCCGATGTGCAGGCCAAAGCCGAACTTCATCAGCGAGCCGCCCAAGTGGCGAACGCAAACCGCACAACGGTAACGGCGCTCAAGAACGCTCGCATCCCCGCCCCGTCGCTCGCGATCGGACGAGTGCTCGAAGTCGTCGCCAACGCGGGACTATTTCAGCGCGGCGTCGTCCTTGTTGGGACAGCGGCGTACCAGACCTACGCTTGCATCGCCGGCGCTTACCTGGCGTCCGGCTCGGTCATGACCGCAGACGCCGATCTGCTTGTGGCGTCCTTTGTGGGGGGTGAGGAGCCGCTGGACCTTGAGACAATCCTAAAGAAGGCCGACCCGACCTTCGCAGCCAAGATGAACCGGGACGACAGGCTGCCCAAACTGTTCGAGGCCAAGGATGGCTTGCAGGTCGACGTGCTCACGAAGTTCGGACGCGGGCGTTCGACTCCGATCTTAGTCAAGGAGCTTGGCGTCTCCGCGACAGCGCTCCCGTTCATGGAGTACCTGGCCGAAGAGAGCATGGAGGCCATCGCACTCTACGGCTCTGGCGTGCTCGTGCGTGTCCCGCCGCCGCTAAGGTATGCTGCGCACAAGCTACTCATCGCCCAGGAGCGCAACGACCGCGCCAAGATCAAGAAGGCAAAAGATCTCGCGCAAGCGAAGGAACTCATAAGCATTTCGCTCGATGACAACAGCGACGACTGGGAAGACGCGCTCGCCGACGCGCGCAACCGCGGACCCAAGTGGCGCAAGAACATTGACGCCTCGCTGAGGGCCATAGGCTTCGATCAGCGACAGGGGCGTTTTGGGCTGTAGGCAGACTGTTCAGCCAGGCCAGCAGATGGTTTGGTGGTCGAGGAACACCTGGACGCACCGAATCCGCCCCCCGCTCACGCGAGCAGCGTCTCAGCCACATCGAAGTCGGTGATCAGCACCTCGGGTTCCAGCAGCAGCAGCGCCGATTTCACGGCCGCCGCCTTCTCCCAGCCGCCTGAAGCCAGGATGATGCGGCGGGCGCTGTGCAACATTTGCGGTTCGGCGGAGATCACGCGATCGTTCAGCGGATGCGAGAGGACTTTGCCGGACCCATCGATGAAGCGGCAGAGAATGTCTCCTACGGCCCCGGCCCGCATGAGCGTTGCGATGTCGTCGCGTTCCAAGAGGCCGTAGGTGCTCATGGTGGAGTTCGGCGACAGATCGCCGACGCTGACAATCGCCAAATCAAGCTTTTGCGCGTGCTGGAAGATCTCGGTGATGCCGGGATGGCGCACGAGCGCGTCCCTGGTCAGGCTATCGGGCGCGAAAACGGGTGCGGCCATCATCAGGCATTCGGCGCCGAGCCGGTCCGCAAAGCGCCAGGCGAAT
Source organism: Hyphomicrobiaceae bacterium (assembly GCA_031367715.1). Lineage (GTDB taxonomy): Bacteria > Pseudomonadota > Alphaproteobacteria > Rhizobiales > Hyphomicrobiaceae > JANYHF01. Next base: position 3,139 of record JANLQJ010000180.1, on the reverse strand, counting down.
TCCGACGGATTGAACATCTTTGCCCGCGTCAAGCTGCCGATCAGCGACACGACGGTCATTTTGCTGAAGACGCGAGGAGGCATGTGGGGAAGGATCGAACTCAAGGTCCGGCCCCAGCCCAGGCCCACCGTCATGCCGTCAGCCACGATATCCTCCAGGAACGCTCCGGTGGCCGCGCCAATTATGGCGCTGACCTTGGTATGATCCTGGGGTTTGGGAATGACGACGGCGCGTTCGAGCTTGTAGCGCTGCTCCAACTTGCGCTCATATTCAACGCAACTGCTGAGTTGCGTCGTGACGCGGATCTGTACCGTGCCGTCCTCCCGGCAGGCCGCCAGCATGCGCAGGACCCGCGCGCGGGTAATCCCCAAGGACTGGGCGACGGCGTCCTGGGTCAGGCCCTCCATGAAATAGAGCCACGCCGCCCGCGTGCGGATGTCGTTCTCGATGTCGTAGTCTTCGATCAAAGTGGGACATCCTAGCTTCAATGCAAGGCGAGTGCGAACTCGAACCCTTTCGCCTTGGCAAAGGGGGGCGCCACCGAAGTCATACTGCCAAGAGTAAGGCCCAACCTGTCCATTTTCGCTCAGTTCTGAGACGGCGGGTGCGGCACCATCGCCTTCTCCCGTGGGGAGAAGGTGCCCGAAGGGCGGATGAGGGGATCGGGGCCAGCCGCTTGGCAACGTCCGCGCCACACGTCTGGCCCCTCACCCCTCATCCGGCGCATTCGCGCCACCTTCTCCCCACGGGAGAAGGTGATGGAGCTGCTCCGCCATCGATACGTTGAAGGACATCGACAGGTCAGAACATTTAGTCAGCGACGTTATTTGCGGCGCAAGAGGTCGACAAGCGCGGCCACGAGTACGACGGAGCCAATAATGATCCGTTCCCAATAGCCCGACACGTTGAGAAGGACCGTGCCGTTCTGCAGGACTGTCAGCAGCAGCGCCCCGAATACGGTGCCGATGATGGCGCCTTCGCCGCCGCGCAGCGACGTGCCGCCGAGGATCGCGGCCGTTATGGCGCTGAGCATCCAGCCTTCGCCGACGGTCGGTTGGGCTGCGTCCATGCGGCTGGCATAGAGAATCCCGGCCAGGGCCGCGAACAAGCCGGCGAGGCCGAAGACCAGCATTTCCACGCGCTCAACCCGGATGCCCACCAGCGCGGCCGCCTCGCGATTGCCGCCGACGGCGTAAATGTTCCGGCCAAAACGGGTCTTGGCCAGAACCCACCACAACAACAGCGCCGCGCCGAGGAACACGAGAAACGGCAGGGGAATGCCCAGGACAGCGCTTTGTCCCAGCAGAATGAACGGGCTTCCCAAAGGACGGACGGGGTAGCCTTGCGTGATCACAAGAATTGCGCCTGCGAAAATCTCGCCCGAGGCCAGAGTGACAATGAAGGGGTTCAGCCGCAGCTTGGCGACGAACACCGCGTTGATCAGGCCGAGCGTGAAGCCGAACAGCATGGTGAGCGGGATCACGATGAGGGGGTGGAGGCCGAGCAGCGTCAGCATCAGGGCGCCGATGATCGCCGACAGCCCGGCTGCGGTGCCGATGGACAGATCGATGCCGCCGACCAAAATCACCAGCGTCTCGCCCAGCGCGACCATCCCGACGAAGGATGCATTGCGAAGCACGATCGGTATGTTCGTCAGCGTGAAAAAATTTGGACTGGTGAGCGCGAGCAGCAGGGTGAGTATGATGAGCGCGGACAGAACGCCGCTGGCTTGCCAGCGGCGAAAGCGGGTGAGCAAGGAAATTTGCTCTGGTTTCCAGGCCGGTAAGGTCAGTTGTTCCGTCATCGCTGACACGTCCCTTCAGGTCATCGCGAGTTGCAGCAGTGATTCTTGGGTGGCGGCCTCGGCGCGCTGGACGCCTTTTATCCGCCCCTCGTGCATGACGAGGATCCGGTCCGAAACTTCCAGCAGTTCCAGCAGTTCCGACGAAATATAAAGGATCGACAAGCCCTGCTCACAGAGGCCGCGCAGCAGGGATTGAATCTCGAATTTCGCGTTGACGTCGATGCCGCGGGTCGGCTCGTCGAGAATGAGGATCTTGGCGTCGCGCATCAGCCAGCGCGCGATAATGACCTTCTGCTGGTTGCCGCCGGACAGGCTGGTGATCGGGTCCTGGCCGGACGCCAGCTTGATGCGGATCTTGTGTACGAAATCGGCGACTTCGCGCGCGGCTTCGCTGAAATTAAGTCCGAAGAGGCGGCTGAAGCGGCCGTAGTTGGGCAGGGCGGCGTTCTCGTTGATCGAGAGCAGCGGAAAGATGCCTTCGGCCTTTCGCTCTTCGGGCAGGTACACCATGCCGCGCGCGATCGCGTCGGCGGGATGGCGGATCGAAACGGTTTCACCGAACACGTCCACCCGGCCGCGATCGGCGCGGGTGACGCCGAACAGACATTTGCCCAATTCCGTCCGGCCCGACCCGATCAACCCGGCCAGCCCGAGAATTTCGCCTTTGTGCAATTCAAACGAGACGTCGGAAAATTCGCCGGCGCGGCTCAGGTTTTCGGCCCGCAGCACGACGTCGGCGCGTTCGACATAGGGCCTGGGTTCATGGGCGCCCTGCACCACGCGCCCGGCCATCATGTTGATCATCTCAGGCTTGGTCGTCAGTTTCGGATCGAGCTCGCCGATGGCGCGGCCGTCCTGCAGCACGGTGATGCGATCCGACAGCGCGAGAACTTCGTCCAGACGGTGCGAGACATAAAATACCGACCCGCCGCCAGCACGAAAGCTGCGGATGAAGGTGTACAGCTTCTGGGTTTCGCGGTCCGTGAGCGCCGCTGTGGGTTCGTCGAATATCAGGATGCGAGCGGAGGTGGCGACGGCGCGGGCGATCTGCACCAGCTGTTGTTGCGCCTTGCTCAGCCGGTCGACCTGCGCATCGACATCAATACCGTTGTCAATTTCGTGCAGGGCGGCCTCGGCCTTGCGGCGGCTTGCCTTCCAGTCGACAATTCCAGTGGTCCCGCTATGGGCGCCCAGGACGATGTTTTCCGCGACCGACAGCTTGGGAACCAGATTGACTTCTTGCGGGGCAATCGCGATGCCGGCCTTCTGGGCGTCGAGCGGCGTGTGAAAGGCGACGGGCGCGCCCGCGCGAAACAGGCCGCCTTCGGTCGGCGC
>JANLQJ010000151.1:0-1601 GCA_031367715.1 Hyphomicrobiaceae bacterium | reverse complement strand
CGCTGGCGGCCCTCCGCAATCTCACTCTGACCATGATCCGGAAGCTGGGGCGTCCCATTCCGGCCGCCCGCGAAAATTTCCGCGAAGACCGCGCCGAGGCCATCAAGGCGGTAACTGGAAGGATTCTTTGAATGACCCTGGAAGTCTGCCATTCGAGGTAGAGGTAAATCTTCCTTTCTGATAGATGACAGTTTCCCTAGAGCCGTTGAGAATGCCGTCAATATAGCACCCAGCAAATAGGGTCTCAATTCGTCAAACACCCTCTTGGTCTCTACCTCGCTCATGTAAGCACCATCCGAAAGCTGGGGGAGCGTCAGGCATATAAACCGGTCGACAAGATCGGGGCGGGTAACGACCGTATTGATGCCGTTGATGACCACAGGCCGTTGCAGTTGGATCAAACACTCTTCGTGATCGGTGTATCGCGCCCGCGAACCAACCGCGCTTCCTGTCAGCATTGCGCATAAGGTATCCTGCGTGTCGTCGGACAGAACGAGGCGGTCGATGGACGCCAGCGTCATGGCTGGATCAGGGAAGATCTTACCCCATTCGCCGAACGGCTGGTTGGCCGTGATCAGCATTGATCGCCGCTCGTAACGGGCAGCGATCAGTTCGAACAGCACGCTGGTTTCGGCCTGGTCCTTGGTGACGTAGGCGATGTCGTCCAGGATCAGCAGATCGTAGCGGTCGAGCTTGGTGATGGCGGCCTCCAGCGCCAGCTCGCGCCGCGCCACCTGCAACCGCTGCACGAGGTCAGTGGTGCGCGTGAACAGCACGCGCCAGCCGTTTTCAACCAACGCCAAGCCGAGGGCTGCCGCGAGATGACTCTTGCCGCCGCCGGGTGGCCCGAACAACAGGACGTTGGCACCCTTGTCGAGCCATGCGTCGCCGGCGGCCAACGCCATCACCTGCGCCTTCGAGATCATCGGCACATGCGCAAAGTCGAAGGCGGCGATGGTTTTTCCAAGTGGCAGCTTGGCTTCCCCCGTGTGCCGTTCGGTGCGGCGGCGGACGCGGTCGGCGACTTCGAGTTCGGCCAGCGCCGCCAGGAAGCGAGCGGCAGGCCACCCTTCCTTGTCGGATTGCGCGGCGAGCTTGGCCCACATCAGTTTGACGCCGGGCAGGCGCAACTCGCTGAGCAACAGTTCCACGCGCGCGATGTCGATGGTGTTGGCCGCACTCATGCCGCCACCTGCAAGGCTGGCTGTGCTATGACAGCGACGACCGCCACCAGTTCGTCGTAGGCCGAGAGAGGCACGACCTTGACGTCGATCAGCGGCACCGATGCTGGACTAGGACCGAATGTGGCGCGCAATAACACCATATCCGGCGACCTGCCTGCATCGACATCGGCGGCGAGTGCCTCGGCGAGTTCAGCTTCGCAGGTCCGGTCATGGGCCAGCGCCAGCAACTCGACCGTGATCTTGCAGGCCCGCCGGTCACCGACAGCTGCCAGCAACGCCTCGAATGTGCGAGCATAGACCGGGCGCGGGAACAACTGATCGCGATAGACCAGATTGAGCAGCGCCATCGGCTTCTTGCGCAACGCGTGGATCACATGCCGGTAATCGACGACGTGACCGCCCTTGCTGTCCGAGACG
>JANLQJ010000137.1:0-23225 GCA_031367715.1 Hyphomicrobiaceae bacterium | reverse complement strand
GGGAGTCGCCGAGCGCAAGCCAGGAAACTTCAGCGCTGATCCGGGACCTCTCATACCGTCCAATTTATGGTTTGACCTGTCACTTTGAAGGTTCGTGGCAGAGGTCATGGCGTAGCGGCGCACGGCAGTGCGCCCGTCTAGCTGCGCGGCAAGCTCTTGGACGGGCGCACTGCGGTGCGCCCCTACGCTTGCGAGCACGAGTCAAACGATAAGTTGGCCGGTATAAGGCGTACCGCCAGGGCAATTCCATTCACGACCGGTGGCGGCGCGCTATCCCTTCTCCCTATGGAAGAAGGACGAGGTCGGCTTCCGACTCGCGAGATGAACTGAACCACCCAATTGGCGCGCCACCGAAAGCGGTTGCATACATTGCGCATCTTTGCTTTGATCTGGTTTGTGCTTCGGAGCGTCGTTTTGGGCAGCACATGATGGCGGGCAGGATGGCCACTGACGGCACCATCTTCGGGCTGGACGGCGTCGTGAAGCGATATGGATCGCACGCGGCGCTCGATGGCGTCGGCTTTTCGGTGCGCGGGCACGAATACATCTCGCTGCTCGGACCCAGCGGCTCAGGAAAAACCGTGCTGCTGCGCGCCATCGCCGGCTTCGAGCCGCTCGATGCGGGGCGCGTAACTCTCGCCGGCCGCGATATCACCAACGTGCCGGCACACCAGCGCGGCATCGGCTTCGTGTTCCAGAATTTTGCGTTGTTCCCACATCTCACGGTGTTCGAGAATGTCGCCTTTGGTTTGCGCAATGGCGCTGTGGCAGTCGCGCCCGAGGATGTGCGCAAGCGCTCGCATGACGCCATTGAGCTGGTTGGCCTGGCGGGCCTTGAAGAGCGTGGCGTCGGCCAGATCTCGGGCGGCCAGAAGCAGCGCGTAGCCCTCGCTCGCACACTGGTCACCAAGCCCACGCTGATCCTGCTCGATGAGCCGCTGGGTGCGCTCGATGCCAACCTGCGCCTGCGCATGCGGATGGAGCTGCGCCGTATCCGCGCCCAACTTGGCATCCCATTCCTGCACGTCACCGGCAGCGAGACCGAGGCCCTTGCGATGGGTGACCGGGTGCTCGTGCTCGATCAGGGGCGGATCGCCCAGTTCGGCCCGCCCGACGATATCTATAACCACCCGTCGAGCCCGAACGTCGCCAAATTCCTCAATCGCTACAATGTCTTCGACGGCCGCATCGAGGGTAGCGTGTTCGAGAGCGCTTATGGCAAGCTCGGCTTCGGCACCCGTACCGCAGGCCGCCAGCCAGCTTACGCCATCCGCTACGACCGCATCAGCCCACAGTCGCAAACCGTAACGAGCGATGGCGTGGGACTGACAGCAAACTACGTCGCCAGCGAGTATCTCGGCTCGTCGATCGTACATTTCTTTGAAGCCCCCGACGGCAAGGTCGTCGAAGTCGAGCACCATCTCAGCAATGGACCACCAGCCCAATACGCGGCCGGGCAGGGTTATCGGCTGACTTGGAAGCCAGCGGACGCCATCGCATTTGGTTAGTTGCAAGTTTGGGTGACGCATGACGGCGGTTGACAGCGCAGTGACAGTTGCCGGAGCGGATACCCCGCCGCCGCGCCAACCGGTGCCGGCCTCCTATTGGCTGATCGCGCCGGCCGTCATCTGGATGAGCCTGTTCCTGGTGATACCCATACTGATGATCGTGTATGTCTCGTTCTGGACCCAGACCACCTTCAAGATCGAGCCGACACTGACGATCGCCAGCTGGGTCAGCTTCTTTACCTCCGAGGCCTATGTCGGCGCGCTCTGGACCACCTTGCGGATCTGGCTGATCGTGCTGTTCATGACGCTGCTGCTTGGCTATCCGACCGCGCTGTTCGTCGGACTCTTTGTTCGTAACAAGACACTTTCGACGGTGCTTCTGGTCACTTGCGTCATCCCGTTCTGGACCTCGTTCCTGATCCGCGTGGTTGCCTGGCGGCCCATGCTGGGCAAGGAAGGTGCCATCAACATCATCCTGATGCAGACGGGGATCATCAGCCAGCCGATCGAGGCGCTGCTCTATACCGATCTTTCCGTCATCATCGGCATGACACAGATCTATGTGGTGTTCATGGTCGGGCCGATCGCCTTCATGCTCGGCCGCATCGATCCCAACATCATCGAGGCGGCACGCGACCTTGGCGCGGATTTCTGGCGCATTTTCAGGAAGATCATCTTCCCGCTCAGCCTGCCCGGCGTGGTGGTGGGAGCGATCTTCGTCAGCGTCATGGTGCTGGGCGAGTTCGCCACCTCGGCGGCGCTGTCGGGGCGCAAGGTCAATCTGCTTGGCAACATCATCGTGACGCAGGTTGGCTCGTTGAAATGGGCGCTGGCCTCCGTCGTCGGCGTCATCTTGACCATCATCATGGGCATCGTCATCGCCGGCTTCCTGCGCATCGTCGACTTGAAGAAGGAGCTGTAGCTTCGGTGGAATCACGCGTTCTCAAGCCCATTCTCGCTGTCTATGTGGCACTGTTCATCCTGTTCCTGTACGGGCCGTTCATCGTGCTCGGCATCCTGTCGTTTCAGCAGGGCCCCGAGGGCGGCCCGCAATTTCCGATCACCGAATGGTCAACCTACTGGTACCGGCACATCTTCGGCCTGACCCCGCCGTCGCGCATCGCGCCGCTGCCAATCGGGGAATCGCTGGTGCGCTCGATGACGCTGGCGGTCATGACCATGATCACCTCGACCGTGCTGGGGGTCATGTCGGCGCAAGCGTTTCGGTCGAAGTTCAAGGGTTCGAATGGGGTGTTCTATCTGATCGTGCTCGGCATGATGGTGCCCGGGGTTCTCACCGGGCTTGGCACCGCGCTGGTGGCGACGACGCTCGGCATCGACCGGCATTGGTGGAGCACGGCGTTCGTCGCCCACGTCGTCTATACCTTCCCGTTCGCCTTCCTGGTCATGCTGGCGATCTTCAATCGCTTCGATCCGTCGGTCGAGGAGGCTGCCTGGTCGCTCGGCGTGTCGCCGGCAACGACCTTCCGCAAGGTGACGTTCCCGCTCATTTTCCCGGGCGTCCTGTCGGCCATGCTGTTCGCCTTCACGCTGTCCTATGACGAATTCCCGCGCACGTTGTTCGCATCCGGGCGCGACCAGACGTTACCGTTGGCGATTTACGGCACATTCTCGGTCGAAATTCACCCCAACGTGTTCGCCTTCGGCGTATTGACAACGCTGTTCTCGTTCGCGCTGCTGTCCGTCTACGCCATTCTGATGACGCTCAGCGTGCGCCGTGCCAAGCGCATGGCCGTGCAAGAGGAGATCGCATGAGGATCGCGATTGTCACCGGAGCCGGCTCGGGCATCGGCCGCGCGACCGCGCATCGGCTGGCCAAGGATGGCTATGCGGTGGTCGTCAATGATCTGCGCGTCGAGGCCGCGCAGTCGGTCGCCAGGGAAATCACCAAGGCTGGCGGCAAGGCCAAGTTCGTTGGTGGCGATGTCGCCAAGGAAGCCGACGTCGCGGCGATCGCCGAGACCTGCGCGGCGGCGTTCGGCGCCTGCACCCATCTCATCAACAATGCCGGCTATGTGCATCAGGCGCGCTTCGTCGACCTGACGCCGACCGATTTCGACCGCATGTTCGCGGTGCATGTGCGCGGCACGTTCTTGTGCACGCGCGCTGTGCTGCCTGCGATGCTGAGGGGCAAGCGGGGCGTCATCGTCAACATCGCTTCGCAGCTTGGCCAGATCGGCGGCGTCGAACTGGTGCATTACAGTGCCGCCAAGGCCGCCATCATCGGCATGACCAAGGCGCTCGCCCGCGAAGTCAGCGCCGATGGCGTGCGCGTCAATGCCGTGGCGCCCGGGCCGATCAACACGCCGCTGGTCAAATCGCTGTCGGCCGATTGGCAAAAGGTCAAGGCCGCGCAGCTGCCGCTCGGCCGCTTCGGCGAGCCGGAAGAAGTCGCTGCCACCGTCGCGTTCCTGTGCTCCGATGAGGCCAGCCTGTTCGTCGGCCAGACCATCGGCCCCAATTCGGGAGACGTGATGCTGTGAGCGGAACCGTTCTCATAACAGGTGCGGGCATCGGCATCGGCCGCGCCACCGCCAAGGCGTTCGGCAAGGCCGGTCATACCGTCGTCGTCACCGACATCCTGGAACAGGACGGCAAGGCGGTCGCCGCCGAGATCACCAAGGCCGGCGGCAAAGCCGAATTCCGCAAGCTCGACGTCACGTCGACCAAGGACGCCGATAGCGTCGTTGCAGCCGTCGAGAAAGCTCATGGCGGCATCGACTGCATCGTCGCCAATGCCGGCATCGCGCACCGGGTACCGCTTGGTCAGCTCACGGACGAGAAGTGGGACCTTCTGTTCGACATCGACCTCAAAGGCATGTTCCGGGCCATCCGGCCGGCGCTGGCCGGCATGAAGAAGCGCAAGTCAGGCAGCGTCGTCTGCATCTCGTCGATCATGGGTGTTGCCTATGGCTGGGACGAGCACGTCCACTACTCGGCAGCCAAGACTGGCGTGGTCGGCCTGATCCGAGGGCTCGCGGTTGAGCTTGCCCGCGACGGCATCCGCGTCAACGGCGTTGCGCCCGGCTACATCCGCACTGCGCAACTTTTGTCCAAGGAGCACTCGGTCGGCCCAGATGCCGACGCAAAGGTGGGCGGATTCATACCCATGGGACGAATCGGCGAACCTGAAGAGATCGCCGATGTGGTCCTATTCCTAGCTTCCAACGCCGCTCGCTACATGACCGGGCAAGTGGTGGTGGTCGATGGTGGCCTGCTAGTTGGCCGTTATTAGCCAAACCCGGCGGACGGTCAAAGTTTGAAGACGTCAACAAGGAGGAAAACGATCCATGCGTGATTACAATCTATCCCGCCGCGGCTTCCTGAAGGCGACTGCCAGCGGCGCTGCCCTGGCGGCCGTCAGCAGCGGACCGTTCGGCGCCCAGCAGGCCTTCGCGGCCGGCCTCGCCGACCAGGAACTGCGCACCGTCGGTCTGTCGGTGACGGTGCAAGAGCGCATCCTCAACGACTTCAAGGCCAAGTCCGGCGTCAAAGCCGTCAGCGGCAAGGGCGCGATCTTCCCCGACACCCAGACCGAGCTGTTGTCGGGCTCGAACGCCTATGACTGCTGGGAAACCATCGGCGAGCGTCTGCCCGCCGTCATCGCCACCAACAAGATCGAGGCCATCCCGACTTCGGCCCTGAAGAACTGGGGCAACATCCGCGACACCTTCACCAAGCCGAATGCCAAATGGGACAAGAAAAATCAGATCGCTGGGCAGATCTGGAAAGACGACAAGCAGACGGAATTGTGGATGATTCCGACCGTCTACAACTACGACTCGATCGGCTATCGTCCTGATCTGGTATCGGCTGAAGAGGCGAGCACCTGGACCGCGATCTTCGACAAGAAGTTCAAGGGCAAGACCGGTCTCAATGTCGATCCATTGATCGCGTTCGGACAGGCCGTCCTGGCCATGAACGCGCTCGGGCTGCTGAAGGTGCCGAACCCCGGCAACCCCGACAAGGCGGCCATCGACGAGGCCTCGAAGTTCCTCATCTCCAAGAAGAAGGACGGCCAGTTCCGCGCGCTGTGGGGCGATTTCGGCGAGTTGGTCAACCTGCTGGCCTCCGGCGAAATGATCCTGGCCGACGCTTGGCAGCCGGCCGTCATGGCCGTCAAGGCGCAGGGCAAGCAGTGCTCCTACGCTATTCCGAAAGAGGGCTATCGCGCCTGGTCGATCGGCATCTCGGCGATCACCGGCACACCCAACAAGGACGCCGTTGTGGCGTATGCCGACTATTGGCTGTCGGGCCCGCCCGCCATCGCCGTGTCGGAACAGGGGTACTATTCGCCCACGACCAACATCGAAGGCATCATGCCGAAGGAGAAGTATGCCTTCTGGTACGATGGCAAGCCGTGGGTCGGCGCTCCCGATCGCGGCATCAAGGAAGGTGATCTGCGTGACGGCGGCTCGCTGGCGACGCGCGCATCGACGGTCGCCTATTGGCACCAGTGGCCCGATGAGTACGACTACCTCATCAAGAAGTGGGACGAGTTCTTGAGCGCGTAAGACTGAGACTGCTCTCTCCCTGTCGTTGACGGGGAGAGAGTGTGATCGCCAAACGTAGTTTGGGTTGGCGCGCCTGAGCAGCTCGTTGTCGCAGATGCTTCCGATGCGCGTAACCCAACGTCTTGGCGGCGAGCGGAACGTTGGGTTCCGCGCGAACCATCTTCGAGCAGAGCACAGACGATATTGGCGCGCTGACCCAACCTATGCTCTCCACCCTGAGTCGGCCGCCGAAATGTTGGGTTACGCGCGCCCGACCCTTGTGCAGAACACAAAGGGTTGCGCGCTAACCTAACCTACGTTCGTGGCTCTTCATTGCTTCAGAGGCGTCGTGATCTACGACCTGCAACTTTCCCAAGTCGGCAAAGTCTTCGACAACGGCACGGCCGCGGTCATCGATTTCAATCTCGACGTCGCCAAGGGCGAATTCATTGCCTTCCTCGGCCCGTCCGGCTGCGGCAAGACCACGACGCTACGCATGATCGCAGGGTTCGAAGGTATATCGTCCGGCGACATCCTGATCCGCGGGACCCGCATCAATGATTTGCCACCTGAGCGCCGCCCGACCGCGATGATCTTCCAGAATTACGCGCTGTTCCCGCATATGACGGTGCGCGGCAATGTCAATTTCGGCCTCGACGTCAAGAATATGCCGCCCACGGAGCGTGACGCCAAAGTCGACCGCATCCTCGACAAGCTCGGCATCATGGACATTGCAAACGACCGTCCCGATCGGCTTTCAGGTGGCCAGAAGCAGCGCATCGCCCTCGCCCGCGCGTTGGTGGTGGAACCCTCGATCCTGCTGCTCGATGAACCGCTCGGCGCGCTCGATGCCAACTTGCGCAAGAGCATCCAGGCCGAGCTGAAACTGTTGCAACGCAGCCTCGGCATCACCTTCGTATTCGTCACGCACGCGCAATCCGAAGCACTCGCGCTTTCCGACCGCATCGTCGTCATGAATGCCGGCCGCATCGAGCAGATCAGTGCGCCGTATGAACTCTATTCGCGCCCCAAGACACTCTTTGTGGCCCGTTTCATTGGCCGCAACGCGGTTATTTCAGGGACGGTAAAAAGCAGCGACGCTGCCTGCGTTAGGCTTGATACCGCGTTTGGCGAGTTGCAGGGGAGCACGCCCGCCGCCGGCGCCGCAGTCGGCGCCACGGCCAGCCTCGCCATTCCGGCCGAGTCCATCGACGTGCTGCCGTTCTGGACCAATGCGCAATACGTCACCGGCACCTACGGCGCCAATCCGGTCAAGGGCAAGCTCGAGGCCATCCAGCAGGTCGGGCACATCGTACAGCTCGCCATCGTGATTGGCGCCGGCGAACCCATCATCGTCGAGGGGCATGCCGATAAATATGCCGGGCGCTTCAGCGCTGGCGACGAAGTTCTGCTGGCCTGGAAGACGGACGCCGCCACACTGATCACCCACTAGCATCGGAAGTGCTCCATGCCCAAGACTGCGCCATTGACCACAGTATCCGGAGCCAGGCTGGCAGCCGATTTGCGATCGGGCGCCATCGATGCGGTCGAACTCACCGAGCGAACCTTGGCGGCGATTGCAGCCTGCAGCGACAAAGCGATCTTTACGGAGGTTCTCGCCAAGCGAGCCTTGCGTGAAGCCGAAGCGGCGCGCAAACGCTTGATGGCCGGCCGGCCGTCAAGCGCGCTCGATGGCGTGCCAGTCGCCTGGAAGGACCTGTTCGACATCGAGGGCCGCGTGACCACCGCAGGCTCCGTCGTGTTGAAAAGCAACCCGCCGGCCAAGCGCGATGCCGCGCTGCTCGAAGCGGCGGTGCGCGGCGGCATGGTCACCATCGGCACGACCAATATGACGGAGTTTGCCTATTCCGGCATCGGCCTTAACCCGCACTACGGCACGCCACATAACCCGTGCGATCCGAAAGTCGCTCGCTCGCCGGGCGGGTCCTCGTCGGGCTCGGCGGTCGCGGTGGCGGCAGGTCTCGTCCCGATCGCCATCGGCACCGATACCGGCGGATCGATCCGTGTGCCCGCAGCCTTCAATGGCATTACGGGGTACAAGACCTCGACCGGCCATTATCCGATGACCGGCGTGTTTCCGTTGTCGCGGACGCTCGATACGCTGGGACCCTTTGCCCATACGGTCGAGGACTGTGTGCTGACGGATATGGTGTTGCGCGGCGCCCTCACGCCGAGCGCTCGCCGCGGCAGCGTCGAAGGTCTGCAGATCCTGATTCCCGAAGCGCTGGTCTTCGATGGCTGCGAAGCCGCCGTGGTCAAGAATTTCGAGGCCAGCATCGCGCGTCTCGCCAAGGCCGGTGCCAAGATTACGCGCGTGCCGATGTCACAGCTTGCTGCCATCCCCGAAGTGATCGGCAAGCATGGCCATCTTCTCGGCGCCGAGGCGCTGCAAGTGCATCACACGCGCACCCGTGGGCCCGACGCCGCGCGCATGGACCGCCGCGTGGTCCGGCGCATCGCCCAGGCTGAGCAAATGACCGCGCTGGATCTGGTCGAGGTGCAGGTGGCCCGCGCGCGCTTCATCGCCGAGACCAATGCGCTGATTGGCGACGCCATCATAGCCTTTCCGACCACGCCACATGTGACCATGCCGAACGCGCCTCTCGAGGCCGACGACGAGCTGTTCTTCCGCGTCAACGCCAAGACGCTGCGCAACACCATGGTCGGCAATTTCCTCGACTGGTGCGGCGTCGCGATGCCAAACGGCACCGGCGTCGACGGCATGCCGACCAGCTTCTTGTTCTCTGCCCCGCATGGCCGCGATAGGGCCATGCTGTCGGCAGCTCTCTCTGCCGAATCCTACGTTCACGCCCTGGAGACCTAAATGGCCGAAGCCTATCCAACCCTGTTCTCTCCGTTCAAGCTCGGCAGGTTCACGATCAAGAACCGCATCGCCATGGCGCCGCTGACGCGCCAGATGGCCGAGGCCGATGGTACGCCGACGGATGAAATGGCGGCCTACTATGCGCGCCGGGCGCGCGGCGGCGTCGGACTCGTCATAACCGAGGGGACCTACGAAGAAGAGGGAAATTATGGCTGCCGCGCCTATCTTTCGCAGCCAGGCATAGCGACGGCCAGACACGTCGCCGGCTGGAAGAAGGTCGCCGATGCCGTCCACGCTCACGGCACCGTTGCCATCGTGCAGCTGATGCATGGCGGCCGTGTCACCGATCCGCGCTGCCTGGCCAAGGGCGAAGCACCGGTCAGCGCCAGCGACACGCAGAGCGGAGGGTGGACGCTCTATACGGATACGGACTACGAAAAAACCATCCGCAACATCCAGGGCGGGGATTGGCCGAAGGTCACCTTCGGCAAGGCGCGCGCGCTGACTGTCCCGGAAATCCACGAGATCGCCGACGGCTTCGCCAATGGCGCCCGGCGCGCTGTGGAAGCTGGCTTCGACGGCGTCGAGATCCACGGGGCGAATGGCTACCTGCTCTGGCAGTTCATCAATCCGAAGACCAATCTGCGCACCGACGAATTCGGCGGCAGCCCCGAGAATAACGTCCGCTTTGCCCGCCTCGTCTGCGACAAGGTGCGGGCAGCCATCGGCCCCGACAAGATCATTACCCTGCGCATCTCGCAGGATGGCGTGGACGACTTTGTCGGCGCCTTCCCAGGCGGGGTGTCCTATGCGACTGCCATCGGTAAAGCACTGAAGGGCGCGCCGATCGACGCGCTGCACTGGTCCAGCTTCGGCTACCGCGACAACCGCGACCCCGATTCGAAAACCCCCATGCCAACGGCGCTGCGTGACGCCTCGGGCCTCGCCATGATCACCAATGGCGGCATTGCCGATGGTCCCGAGGCCGAGTCCGCTCTCACCTCGGGAGCGGCCGACATCGTCGCTGTCGGCCGGCCGATCTTTGCCCATCCCGACTGGGCCTACATTGTGCGCTCGGGCCAACCCTATCCGTGGGCGGAGTTTGACCGCAAGTATGTCGTCCGCCCGCCGCTGGATTATGGCCTGTCCTATCCGGTGGCGCTGAAAGATCCCAAGTGGACCACCAAGTGGTAGCAGAAACCGGCAGTGTCGCTGCTCACGAGGCGTGATCGATGGAAACGAACGATGCCGTCAAACAGGCCCTCGAGGTCGTGTTCAAGGCCAATTCCGAACTCTATGCCAAGCGCGGTTTCCAGCGCCGCATCGGCTTTGGCAAGCGGCCGGCCCTCATCAATATCGACCTCGCCAATGCCTGGACGCGCCCGGGCAATGCCTTCAGCTGCGATGGCATGGATGTCATCATTCCCGGCGTGCAGAAGCTGCTGGAAGCTTTCCGCCGGCGCGGCCTGCCGGTGATCTATACCACCACTGCCTATGACGTGACGGATCGCAATGTGCCCGGCGACATGGGGCTTTGGCACCACAAGATCCCCGTCGAAGTGCTGGCGACCGGCTCGGACGCGGCGGCCATCGACAGCCGCATCGCGCCGATCAAGGGCGAGCATGTCATCGTCAAGAAGCGCGCCTCCGGCTTTCACGGCACCTATCTCGCGGGCATGTTGAAAGCCATGCGCGTCGATACCGTGATCGTCACCGGGGTGACGGCGGCGGCCTGCGTGCGCAACTCGATCGAGGACGCCATCGCCGAAGGCTTCCGCCCGATCGCGGTGCGCGAATGCGTGGGCGATCGCATTGCCGGCGCGGTGGAATGGAACCTGTTCGATATCGACGCCAAGTTTGGCGATGTCGAGCCGCTCGCCCGCGTGCTCGACTATATGAATTCGAACGATCTCGACGTCTAAAGAGCCAATTGCAAGGAGACCAAACATGATCCGTGTCGGCGTCGATGTGGGCGGCACATTTACCGATATCGTGCTGGAGAATACCGGCGGCCCCGCGGGTCAGCGGATTTTTGTGCACAAGGTCGCCTCGACGCCTACGGATCAATCGGAAGGCGTCGTGCAGGGCGTGGTCGAAGTGTGCAGGATTGCGGGCCTTGCGCCGGGTCGCATCGATATGGTGCTGCACGGCACGACGATTGCGACCAACATGGTGATCGAGCGCAAGGGCGCCGATGTCGGCATGATCACCACCAGGGGTTTTCGCGATATTCTGCATATGGCCCGCCACAAACGGCCGCATAACTTCTCGCTGCAATTTGACGTGCCCTGGCAATCCAAGCCGCTGGTCAGGCGCCGCAACCGGCTGGTTGTCGATGAGCGCATCATGCCGCCGAGCGGCGACATTGCCGTGCCGCTGGCGCTCGATCAGGTCGAGGCCGCAGCCCAGACGCTCAAGAAGCGCGGGCTGCAATCGGTCATCATCTGCTTCCTGTTTTCGTTTCTGAACAACAGCCACGAGGCCAAGGCCCGCGACATCGTCAAACGCGTCATGCCCGACGCGTTCGTGTCCTGCTCGCATGAGGTCGTCAATGTCATCCGCGAATACGAGCGGTTCTCGACCGCGGCCATGAATGCCTATATCGGTCCGACCACGTCGCTCTATCTGCGGCGGCTGGAGAACCGGCTGCGCGAGAACGGCGTCAACGCCAAGGTGCGCATCATGCAGTCCAACGGCGGTATTTCGACGGTCGAGAATTCCTCCAAGCGCCCGGTCGGCCTGCTGCTCTCGGGCCCTGCTGGTGGCGTCATCGGCGGCCGCTGGACTGGCGAAGCCTGCGCGACCCGGAACGTCATCACCATCGATGTTGGCGGCACGTCGGCGGACATTTCCGTCATCCAGAATGGCGAATTGCGCATCAAGAACCCGCGCGATACCGAGGTTGCGCATCTCCCGGTGCTGGTGCCGATGATCGATGTCGATGCCATCGGTGCGGGCGGAGGATCGATTGCCTATCTCGATCCGGGTGGTGCCTTCCGCGTCGGGCCGCGCTCGGCCGGTGCCGATCCGGGGCCGGCCTGCTATGGCAAGGGCGGTCGCGAGCCAGCTGTCACGGATGCGCAAGTGGTGCTCGGTCGTCTTGATCCAGAGCATTTCTTGGGCGGTGAATTGCGCATCGATCCCGCGCTGGCGCACCAGGCGGTTGGGGAGCATGTCGCCAAGCCGCTCGGTCTCTCGGTCAAGGACGCAGCGCTCGGAATCTTGCGTGTCGTCAACAACAACATGGCGCTGGCCATCAACGGCAATTCGATCGCCAAGGGTATCGATCCGCGCAACTTCACGCTGATGGGTTTTGGCGGCGCCGGCCCGTTGCACGCTGTCGCGCTGGCCGAGCTGATCTCGGCCAAGGACGTCATTTCGCCGCTGCATCCCGGCATCACCGCGGCCATGGGCCTGCTGCTGACGGACCTGCAATATGAGTTCACGCGCTCAGTGCTGGTGGTTGCCAACCAGGCGGCAGCGGCGCAGTTCGCAGTCGTCAACGGTATCATCAGCGACCTGACGGCCGAGGCTCGAACGCAACTCCTGGCCGATGGCATTGCTGCCGATAAGCATCGTTTCACAGCTGTCGCCGAATGCCGCTATGTCGGCCAAGGTTTTGAGCTGCGCGCGGCCATGCCGTCCGGGCCGCTCAATGCCGACAACGTCAAATCGGTGATCCGCAGCTTCTACGATGCACACAAACAGGTCTACGGCCACGCCTTCGAGGATCAGCTGGTTGAGATCATCACGCTACGCGTCGTTGGTTCGGCGGCGACCGAGACGTTGACCCTGCCGAACCTGGCGCGCGGCAATCGCATCAATCCGGTCGAAGCGGAACTCTATACTCGCGATACCGTGTTCGACGACGGTACCTCGCATCCGACGCCGCGCTATCACCGCGACAAGTTGTTGGCCGATGACGTGGTGGTGGGTCCCGCCCTCATCGTACAGCACAATTCGACCACGCTGGTGCCACCCAACTACGCGGCGACCGTGCTGTCGCATGGCGACCTGCGCGTGGCGTTGCGCTGACAGGAGATCATGATCATGGATACCCCGATGACAAAAATCGATCCGATCACGCTGCAGGTGATTGGCGGCGCGTTGCATGCCATCGCCGAGCAGATGGGCAATGTGCTCTACCGCATGTCCTATTCCTCGATCATCCGCGAGAGCCAGGACCTTGGTGCCGGCCTGTTCGACCGCGACTACAATACGCTGTGCGAATCGGATTCGACGCCGATGCATATCGGTTCGCTGCCCGGCTATCTGCGCGGCATCGAAAAGACCATTCCGCTAACTGAGTGGAAGCCCGGCGACTGCGTCATCCACAATCATCCGTATTTCGGCGCCAGCCATTCGCCCGACATCGCCGTCGTGATGCCGGTGTTCCATGACAATGAGCTGGTCGGATTTTCCGCCAACACCGCACATCACGTCGATATCGGCGCAGCGACGCCCGGCCTGATCATCGACGTGCCAGACATGTTTGCCGAGGGCATGCTGTTCAACGGCACCAAGCTCTACGAAGAGGGCAAGCGCAACGAGAGCATGTGGCGCTACATCGCCAACAATACGCGCGTCCCAAGTCTCGTGATGGGCGATCTGGAGGCGCAGATCGCCTCGGCGGAACTGGGCGTGAAGCGCTTTCAGGAATTGCTGGCCACCTACGGCAAGGCAACCGTGCTGCAGGCGTCCCGCCAGCTCATGGACTACACCGAGGCCATGCTACGGCGCGAGATCGCCAAGATCCCGGACGGCGACTATGTGGCCGAGGGTTTCATGGACGACGATGGCCGCACGCGCGACAAGCGGTTGCCGATCAAGGTCACGGTGCGGAAACGCGGCGACGGCGTGGAGGTCGACCTCACCGGCTCGGCGCCGCAATCGCCAACCGCCTTTAACGTGCCGTTTGAAGGCTCGACGAAGGTTGCCTGCTATTTCGCCTTTCGCGCCCTGCTGCTCGATACCTACACGCATGACGAGCACATCCCGCAGAACGAAGGTTCGTTCCGCCCGGTGAAGGTGACAGCGCCATTGGGCTCGATCTTCAATCCGATTGCGCCGGTGGCGGCCGAAGCCCGCTTCTGCCAGATCCAGCGCCTGGTCGATCTCATCATCAAGGCGCTGGCCCCAGTGTTGCCGGACAAATGCACTGCCGGCAATGCGGCGACGTTGTCCTTCGCGGCGTTCTCGGGTGTACGTCCCAATGGCGACTACTGGGTGTTCCTGGAAGTGAACGAGGCGGCCATGGGTGGCCGTCCGCGTTCCGATGGTCCCGATACCGTCGAGGAACTGATGCGCAACACGCGTAACAATCCGCTGGAAGACCTCGGCATGCATCTGCCGCTGATCTGCGATCGCTATGAGCTGCGCGACGATGTCATGCCGGGCGCCGGCAAATTCCGCGGCGGCCAGGGGGTGGTCAAGGCGCAACGCTTCTTGACGCCAGGGTTCGTCACGCATGAATCCGATCGCCACGAGGACGCGCCGTGGGGCATCTTTGGCGGCAAGCCAGGCGCCGTCGGCAAATACGAGATCCACAACATCAAGACGCCTAACGACGTCAAACAGTACCCGGCCAAATTCTCCGGCCTGCGGGTCGAGGAAGGCGAGGTCGCGAGCTACTTCTCGCCGTCCGGTGGCGGCTATGGCAATCCGTTGGAGCGGCCGGGCGAGCAGGTGCTGGACGACGTGCTGGATGATTTCATTACCCCCAAGCATGCCCTTGAGGCCTATGGCGTGATTTTGATGCCGGCGGACAACGGGTATGCGTGGGCGCTGGACACGGTCAAGACGCAAGCCGAGCGGGCATCGCGGCGGCCGTGAGCCATCGGGGACGGGCTGCCGATCCCGTCTTTTGAATCAAAGTCTACCGGGAGGAACGCCATGCATGCCGAGAGTTCAGTCGATCCGATCACCCTATCGGTGGTGCGCGGCGTGCTGGAGACCACGCAGCGCGAGATGACGCTGGCGCTGGAAAAGACCGCGCGATCGTCCGTGTTCAACCTCGCGCATGATTATTCGACGGCCCTTTTCAACGCCAAGCCGGAGATGATCCTGCAGGGCCAGGACATCCCAATTCATCTCGGTTCGCTGATTCCGGCCATGAAGGCGGTCGCCAAATATTTCGGCGATGACATCCACGACGGCGATCTGATCCTGCACAACGATCCGGCTTATGGCGGCAGTCATGCCATTGACACCTGCATGTACAAACCAGTGTTTTTCCGGGGCAAATTGAAATACTGGACCGTCTGCAAGGGCCATCTCACCGACATCGGCGGACCGGTGCCGGCGGGTTACAACCCCAATGCCAAAGATATCTATGCGGAGTGTCTGCGCATCCCGCCGGTCAAGATCTGGGACAAGGGCAAGCCGCGTAACGACGTGCTCAACCTGATTTTCACCAATATGCGCGCCCGCCGCGATCAGGAAGGTGATTTCAATGCGTTGATCGGCGCCTGCCAGGTCGGCGAACGCCGCTTGCTTGCCATGCTTGCCAAATACGGGGAGCCACATGCCGATGCCTGCATCGACGAACTGCTGAACATGGCCGACCGGCAGATGCGGGCGTTGATCAAAACCGTGCCCAACGGAACTTATGAAGGCATTGCCATCTTGGAAGATGCCGGCCACGGTTTCGGCGATTTCGAAATCAAGGCCACCGTCACCATCAAGGACGACAGTTGCCATATCGCCATCGTCAGTCCGCCACAGATCCCATATTTCATCAACTCTTACGAGGGCAACTCGCATTCGGGTGTGTACCTCGGGCTGATGATGTTCGCGCAGCTGCCACCGCCGTACAATGAAGGGCTGTATCGCTGCGTCAGTCTCGATTTCGGGCCAAAGGGTACGCTGTGCAATGCACAGGAGCCCGCCCCGCACATGAACTGTACGACCACGCCGATGGAAACCCTGACCGACGCTGTGCGCCTCGCCTTTGAAAAGGCCGCGCCTGCCAAAGTCTCGGCGTCCTGGGGCCACGCCAATGGCCTCAACATGGCCGGTTGGGATACACGGCATAATGAGGAATATGTCACGATGGTGCTGGCGACCATCATCTCGGGCGCGGGCGCGACGCCGCAGCAGGATGGCTGGCACGCGGTCGGGCCGGAATGCTGCTTTGGAGCGCTCACCTCGGGCGATGTCGAATTGCTGGAGCACTCTTATCCGATCATTATCCACCGTTACGCGCTGATGACGGACTCGGGCGGGGCTGGAAAGTTCCGCGGCGGTTCGGGCACGGCCTGGGAGGTCGAGCCGCTCGACAAGGACATGACCATCATCACCTTCGGCGAGGGGCGGCGCATTCCCGCGGTCGGCGCGGCGGGCGCGAGTTCCAAGATGGTCGAGCGGAAGGTCGGCCGCCTGGAGCTGAAACGCGACGGCAAGATCGAGACCATCCGCAAGAATGTGATCGAGATCATCAAACCGGGCGACAGCGTCACCAACATGAACCCCGGCGGGGGTGGCTACGGCAACCCGTACGAACGGCCGATCGCCAAGGTGGTGGATGACGTGAAGAACCGGCTCGTCTCCATCGAAGGTGCGCGCGAAGACTACGGCGTGATCATCCGCGATGTGGCCTCGCTGGAAGTTGACATGGCCGCAACACAGGCGCTTCGCCGCTAGGGGTCAGACCCCTTCACTGAAGGGGTCTGTCCCCATTCTCCCAACAACCGGAATGATCACGATGCGCACCAAATACCGTCTCGGCATTGATGCCGGCGGCACCTTCACCGACTTTGTGTTGGCCATCGACACTGGCGAGGTGAAGCTGTTCAAGTCGCTGTCGACACCCGACGATCCGACCACGGCCATCGCGAGCGGACTTGCCCTGATCGCCGAGGACTTAGGCGTCAGCCCCAGCGAAATCGTCTCCAATTGCGATCTTTGCATCAACGGCACGACAGTCGGCCTGAACGCGCTGATCCAGCACAAGGGCGCCAAGACCGGGCTGATCTGCACCGCAGGCCACGAGGACTCGATCGAGATCCGGCTCGGCCACAAGGAAGACGGCTACCGCTACGATCCCGAGTACCCCGCCGCCGTCATGCTGGTGCCGCGCTTTCTGCGCCGGGGCGTGCGTGAGCGGGTGATCTCCACGGGCGCGATCCACACGGCCATGGTCGAGGACGACGTGCGCGAGGCCTGCCGCCTCTTTCTCGCCGAGGGCGTCGAGACCGTCGCCATCTCCTTTGTCTGGTCGGTGATCAACCAGGCTCATGAGCGCCGCGCCGCCGATATCGTGCGTCAGCTGATGCCAAACATCATCCTCACCGTCGGCAGCGAGCTGTATCCGCAGATCCGCGAATACACGCGCACGTCGACGGCGATCACCAATGCTTACCTGGCGCCGATCCTGCGCAAGTATGTCGGCGCGATCGATGCCTATTTTCGCGGCCTCGGCGCCAAGAACCCGGTGCGCTATTTCCAGTCAAACGGCGGCCTCGCGGTCGGCCAAGTGATGTCGGATCGCTCCGTCTACGCCATCAATTCGGGACCGGCATCGGCACCGCAGGCCGGATTGTTCGTGTCTGCCCCGTTCGGCAAGACCAATGTCATTACCGTCGATATGGGCGGCACGTCCTTTGACATCACGCTGGTCAAGGACGGTGTCACCAACATCAACAAGAATATCGATTTTTTGCGCTACCGCATCGGCGTGCCGATGATCCAGGTCGAGACGCTCGGCGCCGGCGGCGGTTCGATCGGCTGGATAGACGCTCAAGGCCTGCTGCAAGTCGGCCCGCAGTCTGCTGGCGCGACACCAGGCCCCGCCTGCTACAGCCAGGGCGGCGTCGAACCGACCGTATCCGACGCCAATCTGGTGCTGGGCTACCTGAACCCGGACGGCCTGCTGGGTGGCAAGCTGCCGCTCGACAAGTCCAAGGCGCACGTCGCCATCAAGGCCAGGATCGCCGATCCGCTCGGCATGACGGTCGAACGCGCGGCCTATGGCATCTACACCATCGTCAACAACAACATGGTCAACGGCATCCGCCGCGTCTCGGTGGAGCGCGGCTATGATCCGCGCGACTTCGTGCTGGTCGGGGCCGGCGGCGCCACGGCTGCGCACATCACGGCGCTGGCCCGCGAGATGGGCATCGCCACGGTGATCGTCCCGAAACTCGCCTCGGGTCTGTGCGCCTTCGGCCAGATCATTTCGGATGTGAAGTACAACTACATGGCCACCAGTCCGCTGCGGCTAGACAGCGAGGCCGCAGCCCGGAAGATCGAGCAGCTGTTCCTTGGCATCAGCGCCGAGGGCATCAAACATCTGGAGGCGGATGGATTTGCCCGTGACCGCATCGACGTCAAGCGCGCGCTCGACATGCGCTATGTCGGCCAGGTGCATGAATGCACCGTGGACATTGGCAATTTCGTCATCGACGGTGCCAGCATCGAGCAGGTGAAGGAGGCGTTCCACCAGCGCCACGAGGAACTTTACACCTATTCCGAGCGGCACAACGCGGTCGAGGTGGTCAATGTCGAGGCGACGCTATTTGGACGCATCGAAAAGCCCAAACCGCAACATCTGCAGAGCGGCATGGCGCTGCGCAAGTTCCTGAGCCTGAGCGAGGCTATCAAGGGCACGCGGCCGCTCATTTTCAGCGTCGATGGCAAGGCAGTCAAGGCGCCGGTCTATGACGGTCGCCTGCTCGGCACTGGTGACAGATTCACTGGCCCCGCCGTAATCGAGGAGGTGACAACCACCATCGTCATCGAGCCGGGCTGGAGCGTCGAGCCGCATGAAAGCGGGTCGTACTTGATCCAACGTGAAGCTTGAGCGAGGCTAGGGGTCAGACCCCTTCACTTAAGGGGTCTGACCCCATTCTCACCGGGAAACCGAAACATGGCCGTCACACTCAACTGCGACATGGGCGAGGCCTTCGGGCTTTACAAGATGGGCGACGATGCGGGACTGATGCCGCTGATCGGCGCGGCCAACGTCGCCTGCGGCTTCCACGCCTCTGACTTCAACCACATGCGCGCGACGGTGAAGCTCGCCAGGCGGCACGGCGTCAAGGTCGGCGCGCATCCCTCGCTGCCGGACCTGCAAGGCTTCGGGCGTCGTGAAATGAAGATCGGGCGCGAGGAGCTGGCCAACTGCCTGATCTATCAGATCGGTGCGCTGAAGGGCTTTCTGGACGCCGAAGGCATGGTGCTCAATCACATCAAGCCGCATGGATCGCTCTATGGCATGGCGGCGCGGCAGGAGGAGACGGCGCATGCTGTGTGCGATGCCGCCGATGTGTTCAAGGTGCCGCTGTTCGGCATGATCAACACGCAACATCAAAAGGTGTACGCCGCGCGCGGCCACCGCTTCGTGGCCGAGTACTACACCGACCTCGATTACACCGCAGAGGGCGGCTTGATCATCACGCGCGAGCACGAGGCCAAGGATCCCGCCGAGGCCGCCGCGCGCAGCTTGCGCGCCATCCGCGAGGGCAAGACACGCAGTGTCGCCGGTACCGATGTCGACGTCGGGGCCGAGACCATCTGTGTGCATTCCGATACGCCGAACGCCGTTGCCATTGCTTCGGCGGTGCGCGCGGCCGTGCAATCCTATCTCTAGCTGAGGGGCTGAACCTGATGGCCACGAAACAGATCCTGTCGCCCTTGCCGGGCACCTTCTATCGCAAGCCGGCGCCCGACAAGCCGCACTACAAGAATGATGGTGATAGCGCTACGGTTGGCGACGTCATCGGGCTGATCGAGGTGATGAAGTCGTTCCATGAGGTCAAGGCCGATGCCGGCGGCAAGATCGTACGCTTCCTGGTCGAGAACGAGGAGCCGGTGATGGCCGGTCAGCCGCTTGCTGACGTCGAGGTATAATGACCATCCGCAAGCTTCTCATTGCCAACCGCGGCGAGATCGCTGTGCGTGTCATCCGCGCCGCGCGCGAGCTGGGTATCCGGACGGTGCAGGCGCATAGCACGGCGGATGCGACCTCGCTGGCGGTGCAGCTGGCCGACGAGGCGGTGGCAATTGGTCCACCGCAGGCGACAAAATCCTATCTCAATATCGATGCGGTGCTGGCCGCCGCACGCCAGACCGGGTGCGATGCGATCCATCCGGGTTACGGATTTCTCTCCGAGAACGCCGCCTTCGCCGAAGCGGTGGAGACGGCAGGGCTGATCTTCGTTGGCCCGAAGGCGCAAACCATCCGCCGCATGGGCGACAAGGTCGCCGCGCGTGAGGCGGCCATCAATGCTGGCGTGGCCACCGTGCCGGGCAGCCCTGGCCGGGTCGATGATCCGCGCATTGCACGCGCGGTTGCCGAAGCGCTTCGGTTTCCCGTCATGATCAAGGCGGCGGCGGGTGGCGGTGGGCGTGGCATCCGCATCGCTCACGATATGGTGGAGCTGGATCGCCAGATTCCGCAAGCCAGCGCCGAGGCCAAGGCCGCCTTCGGCGATGGTGGCCTCTATATCGAAAAGCTGATTCCGCAAGCGCGGCACATCGAGGTGCAGGTGCTTGGCGATGGTCATCGGGTGGTGCATTGCTTTGAGCGTGAGTGTTCGCTGCAGCGCCGCCGCCAGAAGGTATGGGAGGAGGCGCCATCGCCGGTTTTATCGGCCGACGCACGCGAAAAACTGTGCGCGTCCGCCGTGCAACTGGCCCAGTCCGTCAACTATCGCGGGGCGGGTACGCTCGAATACCTCCATGACGAGCGCGATGGCGCTTTCTACTTCATCGAAATGAACACGCGCATCCAGGTCGAGCATCCGGTGACAGAGATGATCACTGGCATCGATCTGGTGCGTGAGATGCTGCGCATCGCGGGCGGCGAGCCGCTGCGGCTGCGGCAGGAGGACATTGTTCCGCGCGGCCACGCCATTGAGGTGCGCATCAATGCGGAAGATCCGGCCAAGGACTTCATGCCGTTTCCAGGCAGGGTCGAGAGCCTGCGGGTGCCGGGCGGGCCGGGGACGCGTTTTGATACCATGCTCTATGCCGGCTATCAGATCCCGCCCTTCTACGATTCGTTGCTCGGCAAGCTGATCGTCTGGGACGAGACACGGCCGCAGGCCATCACGCGCATGGCGCGCGCGCTGGCTGAACTTGATATTGTTGGCGTGGCCACCACCAAGCCGCTGCATCAGGCGCTTGCCGCCGATGCCGAGGTTCAGAACGCGGCGTTTCACACCCGCTGGCTGGAGGACTGGCTGGTGAGCAATGCCGGCAAACTCGGGGCCGTCGCACCGCCCGCAATTGCAGCCGCCGGTTTGCCGGCACCGACCGTCCCGCCGGTACAGAGAACGCCATCCCCCCTCGCTGCCACCGCCACAGGAGGCGACCTACCCATGCAGACCCGCTACAGTTACGGAGGCGACGAGCACATTTTCGTCGAGTGCGACGAGGAAATGTCGCTTGAGGCCTTCTTCAAGTCGCTCTCCATCACCAATGCGGTGAAGGACGCCAGGATCAAGGGCGTGACCGAGATCTGCCCGGCCAATGCCTCATTCCAGATCAAGTACGATCCCGATGTGATCAAGCCCGCCGACATGATGGCCGAATTGAAACGGCTGGAAGCGGCGTCCGGCACCGGCGGGTCGGTGCTGAAAACCCGCATCATCGAGATCCCAGTGCTCTACAACGATCCGTGGACGCACGAAACGCTGATGAAGTTCCGCGAGCGGCATCAGGACCCCAAGAGCACCGACATCGAGTATGCCGCGCGCATCAACAACCTCGCCAGCGTCGATGATTTCGTGACGGCGCATTCCTCCTCGCCCTGGTTCGTCTCGATGGTCGGCTTCGTTGCCGGTCTGCCGTTTCTCTACCAGATGGTTGATCGCAAGCGGCAGCTTGAAGTGCCGAAATATCTCCGCCCACGCACCGATACGCCGAAGCTGACGGTCGGGCATGGCGGTTGTTTCGGTTGCATCTATTCGGTGCGCGGTGCCGGCGGCTACCAGATGTTCGGCATCACGCCGATGCCGATCTACGATCCGAACCAGAAGATCGGTTACCTGCGCGACTTCATGTGTCTGTTCAAACCGGGCGACATCGTCAAATGGAAGCCGATCGACCGGGCGGCCTACGACCAGACCGTCGCCGACGTGGAGACCGGCCGTTTCGTGCCGCTGATGCGCGACGTGACCTTCTCGCTGGCCGACTACCAGGCCAACATCGATGCCACCAACAAATCGCTGACGGGGGCGCTCCATGGCCATTAAGGTGATCACGCCGGGTCTGTCGACCACCGTCCAGGACCTCGGCCGTCCCGGCTACTACAACATCGGTATCCCGCTCTCCGGCGGCATGGATCTCTACGCCACGCGCTGCGCTAACATGCTGGTCGGCAATGACGAGGGCGCGGCGGTGCTGGAGGCCGTGTTCATGGGGCCAGAACTGGAGTTCACGGAAGACGCCGTGGTCGCGGTGACGGGTGCGGAACTTCCGCCCAAGGTCGATGGCGCGCCGCGTGAGACGTGGACGTCGTTTCTGGTGCTCAAGGGGCAGCGGCTGTCGTTCGACTTCCTCAAGAAGGGCGCGCGCGCCTATATCGCGGTCTCCGGCGGCATTGATGTACCAGTGGTGCTCGGTTCGCGCTCAACCTACACGCTGGGTGCGCTCGGTGGCCTCGAAGGCCGCAAGCTGGCGGCCGGCGATGTGCTGAAGCGCGGCATGGCCGCCTCCGCCTGGGAAGGCCGCACCGTGCCGGCCAACCTGCGCCGAATGCCCGGCTCGCCGGCCGAACTGCGCGCCCTGCCGGGGCTGTATTGGCATCGCATCACGGCAAGCGCGGGTACGAATTTCTTTGCCGATACCTGGAAGGTAGCGCCCGAGGCCGACCGCATCGGCTACCGCTTCAAGGGTGGCCGGCCGCTGGAGTTCGTGCCGCGAACGCCGCCGTTCGGTGCCGGCTCCGATCCGTCCAACATTGTCGATGCCTGCTATCCCTACGGCTCCATCCAGGTTCCCGGTGGCACCGAGCCGATCGTGCTGCATCGCGACGCGGTCTCAGGCGGCGGCTATTTCATGCTGGGCACGGTCATTTCCGCCGACATGGACCTGATCGGGCAGTTGCAACCGCATACGCCCGCGCGGTTCGTATCGGTAACCATGGAACAGGCGCTGACGGCGCGGCATGATCGTGAGGCACTCCTCAACAAGCTGCGCCAGTCACTTGAACCGAAGGCGACTTTCAGTCTCAGTGGGCCTGTTTCGGCCAGACCGGGTTGAATGCCGGCATGAGTCTTATACATCCCGTACATGAGGTTGCTGCTCTCCGGCGAATGGGGTGACCCTATCGCTGGTGATTCGCTAACAACGAATGGAGAGCAGCGATGACGATGTTTGCAGGACTGGACGTTGGCGGCAAGCGCACGGCGGTTT
>JANLQJ010000106.1:0-2902 GCA_031367715.1 Hyphomicrobiaceae bacterium | reverse complement strand
TGATGATGGCCGAGAGATTGCCGTAGCCGGCGCGGTTCTGCGCCAGCAGCACCAGCTTCATGCCATCGGCAAGCACGATCTCGGTACCGATCAGCAGCTTGAGTCCCGCCTGCTTCGCCGCCACATGCGCACGCACGATGCCGGCGAAGGAGCCTTCATCGGTGATCGCCAGCGCCGCATAGCCAAGCGCCTTCGCCTGCGCCACCAGTTCCTCCGCATGCGAAGCACCACGCAGGAAACTGAAATTGGAGAGGCAGTGGAGTTCGGCGTAGTCGGGCAGAACCACAAACGATTTCATGAAAAAAAACCTTGCAGGAACCAACCGCCCGGTGACCGGCATTCACGATAGATCCACAACCAGCGCGCGTCGGCGGAACACGCCACGAAGTAATCACGACGCACGTCGCCGGTCGCCTCGCCGCCATCCCACCAACCGGATTCAATGCGCTCCGGCCCGGCGAGCAATTTCAACGGTCCGCGACGATGGGGTCGTCCATTGACTTCCAGAAGTGCCTCAGATTTTTCAAGCAACCAAAATGGCCGTGGTGAGGAAACTTGTTCACTGCTTTCAATTTTTTCAGCGGTGCTTAGATGACGAGTGGCGCATTCCGGGCGATGATCGGCATGCAACGCCGGGAGAAAAACTTGTGCATCCCCCAATCGCGCGCGCAGCCGCTCCAGCAAGCTATTCATGGCATCCCGCGCGGCATCCGCATCATCGAACATGGCCGCGCTGCGGCCCGGCAGTGAAACCACGCTCACCGCTTCCAGCCGCAGCGACTCGACCGGAGCCTTGAGCAGCAGACGTTCAAGCCGCTCACGCAGCACGCGCTCGATACGTGCGCCGTCACGGGTGAGATCGGCAAACTGCAGGCTGACCAGGGTGTCGTCCTGCCGATGCAGCAGGCGCAACACGAGTTCGCGTATGCCGGACTGGTGTGCCGCGAGCCAGCCGGTCAGCGCCGATGTCAGGCGACGCGCGGCGAACAGCAACGCAGCAGCAGTTTCCACCGGGGCCGGCAGGACCAGGAACAACTGGAACTGATCGGGAAAGACAAAGTCGGGTCGGGGATCTGGCATGTCGCCGAAAGCACGCGCCATGAGATTCACGGCATCCACCCCGATGCGCCTGGCCAGAGCGGCGGAAGGCAGCTTGCGTGCATCCGCCAGCGTGGATGCGCCGAAGCGCGCCAGCAATTCCGCCGCCTTGCCAGGCAAAACGGCTATCGGCAACGACTCCAGTTGTTGACGCAGCGTGCTTTGGTCGAGGCAGAACGCAACGGTTCCACTTTCAGTTCCGGTTTTGGCCAGCCAAAATGCACCCAAGGGTGTCGGCGCCGCGGCAATCCTGGCGGTGAAGCCCTGCGCCCGCACACCCTCCTTCACCGCAGCGACAAGCTTTTCCAATCCGCCAAACAGACGCAGACAGCCGCCGACCTCCAGCAACAAGGCGCAGGACACCAGCGTGATGCGTGGGGTAAAGTCGCCGGCCCAGCAGGCCAACGCATGCAGCGCTGCGGCTTCTCGCGCTGCGTCGCGCTGAACAAGAGTGATCGCGGGTGCCAGCACACGTGCTGCCGCTACACCGGTTCCTGCCTTTACCCCCGCCAATCGAGCCGCATCGTCGCAGACCAGAATGCGTCTCTGCTCGACAACGGCGCTAGGCGACGACAGCAGGCCGTTGGCTTCGAGCGGAAGACGCGGCAGATGGACTGTCAGCCACAGCGGATTCATGATTGTCGCGCCATCTGGCGGGCTGCGGTAGGTCAAGGTACACAGTCCGGTGACACGGTGGGCCGCGCCGTTTGAGCAGGCTGACCCCGAGTGCGCCACGGGGACCGGGGGACAAGACAAGCCGCAAGGGGGCGACCGAAGACTCGGCCGCCGCACGGGCCGGACGAAACAGGAAGGCCAGCGCATTGCCACCCGCGGCAGCGACTTGCAAGCGCCGCACTTGGCGAGAGTCGATCTGTACAGCCCAGCACATCACGGCCGTCGGCGCACCGCTGGACAGTGCTTGCTCGGCCGCCCATAAGCCATCCCGCCTTTGCACGGGAGAGACCACCGCGAGACGGGCAAGGTCTACCCCTGCCGCCGCCCAAGCTGGGGCATGCAGCGGATGCGGGGGTGCCACCAGCAGCGACCAACCGCCCATCTCTTTCACATGCAGCAAAGCCGGCATCAGCAGCGAAATTTCACCCAGGCCGACACCGTCCAGCAGTATTTCGGTAAGTGCACCGCGTGGCCAGCCGCCGCCGGGCAGTTCGGCATCAAGCTGGGCAAAGCCGCTGGATACGCCAGGCAAGGCAGCGCTTGCCACATGATCACCGCGCCAGACATCGGGCCGGGCCAGCACTTCAGCAAGCGGGGCTGCGGCGTTCATAAGGCATCGCCGTTACGGATCAGGCCCACGGCAATCCCTTCGATGACCAGTGAACTGTCGGCCACGATAGTCTTGTAACGCGGATTCTCGGCGAGCAATTCGATCCGCCCGCCGCGCCGCTTGAGGCGTTTGACCGTGACTTCGTCGCCCAGCCGCGCAACGACAATCTGGCCGCTGCGAGCCTCTGTGGTTTTATGCACTGCCAGCAGGTCGCCGTCGAGGATCCCAATGCCGGTCATGCTGTTGCCGCGCACCTTGAGCAGATAGTCGGCGCGCGGACTGAACAGCGCGGGATTGACCTGTAGCTTGCCGAGCTGGTTTTCCACGGCGAGAATCGGGCTGCCCGCCGCTACCGAACCGATCAGCGGCAGGCCAATTTGCTCCACCAGCCTGATGCCGCGGGCGGAACCGGCATCGAGGATGATGACGCCCTTGCGCGCCAGGGTCTTGAGGTGGTCTTCAGCGGCATTGGGCGAGGCAAAACCGAAGGCATTGCAGATCTCCATTCGCGTCGGCGGC
>JANLQJ010000100.1:0-13061 GCA_031367715.1 Hyphomicrobiaceae bacterium | reverse complement strand
AGACCGCCAGCAAGCACCATCATCGCTGAAACCGCGATTGCGAGCACGGCAATGACGGCAACTGCAAGGCCTGCTGCCAAGGTGGTGGCGATCTGTTCAACGGGCGGAGATGTCGATGCGGTTAACAGGAAACCCAGGCCCAAGCCGCACAAGATGGCGGCAACAAAAAATGCGATGTGTAAGCGCGGCATGGCTTAATCACTTGAACTAGGAGCGAGAACGACCTTGCCCAAGATATGTAATTGCACCAATTCTTGTAAATAGGGCGAGTGATATATATTATCCGAGAGAATGAATTGCCGCTTCGACATCCTTGGATCGCATAGTATCAATTGAGATGACTCCACAGTCTCTGTGGACAGTCTGAGACAAGATGAAGTATCTGCCTTATGGAGCCGCCCTTACCCCGAAGGGGCGGCTCCGTAAGGCAGATACGGTCCTGCCTGTGGTGAGCCCGGTCTTTGTCTTCACTGCCGGCACAGACGCCCTACCGGTTCAGCCGACGTTGTCTTGGCGGAGGGGGCGTTACCCGAAAGGGCCGAGACCCGCCGAAACACACGCAGAACCTTCCACAAACCCAGGTCGGCGGGGCTCGGTCGCGCGGCCCTTTTTGGCCGCGTGATAGCACCCGGCCGCGGCCCACTTCGGGCCGTGGACCCCACCAATAGTTACTGCGGCTGCCCGGCAACAGAGGCGAAGCGCATGGGCAACGAAAGAGGAAAATTAGACGCCTGGAATCCAATGACTTCATGAATCAAGGCGGATGTCCGGGCGCAAATAATATGGGTAGCGTCATCACAAATTTTGTGACGTCACGAATATCAGGTTAGTTCAGCCTTCCGACGTCAGTATGCCGTCGTTCTTTTATCTCGTTGTCCCCCAACCCTCGCGACTTCAAACTTCGCACAGCTGAATTGCATGTTGCATAATTGGCGCGACACTGAATTCCGAACGGTCAAAATCGAGTGGAGAATTGCAGTTCATATTGAGTTTAACTGTGGCACCTCTTGCTTTGACTAACGGGGTCGGTGACCAGGTGATCAAAGGTTCCGGAGCCGCCCCGCAATTTGACCGTAGCGAGTTTCGCGACAAGCTTTTCGGAGTGCTGCGTGGACTGGTAGGCGGCCATGAACTCTGCCGGTAGGCCTGGAAATGCAAAACGGGAGCCATGACCACGGCAGAAATTGTAACGCCTGTGCCCGTGACGGTCGGTGAAGCAATCAACATGCCAGAGCTAGAGTTTGGTCATTCGAAGTGCATACAACTGTTGGTGCCGAATACCTACAGCCCCGCCGCTGGTCCAGCAGACTGGCCCTGGCGGGCGCGCGAAGTGCGCGTCCTTGACCGCCCCTGCGCGCGCCGGCCTGATGATTGTGCGGGCCGGGACGGAAGGATGGGCTCCGCTGGGGCCGAACAAAAGGATGCCGCCAAAAGGACGGAAAGAGCAGGAAGAGGAGGACACCGTGCCGTCAGACGTCGTAGCCTGATCCCAAGACCTCAACCGTCCACGGAAACCGGGTAAGTCCATTCCTCGACATCCCAGACTCGGCGGTTTCCGATCAGGGAAACCGGCAGTACCAAAGAACGCATGCGGACCGGGCAAGACTCCGGGTTACCTTGAACGCCCCCGTCCCGATACCGGCCATAGCGCGCATAAGGTGTCACCACGTACAACATGATAGGTGTCATAGAGATTGACTGTTGGGTCACAGTGGGGTGCCGCCAATGTGATGCGCGTGTTCAGGGGTAAGAACGTATTGCCAAGGGTGACCAGCGCACCGTGTTCATCACCCATGAAGAGGTAGCGAGCGCTAGCAGGGGCCCCAGCCAGTACAGAGGGAGGGTCGGCATCGGTGGAGAATGCCTTGAGTCCTGCATCAAGGGTTGCCATGCCGGCGACGTTGGCACTGATCACACGGGACTCAATCATCAAAGCCGTTTCAAATGTCGGGTCCGTGGCCGTCTCGGAGAGTTCGCAGGCCAAGTACTGACTGTCCATGAAAATGTATGAGCCGACTTGCAGTTCCGTGAATACACCGGCCGCAGCGTCTATCCGGTGGGTGCCGGTCCCGCCGCCGGTTACGATTTCCGGAGGACCACCAACCTTCGCCAGCGTGTCGATTAGCTCACTGAGGACCGTTGTCCTTTCCGTCACTGCTGCTTTGCGTTCGGCAAAGGACGCTATGTGCTGCTCCGCACCGCAATAGAATTGAACACCCCGGTAGCAAAGCCCCTGGTTCGCTCTGATTGCAGCGAGCAGGTCTACGGCCGCCGCAGCAGAGGTGACGCCCGTGCGGTGCAGCCCCGGATCGATGTCGATGATCACGTGACCTGAGCCCCAATCCTCCTCCAGTCAGAGGGAGAGTCCTGGGGCAAAGTTTTGCGCCACAGTGATCGTCCTGGCAAGGGCGAGATGATGGCGCCGGAACTCCTCCGGTGTCTGATTGGCGTGCGCCGAGTGCGGACGCACTAGGTTGTAGTCCTCGCGCCATGCCGCCAGCAGGTCGCGAGCGTCAGCGAGCGAAGAGAATAGCGTCTCGTTCAGGCACTCGTCCCTCAGCCGGCCGTTGAAGCTCTCGACGAACGCATTCTGTTGCGGCTTGCCCGGCTGGATGTAGTGCCAGGCGACCCCCGCGGTGTTGGCCCATTGCAAAATCGCCATGCTGGTGAACTCAGTGCCGTTGTCCGACACAATGGTCTTGGGTTTGCCGCGGCGCTCGACCACGGCATTCAGCTCGCGCGCAACGCGCGCGCCGGAGAGCGACGTGTCGGCCACCAGCGCCAGACACTCGCGCGTGAAATCGTCCACGATAGCCAGGATGCGAAACCGGCGCCCGCCCGAGAAACTGTCCGAGACAAAGTCCAGCGACCAGCGCTGATCGGGCCCGGCCGGCAGCGCAATCGGCGCCCGAGGCCCAAGGGCGCGCTTGCGACCGGCCCGCTTTCTGACCTGAAGACCCTCTTCTTTATAGAGCCGACGGAAGCGTTTGTGGTTCATGACGTACCCGTCCTTGCCAAGCAGAAAATGCAACCGCCGGTAACCAAAGCGACGCCGCGAAGCGGCGAGCTGGCGCAGACGATGGCGCGTGAGCGCATCGTCTGGCCGCCGGCCGCGATAGCGCACGGTCGAGCGATCCACGCCCATCGCAGCACACGCCCGCCGTTGGCTCACCTGATGGGCTTGGGTCAGGTGAGCCACGGCTTCCCGTCTGGCGGCGGGCGTTACCATTTTCGGCCGTTGACGTCCTTCAGCATGGCGTTATCGAGCATGGCCTCGGCCAACAGCTTCTTGAGCTTGCCGTTCTCGTCTTCCAGCGCCCGCAGCCGTTTGGCGTCGGAAACCTCCATGCCGCCGAACTTGGCCTTCCACTTGTAGAACGTCGCACCGCTGATGCCGTGCCGCCGGCACACATCCGCCGTCGCTGCGCCGGCTTCCTGCTCGCGCAACACGCCGATGATCTGCTCTTCCGTGAATCGTGACTTCCGCAAGGTCCGTCTCCTCTCTAGGATGGCGGACTCTACCCATTTCTGGAGGAGTTCAAGGGGCTCAGGTCACACGCTCACGGGCTTGCCGATGGATCGCGCTGCGGTGGCGATCGCTGCGGCATTGGCGGGGTTGTCGACCACGCACATCATTCCCTCAGTGCGCACATTTAGGCAAGCCAGCCGCGCGATAGCCGGTGCCGAGGTAACCGGCGATGTAATGTGCAGGCCTCGGCTCACGCCTGCCATTTCCAAGGCCTAGGCCTCGCCAAGCTTGGAGCAACACTGACCAATGGCGCCGGCTGTCATCTGTCTCTTGGCGATGTCCTGACTCTTGTGCGTCTTGGCGTGTGGCCGCAGATTGAGGCCGTTCTCGGCGGCGAAAGCCGCCATGGCAGCGATGTTGCGGTCCAGTGCGTCAAGGTCCACGACCAGGACGGGCGTGTTCAGCTCAAGACGTGAGCCCTTCTGATTGATCAGGTGGCTGTGTAGCTCGAAGTCGTTCATGTCATGAGCACCTTTGGGATCGCGGTGGCAAATTGGCCGAGACCGGCAAGATTGTCGTCAGCGACTCGAGGACGACTTCGGTCATCACATTTGCAGGAATTGTCCGGATGCGGAACAGGCTCGAAGACACCTTTTCCCCCTGCTCAGTGGCGCCTCACCAGGCGCCGGTTTCGGCACTTCGGCCTGTCGTTAGTCCCAGACGAAAGTTCCGTGGTTGCAGGAATGAAACGGCACGAACTTCGGGCGTCGTGAGCCCGTGGCCAGTCACATTGTGTTTCGAAGCGAGCAATGCGATGATTATGCGACAATCGTTCAATCTTGGGTGGCGGCAAACCGGAGAACAGCATGAGCGTGTCCGACATTCGCAGGCGGCTCGGTGTGGCGCCGCTCATCAACGTTTCCGGTACCATGACTTCACTGGGTGCCTCGATCGTCGTGCCCGAGGCGGTCGAAGCGGTGGCAGCCATCCTCCCGCAATTCGTCGATATAGAGGAGTTGCAGAAAAAGCTCAGCCCGGTCATCGCCAGACTTTGCGGTTCCGAGGCTGGTTTCGTCACCGCCAGCTGTTCGGCCGGCATCTCGGTATCGGTCGCAGGCGCCATGACAGGCATCGACCTTGCGGCCGTCGAGCGCTTGCCCGACACGACCGGCCTGAAGAATGAAGTGCTGATCCAGTTGGGTCACATGTCGAGTTACGGCTCGCCGGTGGATCAGGCGATCCGGCTGACCGGCGCCAAAGTCGTGCCAGTTGGGCAGGCGACCTTTGCCCGGCGCTACCAGCTCGAAGGGGCACTTACGGAGCGCACGGCCGCAGCCGTCTACGTGGTTTCGCACCATGTGGTGCAGTACGGCCTCATACCACTCGATGAGTTTGCTGCGGTGTGCCATGCCTGCGGCGTGCCGGTGATCGTCGATGCGGCGTCGGAGTATGATCTCAAGGGATTTCTGGCCCAGGGGGCCGATATTGCTCTGTATTCAGCCCACAAATTTCTTGGCGGCCCGACGGCCGGTATCGTTGCCGGCAAAAAGGATCTGGTGCGAGCGGCGTATGCGCAGAACGGCGGCGTCGGGCGCGGCATGAAGGTCGGCAAGGAGGGTATGGTTGGGACGATCGCGGCACTTCAGGCCTGGGAGAAGCGCGATCACGCTGCCGTCCGCGCGCGCGAAACTGGTTATCTCGAGCTGTGGCGGCGCAAACTGACGGAATGGTCGGGCGTCACAGCGGTCATCGAGCCCGACCCGACCAACAATCCGCTTGATCGCTTGAAAGTGACACTGAACTCGACCGACGCGCATATCACCGCCTGGGATCTGGTGGACCGCCTCGCCAAGGGCGACCCGCCGGTCATCGTCAGGGACCATCTGGTCGAGCACGCCTGTTTCTACATGGATCCGTGCAACCTGCATCCGGGCGAGGAAAGCGTGGTTGTGCGACGCTTGGAAGAGGAGCTGCTGCGCGCCCGCAACTCCAATGAAATTGTTGCGACATCGCTGGAAGAACGGCGCAACCGCAGGATCGCCAGTCTGGCCCGCTGGCCCGATTGACAATGCCAAGCCATGAACCCAGGTCCCGCACAAAAGAACGGGAAGGGTCGACGAAACTCGATCGGCCGCGGGAAACCAAGCGGAACACGATGGAGAAGCGGGACGAAGAAGCGCAAACAGGAGTGGACCATGACGACACACACGGAACGCAGAGATTTCTTGAGATTAGGAGCGTTTGGCCTTGCCGGAGGTGCATTGCTCGCTGGAGCCACGGCAATTCCCTCGGCCAAGGAGGCGGCAGCCCAGGCTGCTAGCGGCAGCAAATTGCGCGAAGTGCTCGATCGCGGCCACCTGATCGTGGGTACCGGAAGCACCAACGCGCCCTGGCATTTCGAGAACGACAAGGGCGAACTGGTGGGCATGGACATCGCCATGGCGCAGATCCTGGCCAAGGGATTGTTCGCCGACCCGACCAAGGTTGAGTTCGTCCGTCAGGATCCGGCCGCTCGCATCCCCAACATCAACACCAACAAGGTCGACATCACCATCCAGTTCATGACCATGTCGGCGGATCGCTCTCAGTTGGTGAACTTCAGCCGGCCCTATTATGTTGAAGGCGTTGCATTGCTGACGCTGCCGGGTGCTGACGGCAAAAATTTCGATCAGCTGACGAAGGCCGGAGACGGAGCCCGGGTCTCGATCCTGCAGAATGTCGGCGCCGAGGAAGGCGTGCACGAGGTGTTGCCGAAGGCCCAGGTGATGCAGCTCGATACCCAGGCCAACGTCATCCAGGCGCTGGAATCAAAGCGCGTCGATGCTGCGGCCGTCGACCTGTCGACCGTGCGCTGGATGGTGGCTCGGTCACCGACCAAATATGCCGATGCCGGCAAGAGCTGGCGCAGCATGCTTTACGGCGCGGCCATGCGCCAGGGCGACGTGGACTGGCTGACCTTCGTCAACGCCACATTCAACATCGCCATGTTCGGCCACGAGAACGAGATCTTCGACAAGGCCTTCATGGAGTATTTCGGCGACAAGCCGACCACCCGCAAGACCGGCTTCCCAGCCATCTGATGTTCGCGGCGCCGCGTCCCGTTCCGGGCGCGGCGTTGCCTCTGGCGGCGAACGGGGCCCTTGCGCGAATGCTCTATCATCTCAATTTCGGTCTTATTTTCAAGAACTTGCCTAAGCTCTACTGGGGCCTGCTGCTCAGTTTGGAGCTGGCGATCGTTGCCATTGCCATCGGCGTGGTCATCGGCTTGGCACTGGCTCTGATCTACGAGGCGCACGGCCGGATGGTGCGTTCACTGATCAGCATCTATGTGGAGTTCATCCGCAACGTCCCGCTCATTCTGCTCGTGTATCTCGTGTTCTACGGCATCCCCACCATTGTCGATCTGCGCTACAACGCGACCACCTCGTTCATTGCGACGCTGTCGGTCTATTCCGGCGCCTATCTGGTCGAGATCTTCCGCACCGGCCTTGCTGCGGTCCCGCGCGGATTGATCGATGCCGCCAAGGCGATCGGCCTGACACCGCTTCAGAGGTTGATCCATGTTCGGCTGCCGACCATGTTCCGCATCGTGCTGCCGTCTCTCAGTAACACGTTCGTCTCGCTGTTCAAGGATACCTCTGTGGCCTCGGTCCTCGCGGTGCCGGAACTCACCTACGGGGCGCAGTGGATCAACTTCAATACCTTCCGCATCATCGAGGTCTACACGGTGGTAACGCCGATGTACCTGGTGACCGGCTATGTCATGCTGGGTGGGCTGCGTCAGCTCGAGAAGCGCTTCAAGGTGGCCTGAACCTGTGATCACGGAAATCATCGCATCGATGCCGTTTCTGTGGCGCGGGCTGTTCGTGACCATCGAGGTCTCTGTGCTGGTGATCGTCCTATCGCTGGTCGCCGGATTGTTGCTGGGAGTGCTTGTCTCCTATGGCTCGCTGCCGGTGCGCATTGTTATCCGGCTGTTCTCCGACGTCATTCGCGGCATTCCAATCCTGGTGCTGATTTTTGTCGTCTACTACGGCCTGCCGGTCTTGGGCCTCAATCTCAATAATTTCGTTTCGGCAGTGATCGCCTTGGCTCTGTTCGCCACCGCCCAGATCGTCGAAATTGCGCGAGGCGCCCTGCAATCTATTCATTCAGGACAAACCGAGGCGGCCAAGGCCATTGGCCTCACTCTTCCGCAACGGCTGGCCTATGTGATCTTTCCTCAGGCCATGCGCCGGTTCTTGCCGCCATGGATCAACAGCGTCACCGATATCGTCAAAGGCAGCGCCCTGGTGTCGCTGGTCGGGGTCGTCGATCTGATGCTGTCGATCCAGCAGGTGATCGGCCGCACCTATGTGCCGATGCCGCTCTATGTGGTTGGCGCCATCATCTATTTCATCATCAACTATTCGCTATCCAGTCTCAGCCGACTGTTGGAGGCACGCTATGCCTATATCCGCGAGTGACCTCGGGCCGGCCGCTGCAGTCGTGCCAGGAGTGCCGGTTGTGCGGATCCGGGGACTGAAGAAGAGCTTCGGCAAAACCGCGGTTCTGAACGGCATCGATCTCGACGTGTATCGCGGCGAGGTCGTCTCCGTCATCGGGCCATCAGGGGGCGGGAAGACAACGCTACTACGCTGCATCAATGTGCTTGAGACCTACGATGAAGGCTCGGTGCAGATCGACGGCGTGGAGGTCGGGTTTCAAGACAGCGCCGGCCGCCGCCGCCGGTCGGAGACAGATCTTGCCAAGCATCGTGCCGAGACGGGAATGGTTTTTCAACTGTTCTATCTTTTCCCGCATCTCACCGCAGCCGAAAACATCATGCTCGGCCTGCGCAAGGTGCGCGGCTTTAGCAAACCCGAGGCGCGAGCGATAGCAGAGCGCTGGTTGGATCGGGTGGGGCTGTCCGTCAAGGCCGACAGCCTGCCCTCGCAGCTTTCCGGTGGCCAGCAGCAGCGAGTCGGCATTGCGCGGGCTGTGGCGATGGATCCCAAGGTACTGCTGCTCGATGAGATCACCTCGGCGCTGGACCCTGAACTGGTGGGCGAAGTCTTGACTGTCGTGCGCAAGCTCGCCGAGGACGGCATGACCATGATCGTGGT
Organism: Hyphomicrobiaceae bacterium; assembly: GCA_031367715.1. Classification (GTDB taxonomy): domain Bacteria; phylum Pseudomonadota; class Alphaproteobacteria; order Rhizobiales; family Hyphomicrobiaceae; genus JANYHF01. The sequence goes on along the minus strand of JANLQJ010000100.1, from coordinate 4,487 downwards.
CACCCACGAGATGGCCTTCGCGCGCGAGGTCAGCCACCGCGTCGTCTTCGTCGACACGGGCCTGATCGCCGCCGAAGGCAAGCCGGACGCCGTCTTCGGCAACCAGTCGAACGAGCGTCTGCGCACTTTCCTGGCGCGGGTCGCCTGAATGGCCGTCGAATACCGCAAGCCGGTCGCGTCACTCCGATTGGCAAACTCAACAAGTCGGAACGGATCACGCTGATTGTGCCGCTGAACGCTCGCGTCGCTGCACTCGAAGCCCAGGCCGCGTCGAGATGGACGACGCCTATCTCGGCGGAGAATGCTCGGGCGGCAAGCGCGGACGCGGCGCGCCGGGTTGACCTCGAAACCAAGCGCGAGGAGATGTGGGGCTATCACGTCTGGAAGGAAATGAACAAGTAAGCCGCTTGCCGTCACAGGCGCAGGCTCCGGCGGGGGAAAGCCAAATTCGTGGCTAATTTTCGGCATCACGTACGCCGTGATCATCAAAGCGGTCATTGCGCTAGGCGTCCATATTATGATGGCGCGGACGCTCGCCGGCCTGTGCATTTTTTCAGTCGGCATCAATCCGCGCAGCGCTGCGATCTCGGGCGTGCCGGTCCGCAAAGTCGTCATCGGCACATTCATCTTGTGTGGCATGTTCGCGGCCATCGCGGCCATCATCTATTCTCTCTCATGTCCTTCGCTTCTGCGCTGGGCTGCTAGGCAAACAAATTTACCTCAACCCTTCAGAGGGAACTGGTGATTTAGAGAAGGCATTACCAATCGAAACCTCGACCGCTGCTGATCGGAATTTCCGATGTCCGTTTTGACAAAGCGCACTTGGCCTTTGCCGCCTGGCTACGGCATCCCATCTGTTGCTATCGAATGCCGGACAGGCTCCCCAGGCGATGCCATGCTGGCGTTGCGATGTCGGCCAACACGGGGCGTGACCGGTGCGGTTTCTATTCCGCGGGCAGCGCCAGAAATGCCCGGAACGCTGTCAGCGTTGCTTCACTCACGTGATGCTCAATCCCTTCCGAATCAGCTTCGGCAATGGCGGGATCGACGCCTACCGCAATTAGAAGCTCGCGCACGATGCGGTGGCGTTCACGGGCAAAGGCTGCCAGGTCGTGGCCACGAGGGGTGAGGAAGATCGATCGGTACGGCTTGGTCGTGACCAGGCCGTCGCGCTGCAACCGTTGGATCGCATTGTTGACAGTCGCGCTTGCAACGCCCAGCCGGCCAGCGAGATCGACGACACGGGCTTCCCCCGTTGTTTCGATCAGGTCGGCGATGAGTTCCACATAGTCTTCGGCGAGTTCGTTTTGGTGGGCGTCACGCACGCGCTGAAAGCGCTCGGCCTGGACACGCCTTAAGTCGTCCGTTTCGTCGGCAGTGGCCATCGCAGTCCTCCATGTCGGCACCGTAGCCAATGATGTCGTTGACAACAAATTTAGCAACAGCTAAATATTGTACCAATGACTACGTTGACTCTTTTTGCTTCAAAGTGAAATGGGAGGCCTCGATGCGAAACTGGCTTGTGCAGCCTTGGCTGACTGGCCGACCCGACCGACGGCGCTTACTGCTCGGAGGGCTCGCCGTCACAGGTGGCGCAGCGTTCGGCGCACTTAGTCGGCCAAATAGCGCTGTTTCGCAAGTCGCTGCGCACACTAGACACAACAATCCAAATGATTTCACGACCTTGCACAACGTGCACGGCAACATGATCACCGTCGGCGAGGTCGACCATGTTCGCAACGGCTTTGATCCGACGGCGCTGTTGACCGATTGGGAGCGCGGCGGCGTGTCCGATCTCCCGGACGGTCGCAAGCTGCGCAGTTTCGAGATCACGGCCATCGACAAGGAAATCGAGATTGCCCCAGGGGTGCTGTTTCCCGCCTGGACCTACAACGGGCGTGTCCCCGGCCCATCATTGCGCGTGACCGAGGGCGAACGGGTGCGGATCCTCTTTCGGAATCACGGCTCTCACCCCCATTCGATGCATTTCCACGGCGTTCATTCGGCCCGGATGGATGGCGTGCCCGGCGCCGGACTGGTCGGACCGGGCGAGGAATTCGTCTACGAGTTCGAGGCCAAACCGTTCGGCTGCCACCTCTATCATTGTCATGCGCTGCCACTGAAGCGGCACATCCACAAAGGCATGTACGGCACCTTCATCATCGATCCCGATCCGGCGCGGCATCCCGAACACACCGATGTTGCCCGCTCCCGCCTCCTCGGCACGCCAGAGAACCTCAGCTGGCAAGAGTTTGTGATGGTGATGAACGCCTTCGACACCGACTTTGACAACGAGAACGAGTTTTATGCCGTCAACACCGTCGCACACCATTTTGCCCGCCGGCCGATCCGCATTGTGCGTGACAAGCCTGTGCGCATCTATCTCGTCAATTTGGTCGAGTTTGACCCCATCAACTCGCTACATCTACATGCAAATTTCTTCGATTACTATGACCACGGTACGACGCTCTCGTGCCAACGCTTAAGACCATCGATACGATCATGCAGTGCCAAGGCCAGCGCGGAATTTTGGAACTGACATTCAAGGATCATGAGACCGGCGCGTACATGTTCCATGCGCACCAGTCCGAATTCGCCGAATTGGGCTGGATGGGGATGTTCGATGTCGTGGAGGCGACAACATGACGGATCGCCCAATTGCGATGCCGAGCCCGCTCGACGATCACAGCAGCGAACCATTCCGGCTCCGTGAGGTCTGGTGGCTCGCCCTTCCGATCCTTCTCCTTGGGCTTGCAGCGGGTTGGCTGATTCTTTTCGAACCACTGCGGTATTTCAGCAATGGCGCACCGCCGACTGAGGCACTCACCTTCGAGCGACGCGTGCTTGACCAGGATGGCATTCATCTCCTCGTGCGCGCAGGCGGTTCCGAGCAGATGACGATCGCGCAAGTGCAGGTTGATGACGCCTATTGGACCTTCACACAAGATAGCCCAGGCAGACTTGCCCGGTTCACCACCGCATGGCTCCACATTCCCTATCCCTGGGTGCAGGGCGAAGCGCACCGCGTGAAGGTCGTGACCAGGACCGGCGTAACTTTCGAGCATGAGATTGCAGTGGCAGTGGCAACGCCCACACCGGATCCCAACCAGATGAGGCCGCAGGCACTGGTCGGGGCTCTCGTCGGCATTCTTCCGGTAACGATCGGGCTCATGTTCTACCCGCTGCTGCGTCGTTTTGGCAGCAACGGCATGACCTTCACACTTGCACTTACCGGCGGCCTGCTCACGTTTCTGCTTGTCGACACAATCGAGCATGCACTTGAGTTTGCCGGGGCCGCCGCAGCGGCGTTCCAGGGACATGTCATGGTCGTGCTCGCAGCACTGCTGACTTTTCTGGGGCTGGTTGCGATCGGACGGCAGCGCGGCGTACCGAGCGGACTTGCGCTCGCCGTTTACATTGCGCTTGGCATCGGCCTGCACAATTTCGGCGAGGGTCTGGCGATTGGTGCTGCTTTTGCAACCGGCGCGGCTAGCCTCGGCACTTTTCTTGTGTTGGGCTTCGCCTTGCATAACGTCACGGAGGGCGTCGGCATAGCAGCACCGGTAGTGCGGCAGAGGCCGCCGCTCGTTGTCTTTGCAGGTCTGGCGCTGTTGGCCGGAGCGCCCGCCATCGTCGGGATTTGGGCGGGCAGCCTGGCGCTGACACCACAGTGGGCCGCCTTTGCACTTGGGATCGGCGCCGGCGCCATCGCGCAGGTTCTCGTCGAAGTCGCAGCTTATGTCGTGCGTCGTGAGGGAAACGCGGCTGCGCTGCTAAAGCCGGCCTGCCTCGGCGGCTTTGCTGCCGGCATACTGGTCATGTATGTGACTGGGATGCTGGTCAAAGTCTGACCCGCAGATTTTCTGGGCAATCGCACTGCCCCTTGAGTAACAAGCGGGGACGAATGCTGACACGATGATGGCCGTCTGATTCGCGTGGACGACCGCTTGCAATCTGATCGGTAAGGAATCGCTTGAGGCCGAGAGTTAGACGCGGATGATTTCGCCCTCAAGCGAGTAAACGATCGCCAATACGTCCTTGCGTGTCTGGTTATCGATCTTGTGTGTGTCGAGCGTGGCCAGAATGTCGTCGACTCCGGCCATGTATTCTTGCTCGCTGATGTTCATGCCGCGATGGGCAACCAACATGCTGCGTCCGCTATACTGCTCCGGCCCGCCGCTGCCCGTTCCCAAGAAGTTGCACGTATGGCGCTTTATTTTAGCAACAATGTCCGGCCTCTCGCGGTAGGGCAAGAAGCGAGCCTTGATTAACGGATTGTTCATGTGCGCCTCGACTATGTCGTCCACTAGACTAGCGATGCCGGTGGCGCCACCGAGACGTTCGTAGGTAACTGCTCACCCCATGCCCTATGAAACCGCTGCTACTGCGGCTCCGGCGGCGAGGGCTTCGGTGATGGCCGCCAGTGCGGTCCGGCCGTTCAGGCGGCCGGTTGCGACAATCGAACAGATATCGGCGTAGACCTCCGC
>JANLQJ010000088.1:0-3812 GCA_031367715.1 Hyphomicrobiaceae bacterium | reverse complement strand
GTCGCGTTCCGGGAATGGCGGTCACGTCTGGCTGTTCTTCTCCGAGCCCGTTACGGCATCGGAAGCTCGTCGTCTCGGGACATTGCTGCTGACGAGAACAATGAACCGGCGGCCAGAGATCGGATTCAAGTCCTACGATCGCCTCTTTCCGAGCCAGGACACGATGCCGAGCGGCGGCTTTGGCAACTTGATCGCCCTGCCATTGCAGCGCCACGCGCGCGAACTCGGGAACAGCATGTTCGTCGATGATGATCTGCGGCCCCATGATGACCAGTGGGCGTTTCTCTCGGTTCAGCGCCGGATGGCGTCTGCGGATGTTTCCTCCGTGATCGCGAAGATCGAGGCGGAAATTCCGGGTGGCGCCACGGGCGTCAGACTGCCCGTCGATGACGAGAACGCGGACGAGCCGTGGAAGATGACGCCGTCGCGACGTCGCCAGGCGCAATCCTCCAAGGAGCCGATGCCCGCGCACGTCGATGTCGTGCTCGGCGATCAAGTCTATGTCGACCGTTCCGGCTTGCCGTCGTCGATGGTGGCCCAGCTCGTCCGGGTCGCGGCCTTTCAGAACCCAGAGTTCTATCGCGCGCAGGCCATGCGGCTGCCAACCTTCGGCAAGCCCCGCATCATCTCGTGTGCCGAGCTTCATCCGCGCCACGTCGGCCTGCCGCGTGGCTGCCTCGATGAAGCTGTCGAATTGCTCAAGTTGAACGGAGCCACGGCGCGGTTCAAAGTCGAACGCAACGCTGGTCGACCACTGGACCTCAAATTTCTCGGCACGCTGCACGACATACAGGCGGCCGCCGTCGCCGCGATCGAACCCCACGATTATGGCGTGCTGGCCGCCACGACCGCGTTCGGCAAGACCGTCGTCGGCGCGCGCATGATCGCCGCGCGTGGTGTCAACACGCTGGTTCTCGTGCATCGCCGCCAGCTCGTCGACCAATGGCGCGAGCGCCTTCAATCGTTTCTGTCCGTGGAGGACGGCGACATCGGCACGATCGGCGGCGGAAAGCGCAAGCCGACGGGGCGGATCGACATCGCGCTGATCCAGAGCCTCGTGCGCAACGGTGAGGTCAGCGACCTTGTGGCCGACTACGGCCACCTGATCGTCGACGAGTGTCATCATCTCTCGGCCGTCAGATTCGAGTTGGTCGCGCGCCGCACCAAGGCGCGATACGTTCTCGGACTGTCGGCAACGGTTGCCCGCAAAGATGGCCATCACCCCATCATCTTCATGCAATGTGGGCCGGTTCGTTACCGGGTAGACGCGAAATCGGCAGGCGGCGACCCGGTCGTTCACCCACAAGGTCCGTCTACGCGAGACCGGATTTCAGAACCGGCCCGATCAGGAGGCGCAGGGGCCATCGCTGATGACGGCGCTTTATGCGGCGCTGGCGCAGGATGAGAAGCGGAATGATCTGATTTTCGATGACGTGCTACTCAGTCTGGAAGCCGGACGCCGCCCGGTGATCCTGACCGAACGGCGCGACCATCTCGAATACTTCCGCACGCGGCTGGGAAAGTTCACGCGAAACCTCGTCGTCCTCTACGGCGGCATGAACGCGACCGAGCGGCGCACCGCCGACGAACGTCTGAAGCGACCCGACACCGAGGAACGTCTCGTCCTGGCGACCGGCCGCTACCTTGGTGAAGGCTTCGACGACGCCTCCCTCGACACTCTGTTCTTGACCATGCCGATCTCATGGAGGGGCACCCTCGCGCAGTACGTCGGCCGGCTGCATCGCGAGCATCACGCCAAGCGCGAGGTCGTCGTCTACGATTACGTTGATTCAGGCGTTCCGTTGCTGGCGCGCATGGCACTGAAGCGGCAGTCGGGGTATCGAAGCCTCGGATATGAGATCGATCGGACGCCGACGCCGAGCAAGGCGCCCACGACATGATGGTCCTCATCACTATCGACCCCGCAACCATTCGCTGCCTTCTTTTTTCTGCGAAATCAGAATCTTGGTCCAAAGCGGGGGCCCGCAACGGCTATTGCAGTACTGTGCGGGTGTACGTGTGAACGGAATAAAGCGTAGATCCAAGACCACTGTTTTGGGGCGCTTGGCGCTGTTGCCCGCCAATTTTTCGCCCAAAAAAAACACTGATATCAATGTGTTGATCGTCGTACCGTTCAAGCTTTGAGACATCCACGGCCATTCCCCGCCCAAAGTTTCGGGCTACGAGGCCGGTCCAAACCTCCAGCGTGCGGTCCGCTTTGAGCCGGTCACATGTGTCTGGCCGTCAACGCGGAGTTGTTCCAGCAGCCGCTTGATATGATCACGGTTCTTGTCCGGAAGGACTTGCATGAGTTCGGACATCGGCGCCCCGTCGGCAGTTGCCGATTTCAGATGCTTCAACAGCAACTCCTTTTCGGTGTCGCGGTCCAGTCCGGCCTTGCGGGTATGCACGCCGGCCTCGCCGAGGTGCGCGTAGAAGCGCCGCGACAGGATCAGCTTGCCGCGCCCGGTGCGCTCGATGACGCCCGCGTAGGGCTTGTCAATCAGTCCCCCGCGCGGGCGCATCGTAGTCATTTCGCACTCAACTCTGGCCGTCAGCAGATTCAACGGTGGCCTTTGCGAGGCTTCGCTTGAGGCTTGGCAGGTATCTTCGCGCCTGCGGCCCCCTTTGCCTTTGCTGCGGGCTTGGACTTCGTCTTCGGCTTCGCGACTTTCGCTGCAGGAGGCGCAATGCGATCGCCGATCAGCTTCATCGACTTCTTCGCGAGTCCCGCAACATCGGCATACCGCGACCAGTCCGCGACAGCCGCCCGGACTTCGGCAAGGATGGTCGCACCGTGTCTCAAGTCATGTTTCTTTGCGAGGGCGCCCAAATGCTCCACGCCGGGTGACTTTCCTTCGCCCATGACCGTCATGCTCTGCTCGCCGCCTGGACCGGTCGAGAAGGTCAGGTCGTAGGCCGGCGCAAGCGCCCATTGCCCGCTTGCATCATCGAGCAGGAACGAGACGTTCTTGGCGTGGTCGTCGCGGTTGTATGCGAGCACATTGAAGCAGGCGAGGCGGAATGCTCGCTCGACCTCGGTTGCGTCCTTGGTCAGGATCTGGGTTGCCTTCAGCAGGGCATCATAATCGAGCGACGACACACGGTGATCCGCGTGCAGCAATCCTGACAGACTGTGCATGTGGATGCGGCGATTGCCGTCTCGGTCGAACCGCTCGATGCCGAAAAACCGCTTTTTCCTGGCCGTGAAGAGATGGGTCTCCGCCATGGCGACACCCGCCGCGCGCGCCATGAGGCTGTAGGCGTACTCGGTGGCTCCAGCCGTCGCGTCATCCTGGGTGGACGGGAACTTGATCATCCAGTGCGCATAGCCCTCGGGCAAGGTCGCGGGACCGTGAATGATCCGCTTCCTGTCGGCGCTGACCTGAGCCACGACCTTGGGACGGGCACCGGCGGAGGCGCCGTTGAGCTTCAGGAGCGTCTCGATGACCGCCCCCTCCTCACCCATGAGCACGGTTTCGGTGTCGCGGGCAATGGCATCCAGCTGCAGCACGACGTGATCGCGGCCACCGACGCTGAGGTCCGGCTCATAGCTGAGTGCGCCCATACCATGCCGTCCGACATGCGTCAGACGATCGAGCGGGCTCAGTTCCTGGCGCGCGATCCCGAGGCGCTCGACCGCGCGGTCGAGCAGAAGTCGCCCCCAACCGTCGGGCAGACTGTCGTTGAACACCCCGAACAGACCGTCAAAGACTTTGCTGTCGTCGATCATCACGCCGGATCGCGTTGGTAGCTGGAACGGTGAGATCTGCAGGCCCGTTGCCAAAAAAGCCGGATCGTACTCGAACAGG